>CALWVW010000018.1 GCA_944385075.1 uncultured Oscillospiraceae bacterium | reverse complement strand
GCCTCCTCGGCCAGCTTCAGGCAGTCCAGGGCGTCCACCTTGGCCCCGGTGGCCTTCATCTTCTCCACCAGGTTCTCCGGGTACTGGGCCGCCCCAGTGATGACGGGCATGGGGTCGATCTGCTGGGTGTTGGTGACGATCTGCCCGTCGGGCTTCAAATAGCTCAGCCACCGGGCGGCCTCCAACAGCTCGAAGGAGACGATGAAGTCGGCCTCCCCCTTGTCGATGACCGGGGAGTCCACCCGGTCCCCGTAGCGCACATAGGTGACCACACTGCCGCCCCGCTGGGACATCCCGTGGACCTCGGACACCTTCACGTCATAGCCCTGTTCCATCAGCAGGTGGCCCAACAGCTTGCTGGCCAGCAGAGAGCCCTGGCCACCCACGCCCACGATCATGATATTCTTGGTTTCCATATCGCTCAGCCCTCCTTCTTGGTGCTGTAGAAGGCATCCACCGGGCACAGTTGCTGGCAGACGCCACAGCCCACGCACAGGGTGTTGTCCACATGGGCCTTGCCATTCTTGATGGAGATCGCCGGACAGCCGATCTTCATACAGCTCTTGCACCCCACGCATTTGGCGGTGTCCACCGCCAGGGGCGCCTTGTGCTTGACGTATTTCAGCAGGGCGCAGGGCCGGCGGGAGATGATGACAGAGGGCTCGTCGGCGGCCAGCTCCTCCTTCACCGCCCGGTCGCACTCGGCCAGGTCATAGGGGTCCACCACCCGCACCCGGTTGAAGCCCATGGCATGGCACAGCTTCTCCAGGTCGATCTTCCCGGCGGGGTCGCCCTTGATGTTGTAGCCGGTGGTGGGGTTCTGCTGGTGGCCGGTCATGCCGGTGATGGAGTTGTCCAGGATGATGACGGTGGAGTTGGACTGGTTATAGGCGATGTTGGCCAGACCGGTCATGCCGGAGTGCATGAAGGTGGAGTCGCCGATGACGGCCACGGTCCTGTGCTCGCTCTCCGCCCCCAGGGCCTTGTTGAAGCCGTGGATGCCGCTGATGGAGCCGCCCATACACAGGGTCATGTCCATGGCGGCCAGGGGGGCGACGGCCCCCAGGGTGTAGCACCCGATATCGCCCAGGACGGTGCACTTATTTTTGTTCAGGGTGTAGAACAGTCCCCGGTGGGGGCAACCGGCGCACATCACCGGGGGCCGGGGGGGGATGGTCTCGTCCAGGCTCACGCCTCTGTGGACGGTCAGGCCCAGCTTCTCGGCCACCAGATTCTGGGAGAACTCCCCCTCCATGGGGAACAGCTCCTTGCCCACCGGGTCCAGCCCCAGAGCGCGGCAGTGGGTCTCGATGAAGGGATCCAGCTCCTCCACCACCACCAGCTTGTCCACCTTGGCGGCAAAGTCCCGGATCAGCTGTACCGGCATGGGCCAGGCCATGCCCAGCTTCAGCACGGGGTAGCGGTCGCCGCAGACCTCCTTCACGTACTGGTAGGAGGTGCTGGCGGTGATGATGCCCATGGAGTGGTCGCTCCCCTCCTCCACCCGGTTGATGGGGGCGGTCTCGGCCCAGGCGGTCAGCTTCCGGGTGCGCTCCTCCACCACCGGGTGGCGGCGGATGGCGTTGCCGGGCATCATCACGTACTTGGCGATGTTCTTCTCATAGGGGATGGGGGCCCGCTCCTCCCGCTCGCCGGTCTCCACCAGGGACTGGGAGTGGGCCACCCGGGTGCACATCTTCAACAGCACCGGGGTGTCGAACTGCTCGGACAGCTCATAGGCCAGCTTGGCGAAGGCCAGGGCCTCGGCGGAGTTGGAGGGCTCCAGCATGGGGATCTTGGAGGCCTCGGCGTAGTGGCGGGAGTCCTGCTCGTTCTGGGAGGAGTGCATCCCCGCGTCGTCGGCCACCCCGATGACCACCCCGCCGTTCACCCCGGTGTAGGACATGGTGAACAGGGGGTCGGCGGCCACGTTCAGGCCCACATGCTTCATGCCGCAGAAGGACCGCTTCCCGGCCAGGGAGGCGCCGAAGGCCACCTCCATGGCCACCTTCTCGTTGGGGGCCCACTCGCAGTAGATGGCGTCGTACTTGGCGGCCTCCTCGGTGATCTCGGTGCTGGGGGTGCCGGGGTAGCTGGAGATCACACAGCACCCCGCCTCATACAGCCCCCGGGCAACGGCGGCGTTGCCCAACATCAGTTGCTTCATAATGTCTTCCCTACTTTCTGATATGTCCTCGATCTGATGTATCGTACCACGTCTGACCGTGGCGTCACGCTTCCTTCTCCTCGTCCACCCGGGGCGCCTCCCGGCGGATCACTTCCTGCATGACGCCGCCCGCTCCGTTGTCCAGCATGGCCCGGCGCACCCGGCTGATGGTGGCGCTACTGGCCCCGGTCTTCTCCAAAATGTCCAGATAGACCAGCCCCTGTTGCAGATACACCGCCACATCAAAGCGCTGTTCCATGGACCGCAACTCCGTCGGGGTACAAAGGTCTTCGAAAAACCGGCAACACTCGTCCAGATCCTTCAGCTTCAAGATGGTCTCATACAGGGCCGTACTGCGCCCCCGCTTTCCCGCTTTCACGACGACTCACTCCTTTATCCGCCCCTGGTCCGCCAGGGTGCTGATTTATCCGTCTAAAGTGTAACACAGGAAAGTACAAAGGTAAAGGGAAAATTCCATTTCCCGGCCGCCAGATGGTGGAAAAAGTCCGTTCGCCGCAAAAAGGGCACAAAAAAACCTCTGGCGGCGTCAGCCTGACCAGAGGACGGGGGACTTCCCCGCGGTACCACCTCTATTCGCCCCCCTCTCGCAAGGAGGGCCTCCACCAGTGTCCAGCAACACTGTTCCCCGATAACGGGAGGACCCGGTTCCGCTCTACTTGACCCTGCCGGGCCGTTCCTCGGACAGCTCTGGAGATGAAATTTCAGGCCCGGGACCGTACCCCTTTCACCCACCGGGGTCTCTCTGCACAGTCAAAAGCGGGCCCTACTTGACTCCGTCTACGCTTTTCAACGGGGACATTATGCCACTTTCCGCCCCGTCTGTCAAGAATAATTCTCCGCGCGGCGGGGGAAATTTCAGGTTTTTTCGGAAAGTCCCCCTCTCCCCTCTTGACAAGGGGGACAAAATCCGTTATGCTACTTTAACGAGTAAAACCAATAAAGTAGCGGACCTGTCCGCGCTTTCGAAAGGAACTGAGCCCATATGCCCATTACCGATCTGCTGGAGCGCAACAGCAAATTGTACGGAGACGAGATCGCCCTGGTGGAGATCAACCCGGAGGTCCAGGAGCCCCAGCGGGTCACCTGGAAGGAGTACGCCCTCATCCAGCCCACCTCCACCGCCCCCTACCGGCGGGAGATCACCTGGTCCGTCTTTGACGAGAAGGCCAACCGGGTGGCCCACCTGCTCCTGAGCCGGGGCATCCGGAAGGGCCAGAAGGTGGCCATCCTGCTGATGAACTGCCTGGAGTGGCTCCCCATCTACTTCGGCATCCTGAAGGCCGGGGCGGTGGCCGTCCCCCTGAACTTCCGCTACACCGCCGACGAGATCGACTACTGCCTGAAGAAGGCGGACGTGGACGTGCTGTTCTTCGGCCCGGAGTTCATCGGCCGGGTGGAGGACATCGTGCCCAAGATCTCCAGCCAGATGCTTTTGTTCTTCGTGGGGGACGCCTGTCCCTCCTTCGCCGAGGACTACCACCGGGCCACCGCCAACTGCTCCTCCGCCGCCCCCAAGGTGCTGGTGGACGACATGGACGACGGGGCTATCTACTACTCCTCCGGCACCACCGGCTTCCCCAAGGCCATCCTGTTGCGCCACGAGTGTCTGCTCCAGGCCGCCCGCATGGAGGCCATCCACCACGAGACCACCCATGACGACGTGTTCCTGTGCATCCCGCCCCTCTACCACACAGGCGCGAAAATGCACTGGTTCGGCTCCCTGTTCACCGGTAGCCGGGCGGTGCTCTTGAAGGGCAACACCCCCCAGGCCATCTTCGACGCCGTCTCCGGGGAGAAGTGCACCATCGTGTGGCTCCTGGTGCCCTGGTGCCAGGACATCCTGGCCGCCCTGGACCGGGGGGACCTGCGCCTGGAGGACTACCAGCTGTCCCAGTGGCGGCTGATGCACATCGGCGCCCAGCCGGTGCCCCCCTCCCTGATCCACCACTGGCTGACCTACTTCCCCCACCACAAATATGACACCAACTACGGTCTGTCCGAGTCCACCGGCCCGGGGTGCGTCCACCTGGGGATGGACCACATCGACAAGGTGGGGGCCATCGGCCTGCCCGGCTACGGCTGGAGCGTGAAGATCGTGGACGAGCAGAACCGCCCGGTCCAGCAGGGACAGGTGGGCGAGCTGTGCGTCAAGGGCCCCGGGGTGATGACCTGCTACTACCACGACCCGGAGGCCACCGCCGAGGTGCTCAAGGACGGCTGGCTCCACACCGGGGACATGGCCCGGCAGGACGAGGACGGCTTCTACTTCCTGGTGGACCGGAAGAAGGACGTCATCATCTCCGGCGGCGAGAACCTCTACCCCGTCCAGATCGAGGATTTCCTCGCCTCCTACCCCAAGGTCCACGACGTAGCCGTCATCGGCCTGCCCGACCACCGGCTGGGGGAGATCGCCGCCGCCGTCATTCAGGTGAAGGAGGGCATGACCTGCACCGAGAGCGAGATCAACCAGTTCTGCACCGAGCTCCCCCGGTACAAGCGCCCCCGGAAGATCATCTTCGCCGACGTGCCCCGGAACCCCACCGGAAAGATCGAAAAGCCCAAGCTCCGGGAGCGGTACTGCGGCGTCCGTCTGGTGGAGGCCCAGGCCAACGGGTAAATTCCGATTTTTGTAAGTTTATCCGCCCGTTTTCCGATTTCCTTGTAATTTTAACGACTTCTTTCCTTCTTTTCTCCCCCGGTCCGTGCTATAATTTCTTTTGCGCGCTTCGTTCCCTGTCCCCGGATCCGGGGCGGGCGGTGTCGTAATCTGAGAGAAGAAGGAGAAGATAGATCATCATGCAGGAAATCAATCTCAACATGTACCACGCTGTCGCGCTGGGCGCCCTCATGTTCTGGCTGGGCGACTTTTTGACCGCCAAAATTTCCGTCCTCAACCGGTTTTGTATCCCGGCCCCTCTGGTCGGCGGTCTGTGCTTCGCCATCGTCAACACCATCATGTACGCCCTCGGCATCGTCGTCATCACCTTTGACGACACCCTCCAGACCGTGTTCATGACGATGTTCTTCACCACCGTGGGCTACACCGTCAGCCTGCCCGCCCTGTTCAAGGGCGGAAAATCGGTCCTGCTCCTCCTGGGGCTCGGCCTCATCATGATCCTGTTGCAAAACGGCCTGGGCGGCGCAGTCATGTACCTGATGGATGAGAACCCCCTCTACGGCATCGGCTGTGGCTCCATCGCCCTCATCGGCGGCCCCGGCACCGCCGCCGGCATCGGCCCCGATCTGGAGGCGGCAGGCGCCCAGGCGGGTACGGTGGTCAGTGTGGCCGCCGCCACCTTCGGTCTGGTCTGCGGCTCCCTCATGGGCGGCCCCACCGCCAGACTGCTCATCAACAAGCACAACCTGAAGTGCACCCTCACCCACGGCCACGGGGCCCAGGTCCCCTCCGTGGACACGGCCACCGACGTCGCCAGCGAGGACGGGGACTTCACCTCCTCCAGCCCCAAGTTCATCCAGGCCTTCATGGTCATCATGCTGGCCATGGGCATCGGGAATCAGGTCAGCACCTGGCTGACCGACCTGTGCGGCTTCAGCTTCCCCGGCTACATCGGCGCCATGCTGGTGGCCGTGGTGGTCCGGAACATCATGGAGCTGGCCCTCCACATCAGCTTCCCCTCCGAGGAGGTGGACACCATTGGCAATATGTGCCTGTCCATCTTCCTGGCCATGGCCCTGACCGGCCTCAAGCTGTGGGAGCTGGTGGGTCTCGCCCTGCCCATGGTGGTCTGCCTGCTGGCCCAGGTGGTCATGATGTTCCTGTTCTCCTATTTCGTGGTGTTCAACGTCATGGGCCGGGACTACGACTCCGCCGTCATGACCGCCGGCTTCATCGGCTTCGGCATGGGTGCCACCTCCAACGCCATGGCCAACATGCAGGTGGTCACCAAGAAGTACGGCCCCTCCCCTGTGGCCTACTTCGCCATCCCCATGGTGGGCAGTCTGTTCATCGACTTTTTCAACGCCTCCATCATCGCGTTCAACATCGGACTCTGGTCCTGAGCCGGCCAGCGTTCCCGCGCAAAAACGCCCGCGCCCCCATCAACGGGGCGCGGGCGTTTTCTCTGTCCGTGTTCCTGCTCCACCTCATGATCCGCTCACCTACAACAGCTCCACACAGGTCTCCAGCTCCTCCCAGCTCAGCGCCAGCTCCTCAATGGCCTGCCAGGAGGGGAATTTCTGCTCCAGCTCCTGCCACGTCAGATACCAGAAGTCGTACCGGATCCCCAGGTGGGCGGGAAGGATCTCCTCTATGATCACCTTGAGCCGTTCAAAGTCCTCCGGCTCCCCCGCCACGCCGGGAAAGGAGACCGCCACCTGCCCGATCCCCACCTCCGCCACCAGGGCCGGGATCCCGCACCCGGTGATCGTGTCGTTGATGTCCGCCAGAGTGAAGCTGTCCCCTCCGATGCGCAACAGCGCCGCCAGCGCGGCCGCCAGCTCTCTCGGCTGGTCGGCCACCGGCCGCCGCACAAACAGCTGGGCCACGCGCTCCACGCCCCAGCTCTCCGCCGTCACCAGGGAGGTCTCCCGCTGAATCTCCTCCAGCGCCTCTGTCGTGCCGTCCAGGCTCTCCCCCTGGGCGTCCAGCTCCCCGCCATTGAAGGCGGCCTCCAGATCATAGACCCCCAGGGGGCGCAACAGGTCGCGCAAATACTGTGCTGTGCTCATACCATCTCCTCCACCGTCAGGGTACCCAGCTGGGGCAGAGTATCCGCCTCCACCGCCACATCGGCGGCCGGGGCAATAATGGCATAATTTTCCACTCCGTCACAGCTGTAGATCAGATCCCCCAGCTGGACCCGCAAAATGTCCCGCCCCAGCAATTTCCCGGTGAACCAGCCCTGGATGGCCCCCTCCACCGCGTCGAGCACCTGCTCTCCGTCCCGGTCGCCGGCGGCCCGGACCTGCACGCTCACATTGACCTCCTGGGTCTCCGGCGCCCGCACCTGGACGTCCACGGCGATCTCCCGCCGCGCCTGAAAGTAATCCTCCAGCTCCTCCAACAGCTCCTCGTCCGGCACACCCGCCAGCGTTGCCGGCACCACATCCACCGTCCCGATCCCCCGGGCCCGGGGGATCACCGCCGCCGCGGCCACCTGATCAAAGGAAAGGGCCTCCTGCTCATAAAAGGCGGCATTGGCTCCATTGGGCAACCGCTGGAAGGTGTCCAGCACCCGCGCCCGGAGCTCCTCGTCCCCCTCCTGGTCCGCCCCGCCGGCACAGGCCTTGGGGTTCGTACAGGACACGATCCCCATAGGGGCCACCGCCATGGACAGGATGGCCCCCGCGGACACATTCCCCGCCGCGCCCGGCTCCACCGCTTGGACCGGGACCTCCACCGACAGGGTGCCCGCCGGCAACACCGCCTCCTCCGTGGTCTCAAACCGCACCATCCCCGCTGTCATGCACACCGTCCCCAGTGGGATCTCCCGGGGCGTCTCCGCCGTCTCCGCGGCGGAAAACCGCACGGTCCCCTCCGCGGCCACCGCGGGCTTGCGCTCCAGGCTTCTCAGCTGGGCGTGATAGTCCAGGTGCCCCCCCTCCGCCGTCTGGGGGAAGGCCTGCCGGACCACCCACTCCGCCTGGACGTACAGGGCATACACCTGGGCCGCCAGGGCGTACATCCGGGCGGACAGATCCGTGCCCTCCCGGGGCTCCATACCGGTCCGGTCCCCAAATGTCTCCATCATCTCCTGATAGATCTCCTCGACCTGTTTCACTCGCTCCACTCCTTCTGTCACAGCTCCAGGGTGGCGGTCAGCGTCTCTCCCTGCCACTCCAGTTGCACCTTCAGCTCCGCCCCTGTCCCGGTCTCCGCCCACTCGGTGGACACCACCCGCAGATCCCGCTCCCCCGCCAGCGCCTCTGTCACATATTGGGCCGCCAACGCCTGCCGCGCGGACGGCCTCTCCCGCCCCAGCTGGTAGAGGCGGCTCCCCATCCGTGGCAGGAACGGGAATTTCCCCCGCCGGGCGGTCAGCAGAAACAGCACCCGGGCCAGCGCCTCCCGCTCCCCCGATGTCTGTTCGAATCCCCCCAGCCCGTCGGGAACATAGTCCCCATCTCTCAAGATCCGTTCCATTCCGCGCCCCCTATCCCAAAAGCTCTGCCAGAACTTGGGCGATATACGCCTCCAGAGTGGTCCCGTTGATCCGGATATCTCCCTCCAGCTCCAGGGTCTCCTGTCCCAGAAGGATGGAGCTGGCCCCGCCGGACAGCTTCACCTCGCCTGCCTTCAGCTCCTCCCCCTGCTGGACCTTGCCCAGGATACAGGGGGCCTCCCCCTCCGCTCCCGCTTTCAGCACCAGCACCTTGTCGCCTGCCGTGGGGCGCCAGCTGTAGCCTCCCGGTCCGTACACCGGGAGCCACCGCCGCTCGCCCCCCAGGACCACCCCCGCCGGGTCCCCGCCCAGCGTGACCGTCCCAAGCTCCGCGGGTGCCTCCCGCACAGGGAATTCCCGTCTGCGCTCCGATGTCCACATAATCTCTTCACCTCATCCTATCACATCGGGCCGTGCCAGCTCCAGCCGGCTCCAATAGCCCGTCTGATCCATCCCCACTGTCACCTGGGCCGCCCGGTACCGCCCGTTCCAATCCCAGCCGGAGCGCTGGATCCTCACCAGCTCCCCCGGCCAGGCGCAAAACGGCTGTGCCACCGTCACCTCCAGCCTCTGTAGCTCCGCCGCCGACTTGTCCAGCTGGAATTTCCCGTTGTAGCGCATGGTCTTGTAGTTGCTCCGGCTGGGCATGGTCACTACCCGCCTGGCCTGTCCGCCTCTCTCCAAAAAGTCCCGGTTGGATACCGATTGTACCTGCCCGCTCCACCGGTCCCGCACCAGCACCTGGGACAGCACCCCGTAGCGCCGGTCCCGCCGGGCCAGGGCGGTCACCGGACTACTGTCGTCCACCACCCGCTCCTGCCCGTCCTGCCACTGGGAGAGGACCAGCCTCCCCCGGCGGTCGAACCGGGGGGAGACCCCGCCGTAGTACCGGGCAAACTCATAGACCACCGACCAGGCACTGCTCCCCGCGGACACGGAAAACCGCTCCACCGGAGGTAACGTCCCCCCGGGCGCCACCTCCACCCCGTAGGGGGTCACGTGGTCCCGAAGGATATCCGCCTGGGTGGCCAGCTGATAGTCCTGGCTCAGCGCCTCGTTGTCCAAAAGCCGGGCGGCCATCCCCCGCCCGGACAGCTCCAGGGTCCGCCCTGTGTGGTCCACCCGCACCTCGCACTCGTCGATCACCCCGGTGAACACCCGCTCCCCCTCGTGTTCCGCCTGAAAGGCCACCCAGTCCTCGGGCGCGGTGGGGTTATCCGCCTCCCAGGGGCAACACAGCAGAAAGCTGTCGCTGGGCACTCCGGTGGTGTAATCCATCTGCCAGCGCTCCGCCTGGGGGAGGGCCCACCGCTCCCCCCTCCAGTCCGTCACATAGGCGATCACCGCACCCGCACCTCCTCCCCCACCCGGATCAGATTCGGGTTTTTGATCTGCGGGTTCAGCGCCACCAGCTCGCTCAGACTGATCCCGTACCGCCCCGCCAGGGCCCACAGGGTATCGCCCTGGACCACCCTGTGGTAGAGCGGCTCCGCGCTCCCCGCGGCCTCTGCCCCGGCGGACTGCTCCTGGGCGATCTGGGTGTCCCGGACCGCCAGGCCGGTATAGTGGTCGTTGTCCTCCCAGAAGGCGAAGGAGTAGCGCACATAGTCCGGGCGGGGCTCCTGCTCCAGCCGGAGGGACACAAAGAAGGCGCTGGACACCTGCCACAGGGGGTGGACCAGAAGTCCCGCCCCCTCGGAATAGAAGACAGTGGCCAGCTGTCCAAACTGGGCATAGGCCCCCTCCCCCACAAACTCCCCCTCCCCCTCCATGATCCGGTTGGTCCGCCCCAGATCCTGAAGCTGGTACAGCCCGAAGGGGGTCTTGTGCACCGCCATCTCCCGCTCATAGTCGATGGTGTACACTCTGGGGTTGTGGGGCCACACATACCCCTTGTATCGCATGGGCGACAACAGCATCTTCCCGCGCTCCTTCCTCTTTTTCAGTATAAATAAAATCCGCCGTCATAGCGGCGGCTGTCCCGGCGGAAGGCCCGGTCCGCCCACTCGGCCCACCGGCTCCCCTCGTCGCCGCCACTGGGGCGTGCCGTCTCCCCGGCCATGCCCCCGGCCGTCCACGTCCCCCGGGGCAATCTTCCCTCCACACCGGTCCCTCTCCAGGGGGCCCGCTCTCCTCCCCCGCGGCCCGGCTCCCGGCTCTGGCTTTCCCTGTTCTCCAGAAAAGGGGATGGCCCCGGGTCCATCCGCTCCAGCCGGGCCAGTTGTGCCAGCAGAGCGCTCTCCTCCCGCCCGGCATCCTGCGCCTCGCCGTACCCGGCGATCTCATCCGCCCGTGCGGTCTCCGCCGGCTCCTCCGGTGTCGCCCCGGCTGTCCGGCTGTGCCCCCGCGCCCGGCGCGGTGTCCTCCCATCCCGCTCCGTCTGCCCGTATTCCCCCCGGGCAACGCCCCGGCCGGGGGCTTCCCCCCACTCCGGGCCCCAGTTGGGGAGCGCCCGCTCCAGCGTCCGCTCCAACTCCCGAAGGAAGTCCTCGTCCCCCTCCAGCGCCTCCAGATAATCGGTCAAAGCCTCTCCCCCTCTCTCAGCCTCCGATAGCGCTCCCAGTCAAAGGCCGGGTTGTCCGCTCCCTCCGTCTGGCCGGTCGTTCTCCCACACACCGGGCAGTGCTCCTGCGCCGCCCGGGCCCTGCAGGAGGGGCACAGCCGCTCCAGCTCCTCCTCCCGGTCCAGCAGAAGGTTGGTCAGACACCACAGGTAGTCCCGCCCCTTCATATTCCGGGCTCTCTCCTCTGTGGGGAGCGCCCCGAACTGCTTCAGCACCCGCCACCGCAGGCGCTCTCCGGCGTCCTCACGGAGTTTTTTTTTACGTTCTCCAGCTCCTGCCCGTCCAGCTCCAGCCCCGGGTCCTCCTCCCGGTTGAACTGGCTCCACCGGGCGGCCAGCGCGGCCACCTCCCCTACGGTCAGCCCCGCCAGCACAGCCCGGCCGTCTGAAAAAACCGGACTGTGGTCCTCTGTCCGCTCCAGGGCTCTGGCCAACAGGCACGCGTTGGAGCACAGGGCCCTCTCCCTGTCCTCCCCGGCCAGCTCCGCCGCCTCTCTCCGGGCCTGGAGCACCTCCAGCGCCGACAGGAGCCGCAGGCTCATCCCATTGCCCAGGTCGGTCCTGTCCCGCCCGGCCAAAATGGAGTCCGGCATCGTCACACCCCCGTCTCAATGCGGCGGGAGGCCACCAGCGTGACCTTCTCCAGCACCATACTGCCAAGCGTGGCGCTCTCCTGGATCTTGCTCCACTGGCAGTCCGCGTAGATGATTTTCTTGTCCGGCTTGCAGATGACCAGGGAAAACCCGGACAGGCTGTAAAAGTCGATCCCGTCCCGGATGGCCTCATCGGTGGCATACAGCCGGCTCAGCTCCACCACGTGGCTGGCCTGACCGGGCACCGTGGCCACCGGCTCCGCCTCCCCAAAGGCCTCCACCGATGTGCTCCCCTTTGTGCTCTCGGCGGAATAGCTCTGGACCACCGCCACGCGGGTCCCGTCCACCTCCAGGTAGATATCACTGCTGGTGGGAAAACCGCTCGTACTCATGCGCATCCTCCTCTCAGACCGTAATGTGGGCGGTGAGCCAGATCTGGTTCAGGCCGTGGGCCACTGTGAAAGAGAACTCCACCAGACACCGGGACGCGTCCGCCGGGTCCTCCGTCACCGCCACATCGCCATAGCCTGTGATGATCTCCTGGCTCAGCCTCTGCTCCAGCTCCAGCACCACCTGGGCCCGGATCGCCCCTCTGCTCTGGGCCGTGTTCTTGGCCCGCCGGAATTTGCTCCGCAGGGCGCTCCGCAGACCGGGGATCACATGGTCCACCACCCGGATGGTGGACAGGTCCCGCCAGGTCGCGTCCGCGGCTCCGCCTGTGGTGGTCCGGGTGGTCACCCCCCGCACCACGCTGACCGCGCCGCCCACACTCTCCACCGGCGTGACTCCGCCCAGGATCAACAGATCCAGGTCGTTGTCCTCCAGCCTGGCGGCAATGCCGTTCAGCCCATAGAGCTCCGCGCCCCCCAGGGGCATCGCGGGGTCGCTCTCCCCCGCGATGGCGCCGGCCACCGCCGCCGCCACCGTCAGACCGGAGAGGGCGTCCCCCTCACTGTCCACCGCGCCCGGGGCCACCAATACCACCCGCTCGTGGTTCAGCTCCTTGGCCCGGGCCACCAGCTCGCTGACCGTCTCGTCCGCCTCGCCGGCCACCACCGCCAGCCGTTCCCGCCGGGCCTGGGAGGCCGCCTCCACGCTGTCCCGCAGGGCCTGCTGTACCTCCCCTTCGGTGCTGTCGCAGAGGACCACTGCGATATTCTCCAGTCCCGCCATCTGTTCAAAGGCGTCCTCATACCCCTGCGCATTGGCCACCGGGACCGCCACCACGCCGGAGGCCCCGTTCCGCAGGGCCAGCCGGATCATCTCCGCCAGGTCCTCCTCGCCTCCGCTCCCAAAGGCCGTCACCGCCTGGTCATAGGTGGTGACGGTCTGTGCCACCCCGGCCGTCGCCTTGGTGTTCACCGCCACGATGCCCACCAATCTGCCCGCGCCGCTTCCGCTGACCACCGAGGACGCGTCATAGGACGAGTACACGCCCGGCCGCTGATGTACCGCTATATTCATGGTTTTACCACTCCTCGCAATTCAAAGTCCACAAACTCTCCCCCTGCCCGGACCGTCTCATACAAGATGGCCGTACACACCGCCTGGGCCGGTCGTTTCAGCCTCCGGCTCTCCGGGTCGTAGCCCGTCTCCCCACAGGAGAACTCCTCCACCGCAAGCCCCGCCGGCCCGCCTGTGAGCAGTGCGCCGGCCATCCGGTCAAAGGCCTCCTGGACCTGCTGTCCGCTCCCCTGCTTCGGGGCGTACAGATCCAGGCCGAAGGTGAGCCGGGCCCGCCGCCCATACCGCTCCTGCCACAGCCCGGTCTCCTGGTCGTACCGCTCTCCCAGATAGTTCTGAAACCCGGCGGGCCCCACCTGGCACCCTCTCAGGGAGACCACGGCCACCACGCGGTCCTCCTCCGTCCGGCCGGAATCCGGCCAGGCGGTCACCGCTACTACGCCGTGGCTGTTCAGATGCTCCGCCATCTGCGCCCGGATCTGTTCCATTCCCGCGCTCATTGGGTCACCTCATCTCTGGGGTACAGCATGGCCCACCAGTGCGGGCAGATCTCCCGCCCCGCCAGCTGGGCCGACCGCACCCGGTACTCCCCGCCGTTCCACTCCACGACGGTCTCCTCATCCAGGAGGTGGCCCGCCGGCCCCAGGTACAAAAACCGATCCCGCCGCGCTCTCCCCAGGGGGGTCGGCACCTCCTGCTCCTCCGCCGCTCCCAGTATGGGTTGCAGGATCGCCCGGACCGTCTCCTCCTGCCCGTCTCTCCGGAGGGTGACCTTCTGTCCGTAGTAAGACAGGATCCGGCTCCACACCCGAGCCATCATCCCCGCACCCCCCGGAACTGAAAGCTCCCGTCCGCCAGCCAGGGGGCCAGAAGCCGGTCCGCCTGGGCCCGCAGTCCTCCGCCTCCCCCGCCGTTGCCCGTCCCCATGTGGACGGACAGGTCACCGGCCGTAAAGGACGTCACCGCGTTCCCCTGCCCCGTCGCCTCCCAGAGGCTCTCCATCGCCAGCATGGCGCTTGCCAGCAAAAAGGCGGGGCCACAGTCCTCCGGTCCGATCCCCCTTTTCAGCCGGGCGGTCAACGCCCCCTGGGCCGCCTGGACCAGGGGGAGCAACAGCTCCTCCTGGTCCTCCGGCGCGCCCATCGCCCTGCACAGGGCCATGATCCGCTCGTCCATCTCACACTTCCAGCACCCGGCTGGCCTCGGAAAAGATCTTGGCAAACCCGCTGATGGTGGTGATGGCCGCCCGCTCCAGCTGGCGGTCGATGAGCTTGTCGTACTCCACCATCACGTCGCTCCCCTGGACCAGCTCCAGAGCAAACCGCCGGTCCAGACCGATGGCCGTGCCGCTGGGCAGGACCGAGGTGCGGTACAGGTTGGCCCCCAGGGGAGTGGTCAGCTTGCCCGTCCCTTGGAAATTCAGCCCCGTCAGGGGGTTCTGGAGCTCCGTCAGCTTCAGCAGGTCCACCATCACGTCGCCGGACACCAGCAACGCGTTCATCTCATAGGGGTCGAACTTGGCCCAGAAGTCCACCAGATCGTCGTAGGTCAGCGTCCCGGCGGTCTTCACACTGTCCTGCTGGGCGGCGTTGCCGTTCCCGTCCCCGTTCATCAGCACGTCCACCGCGTCCTCCAGAAGGGTGCGGGCAATATGGGCGCCGATCTGGCGGAGGGTCACCGAGAACAGGTCCAGCTTCTGATACCGGACCGCCTCATAGCTGGCCACTAGCATCCGCCCCCGCTTGCGCAGTTTCACCAGGTTGGACTGCACCTTGATGGTGGTGGCGGGGATCTCCGCCCCCTCGTCCACCGGTCTGAGCTCCTTCTCGTCGCCGCCGGCCTGGGCGGTGATGGAGCGGTAGTCCATCCCGTCAAACCGGGTGGTGGCCGCCGTGATCTGGGGCAGGATGTCGCTCTCCTCGATCCCCTGGCGCACCGTGCGGGCGATGTACTCCGGGAACAGCACGGCGGAGTCCGCGGTGCGGAAAAATTTCTCCACCACGTCGCTCCCTGCGCCCCGCACCTTGATGTCAAACCGCTTCAGCTGGCGCTGAAAGGCGTCCAGCCCCTCCAGGCTGGTCCCCTGATAGCGCTCGCTGGGGTCCTGGCTCTCCAGCACCTGGGTAAAGGTGCGGCCCGCCTCCTGATACATCCCCTTGTCCAGCTTCAGATTGTCATATGCAAATGCCATGTTCCACACTCCTTTTCTCGCTTACAGCAACAGCACCGCTGTCCCGTCCGACTCCACGCTGACCACCAGAGCGGGCACTCCGGCCGCCACCGGGATGGTCACCGCCCCGTCGTCCCCGGGCTCCACAGTGGCCGCCGGCGCGGGCTTCACGCCGCCATTGCCGTCCGCCACCAGAGTGGCGCGGCCCACCGCCACGCCGCCGGAGCTGGGGACGGTGACAAACCCGCCCACCTGGACGGCCGCCAGCCCCGCCCGGGGCTCCATGGCCACACCGCAAAAGGCCTCCCCGGCGGAGCAGGGCCCCACCGCGCCGTTCCCGGTCAGCTTGACGGGCTGTCCGCCCTTGACCCCCTCCCCCGCGGAAAAGGTGGCCACCACCGCGCCAATGCCCTCAAACGAAAGTTTACTCATATCCATTTCCTCCTTTTTCCGGACCTCCGGCCGGCCCCGCCGGCCGCCGTGTCCCGCTATACCAAAAAGGCCTGGTCGGCCTCCTCAGCTCTCTTCTCCGCCCTATATGTCAGCTGTACCTTCACGGGAAAGCGCTCCCCCGCCTGCCGGGCATAGGACTGCGCCAGCGCCTGGAGCTCCGCGGGCTCCAGCTTTTTGGCCACCGACTCCACCACACTGCCGTCCAGCTCCCGGTCCGCCAGCAGGGCCAGCCGGACCACCTCGCTCCGCAGTGTCTCCGCGTACTGCCGGCCCAATCTGGCCTCCTCCTCCAGCCGGGCCAGCTCCTTGCGGGCGCCGGGGTCCCGGGCCGCCACGGCGCGCCAGTCCCCCGCCCCTTTGACCACTCCGGCCATGGGCTGGGCCGGCACCGCCACAAAGGAGAACTCATAGGCGTCGCTGGCCCCCTCCAGGGTGGCATAGCACAGCCGTCCGTCGTACTCCTGCCCCTTCCGGTGGCCGCAGTCCGTCTGATTCCGGTCGGCGCCGCAGACAGAGCACACCGCCCGGTCCACGGCGCACCCCACGCTCACCTCCCGTTTGATGCCCCCCTCGATCTCTCTGATCAGATCCCGGTTGCCCTCCGTCCGCACCATATAGGCGTAGCCCTTCAGCCAGCAATAGGGCTCCCCGGTCCGGGTCAGCCGGTCGGGCTCCCGGACCACCTCCGTCTTATAGATCCGGGCCGCCTGTCCCCGGGCCGACCACTGGTGGTCAAAGATCCCGCTCTTCCCCACAAACAGCCCGGCCAGCTCCTCCAGCGTCTGGTCGGTAAACCGCTCCCAGTCCCGGTCGATCTCGTTGTCGCACAGGCGCACCGAGAAGGTATACAGCTCCTCCTCCCCCAGGGGACTGCGCGCCAGCCGGTGGATCAGCTCCAGATCGCCGGCCCCCAGCTGTGTTTTCTCCCCGCCCAGGGTCTCTTTCACAATCCTCATGTCAGTCTCCTCTCAAATGGGCGGCCTGAGCCCGGTACAACTCGGCTCTGGCCTCCTCCACAATGTCCTGCAAATCGATATCCTCCCACAGGATCTCCGCCTGTGGCTGAAACCCGTGGAGCCGGAGCCACAGCTCCGCCACCCGCTGGAGCGCGGGCTCCACACACCGCCGGATCGCCGTGATCTCGCTGGTCAGCAGGTCCGCCTGCTGGGCGCTCATGCGCTCCGTCGTGGACCAGGACAGCCCCAGCATAAAGGGCGGGATCCCGGTCCGGGCCACCAGTTGCTCCAGGATCTGCCGCACCGGCACCTGGCTGTCCAGCACCGGCCCGTCCGCCCCGATCACCCGGATATCCACATCGCCCACGGCCACAAAATCCCGGACACTCCCGGCCCGGCCCGCCTGCATGGCCGCCGACCACTCCTGGGCCACCTGCTGGCACCGCTCCTGGGCAAAGGGCTCCTCCCCCTCCCCCGGCCTGCAGATCACCGCGAAGCGCAGATTTCCCGCCCGCTCCCAGTTCTGGCCGGTGGTCTGAAAGATCTTCAGAAGGATCCCGGCCAAAAAGGGCATGGACCGCAACAGCGACACCCCGCAGGGGCTGTCCCCGGTGGGCTGGAACGGGGTGAACAGCAGTAGCTCCTGCCAGGGCAACTCCCTGCCCTCGCCTATGCCCGCCCTGCACAGCCGGAACTCCAGGGGGCTGTCCCCCAGTCTGACCTCCACCTGCTCCGGGTCCGCGCACAGAAGGGCCACCATATCTCTCCCCTCCGCGTCCAGCACCATCTCTCCCACCGCGTGGCCACAGGTGAACAGATCGTCCAGATACCGGTCCAAAAAGGACTGGAGCCCTCTCTGGCCCCAGCCGGTGTCCACGGTCCGGAAGAACCGCTCCAGCTCCTCCTGGGCTCTGCCGTCCCGGCACCGGACCGACACGCCGCTACACAGGCGCACCAGCTTCCAAATGGCCGCGTCCACGATGGGGATCCCCTCCCGGATCGCCCGGTACAGCGCCATCTCCCCCGTATGGAGCGGCACATACCGGTCCAGCGCGCCAAAGGGGTGCCCCTCGCTCCGCCGCACCTGGATCACCGGCGCGTTCGGGGCCTTGCGCCTGCGCTCCCACCATCTCATCTCTTCCCTCTCCCCTCTCTGCCCGGTCCTCTCCGCTTGGACCGCGCTCAGAAATCTCCGCTCTCCGCGCTTGCGCGGGGGCGGCTCTCAGCTCTCACCGCTGTCGTTCAAACTCCATTTCGCTCCACGCTTCCGGCAAAAAGGCCGCCTCCGGCCCGCCCCGCTACCACGGTGGCGGCAAAATATCGGATCTCGTCCATGGCGTGGTCGTGCCTCCCCACCCGGCCTGGCCGGGTGGGGGCCCCAATTCTTTCTATCCTCGGGCGAACTGAATTCGCCCTGCGGAAATTCTTCAGGCCTGTGGCCCTGCGAATTTACGGCGCTTATCGCGCCGCCCCGCCTGTGGCGGGGTCAAAAGAGCGCGACCACGCCTAAAAGCTCTCCCGCTCCACGCTTCCGGCAAAAAGGTCGCTCCCGACCCGCCCCGCTACCACCGTGGCGGCAAAATATCGGATCTCGTCCATGGCGTGGTCGTGCTCTTTTTTCACCCTGTCCTGTCCCTGTCCGTCCTCATCCCAGCGGTAGAGGCCGAACTCCCGGATGGCCGCCTCGCATCCCCTGCAGATGACCAGTCTCCCGCTCTTCAACAGCTGGGCGGTCAGGCGGATGCCCGACAGCACCTGGTTGTTCGCCCGCCTCACCCGCCACCCTCTCCGGCGCAGGGCCGCGCAGAAGCTGGCCGCGGAGGGGTCGGCCACCACCGCCCGGATCGCCCGCCCCCCGGCCAGCTCCTCCAGGGCGTCGGCGTGCTCCTCATCGGTGCGCTGTCTGTGCCGCTCTCTGGCGTCGTAATAGCTCTCCGCCACCCGGTACCACACGCCCCCCTGTAGCCCCCAGAGGCCCATGGAGGTGGGGTTGGCCGTGCCGTAGTCGCAGGAGATGTACCACTGCTCCATCTCCCCCTCCGGCACATCCTGCAGATAGCGCCCGTCAAAAAAGTCGTAGACCAGCCCCTCCGCGGCCACCCACTCCCCCAGGACGAACCTCCGGTAAAAGGTCCCCTGGAACAGCTCGGCATACCGCTCCCGCACCTGGGGGGTCAGCCCCGGGTTGTCCTCCATGGTAAAGCGGAGCCGCAACACCCTCTTCTCCTCCGCCTTCTGCACCCACTCCCGATAGAACCAGTGGGTGGGGGCCTCCGGGTTGCAGGAAAACCACAGCCGGCTCCCGGACACGGAACAGCGGGCCACCGCCTGCTCCACAAAGGACCGGGGCATCAGCGCCACCTCGTCCAACAGCGCCCCCGCCAGGGTGATCCCCTGGATCAGGGCGGCGGAGCTCTCGTCCTTCCCCCCGAACAGATAAAAGGAGTTGTGCCGCCCGCCCAGTTCCACCTGGAGCAAATTTTCCGTCCTCCGCTGGACACACCGGAACCCCATCGCCCCCAGAAGGGGGAGGAGCTCCGACAGCAGGTTGCGCCGCACCGACGGAATGGTCCGCCCGCACAGGGCGAAATTGCGCCCCTGAAAGGTGCTCATCGCCCAGCAGAAGAAGGACAGGCCGGTACACAGCGTCTTTCCGCTCCGCACCGCCCCGTCACAGAGGATCGCCTGTTGTCCCCGGTGGGGCGAGCCCGGCCTCCACCAGATCAGCACCTGCCTCTGCTTGGGAGAAAATCGCATCCCCCGGCTCACCCGCTCTGGTCCTCCATCGCCTGCAGAAAGCGCTCCACCTGCTCCTCGCCGCTCTGGTCCACCGCATCCAGAAGCCGCTCCAGCAGTTTGGCCCGGTCGGTGAATTTCAGCTCCACCACCCCGTTGGCCCCCCGTTTGAACTCGGTCAGCGCGTCCAGCTCCAGATGCCCCAGATCCGCCCGGTCCTGCTCCGAGAGAAAGGCCAGCTGGACCGCATCCCGGGCCCCCGCGTTGACCAGTTGCCACATCCGCTTCAATATTTGCTTCCGATCCGGAAGCTCCGATTTCTTTGCCACCTGATTCCCCCCTCGCCCTTACCCGCTTTCCCCCGAAAGTTGTACATTCGCGTCCCTCTTTCCCCCTTCTTTTTTCTCCCGTCCCCCTCCACCTCTTCGACCGCCTTCCTCCGTTTTTTTGCCGGCGCTATGCTATAGTGGACCACTGAAGCGCGACAAGAAGCAGAAAAAAATACCGTCTGCCCTTCGCGCATAGAAAAACGGCGCCCGCCACATCCTGTCCATACCGACAACCGATGGATCAGGAGGAATCGATCTCATGAAACGCATACTCTCTCTGTTATTCGCGGCCGCCCTTCTCAGCGCCGTCTCTCCCGCCGCCTCCGCCGCCGGGGAGGAGGCCGCCCTGTCCCTGTCCTGCCCCTCCGCCGTCCTCATGGAAAAGGAGACCGGCGCTATCCTCTACGACCAGAACGCCCACCAGCAACTGGAGCCGGCCAGCGTCACCAAGGTCATGACCCTGCTTCTGGTCATGGAGGCGGTGGACTCGGGGCGGGTCGCCCTGGACGACACGGTCACCGTCTCTTCCTACGCCGCGGGCATGGGCGGCTCCCAGGTCTATCTGGAGGAGGGGGAGCAGATGACCGTGGACGAGATGATCAAATGTGTCACCGTGGTCTCGGGCAACGACTGTGCCGTGGCCCTGGCGGAGCACCTGGCCGGGAGCGAGACCGCCTTTGTGGCCCAGATGAACCAGCGGGCCCGGGAGCTGGGGATGGAGGACACCACCTTCCTCAACTGCACCGGCCTGCCCGCCCAGGGGCATGTGACCTCCGCCTATGACATCGCCCTCATGTCCCGGGAGCTGATCCTGAACCACCCGTCCATCCGGGACTACGCCACCATCTGGATGGACTCCATCCGGGGCGGGGAGTTCGGGCTGACCAACACCAACCGGCTGATCCGCTTCTACCCCGGGGCCACCGGCCTGAAGACCGGCTCCACCGACGGGGCGCTGTACTGCATGTCCGCCACCGCCGAGCGGGACGGGATGGAGCTCATCGCCGTGGTGATGAAGGCCCCCACCACCAGCCAGCGCTTCGAGGACGCCAAGGCCCTCCTGGACTACGGCTTTGCCCACTACTCCCTGACCTCCGTCTACCCCGAGGCCCCTCTCGCCCCTGTGGACGTGCTACTGGGCGTCCAGGGACAGGTCCAGCCTCAGCTCCAGCGGGACTGCCGCCTGCTGGTGCGCCGGGGAGAGGAGGGCCAGATCACCACCCGCCTGACTCTGGCGGACAACGTGGAGGCCCCCGTGGACCAGGGCCAGACCCTGGGGCAGATGGAGGTCTATGTGGGGGAGGAGTTGCGGGACACCGTCCCCATCCTGGCCTCCCGGGCCGTGGACCGGCTGTCCGTTCCGGAGATCTTCTCTCAAATGCTCCAAGACCTTTTGATGGGCCGCTGAGCCACTGCCGCTCTCTCCGGACAGAAGCCGTCCGGAGAGAGCGCTCCGCCGTCTGTATCCATTCTGGAAACTTATCCACACTTTTCCTGTATTTTACTTGACGGGGGGCAGGCTACGTTGTATAATTTATATAAATATTTTGAGCAACTTTCTACGCCTTATTGGCGGTTTATCCGATAATGATAGTCAAACAACAGCTTGAGGTGATAAACATGTCCAAATATCAAGAAAACCTGTCCCCTTCCGACCTGTTTTTAGAGCTGGAGGCCTTCTCTGAGGGCCGCTCCACGCACGCCTGGAAGTGCTTCGGCGCCCACCCGGCCAAGGCGGAGGACGGGACTGAGGGGTACTTGTTCCGGGTCTGGGCCCCCAACGCCCCCAGGGTGACCATCATCGGCGATTTCAACCACTGGGACCTGGAGGCCACCCCCATGACCAAGGTGGAGGGCGGCATCTGGGAGGCGTTCGTCCCCGGCCTGAAGCGCTATGACGCCTACCAGTACGCCATACATAAAGAGGACGGCTCCTTCGTGGGCAAGGCGGACCCCTACGGCTTCCACTGCGCCACCCGCCCCGATGTGTCCACCAAGATCTACGACCTGGACACCGGCTACCAGTGGGGGGACCAGGACTGGCTGAGCTACCGGGCCAAAAATCCCCCCTACCGCCGCCCCATGAACATCTACGAGTGCCACCTGGGCTCCTGGCGCCGCACCGGCGAGGGGGAGTTCCTCTCCTACCGGGACATCGCCTCCTACCTGGTCCCCTACGTCAAGGAGCTGGGGTACACCCACGTGGAGTTTCTCCCTGTCACCGAGCACCCCCTCGACGCCTCCTGGGGCTACCAGTGCACCGGCTATTTCGCCGCCACCAGCCGCTTCGGCATCCCTGACGACCTGAAATACCTCATCGACCAGCTCCACCAGGCGGGGGTGGGCGTCATCATGGACTGGGTCCCCGCCCACTTCCCCCGGGACGCCTTCGGCCTCTACCGCTTTGACGGGACCCCCACCTACGAGTACTCCGACCCCCGCAAGGGCGAGCACGACGAGTGGGGCACCCAGGTCTTCGACTTCGGCCGGAGCGAGGTGCGCTCCTTCCTCTTCTCCTCCGCCATGTTCTGGCTGGAGGAGTACCACATGGACGGCCTCCGGGTGGACGCGGTGTCCTCCATGCTGTACCTGGATTACGGCCGCCAGGACGGGGCCTGGATGCCCAACGTGAACGGCGGCAAGGAGAACCTGGAGGCCATCGAGTTCCTCCAGCAGTTGAACACCGCCATCTTCGCCGCCCACCCCGACGTGCTCATGGTGGCCGAGGAGTCCACCGCCTGGCCCAAGGTGACCCAGCCGGTGGACCAGGGCGGACTGGGCTTCAACTTCAAGTGGAACATGGGCTGGATGAACGACATCTGCCACTACATCAAGCTGGACCCCTACTTCCGGCAGTTCAACCACCGGGACATCACCTTCTCCCTCATGTACGCCTTCTCGGAGAACTACATCCTGCCTCTCTCCCACGACGAGGTGGTCCACATGAAGGGGTCCTTCCTGGGCAAAATGCCGGGGGACAACCCCCAGAAGTTTGCGGGCGTGCGCGCCTTCCACGCCTATATGATGACCCATCCCGGCAAGAAGCTCCTCTTCATGGGCGCCGAGCTGGGCCAATGGAACGAGTGGCACTATGAGTACTCTCTGGACTGGCACCTGCTCCAGTACGCGCCCCACCGGCAGATCCAGGAGTACTTCAAGGCCGTCAACAATTTCTATCTGGAGCAACCCGCCCTCTGGGAACAGGACGACTCCTGGCAGGGCTTCCAGTGGCTGTGTGCCGACGACAACGAGGCCAACACCATCGCCTTCCTGCGCTGGGACCGGAAGGGACAGCCCCTGATCGTCCTGTGCAACTTCTCCCCCATCCACCGGGATGGCTACCGGGTGGGCGCCCCCTTCGGCGGCGTCTGGAGCGCCGTCTTCAATACGGACGACCCCGCCTTCGGCGGTGAGGGGCTCGGCGACGCCTCCCCCATCAAGACGGAGAAGGTCCCCTGTCACGACCAGCCCCAGTCCATGGTGGTGGATCTGCCCCCCATGTCCACGGTGATCTACCGCTGTGTCCGCAAGAATCCCGTCCGCAAGCCCAAGAGCGAGGAGAAGAAGCCCGCCCAGGCCCAGAAGAAGGCCCCCGC
>CALWVW010000017.1 GCA_944385075.1 uncultured Oscillospiraceae bacterium | reverse complement strand
GCCTGGAGCTCCAGGATCCGCAGGACCCGACCGTCGCCACAGGCCATGTCGATCCCCTGCGCCCCGGCCTCCACCACGGTGCCGGGCGTCTTTTCCGTCTTCCGGTCCAATACCTGGGCCCGCCAGAGCTTCACCGGCTCCCCGGTCAGCGTCACGGTGGAGGCGCCCGGCCAGGGGATCAGCCCCCGGATCTGGTCGTGGATCTCCCGGGCGCCCCGGCCCCAGTCCACCGGGGACAGGGCCTTGGTCAGCATGGGGGCCAGGGTGTGGGCGGCGTGGTCCTGGGGGGTGTGGGTGGCCGCCCCCGTCCGGATGGCCTCCACCGCCTCCACCAACAGCGCCCCGCCCATCTCCGCCAGCCGGTCGTAGAGGGCGGCGGCGTCCTCCTCCGGGTCGATGGGGGTGGACCGCTGGAGGATGATGTCCCCCGCGTCCAGCTCCGGGGCCATGTCCATGATGGTGACCCCCGTCTCCTTCTCCCCGTTCAGGATGGCCCAGTTGATGGGGGCCGCCCCCCGGTACTTGGGCAGGAGGGAGGAGTGGACGTTGATACAGCCGCAGGGGGGCAGGGCCAGGATATCCTCCGGCAGGACCCGCCCGTAGGCCGCCACCACGATCAGCTCGGGAGCCAGCTCCTGTAGCATGGCCAGGGCGGCCCCGTCCCGCAACTTCTCCGGCTGGAACACCGGGATGCTGTGGGCCAGGGCGCACTCCTTCACCGGAGTGGGCTGGAGCTTATTCTGGTGGCGGCCCACCGGCCGGTCGGGCTGGCTGAACACGCCGCACACCTCATACCCGGCCCCGATCAGGGCCTCCAGAGAGGGGACGGCAAACCGGGGGGTCCCCATGAAGACCACTCTCATTGCTTCCCCTCCTGTTGCTCCTCCTCCGCCATCATCGCGTCCAGCTCCTCGCCGGTGTACAGGCGGTCGGTGAGCTCCACGTAGAGGTGGCCGTCCAGATGGGCCAGCTCGTGGCAGAAGCACCGGGCGGTGATCCCGGTCCCCTCCACCTCAAACCACTGGCCCGTCCGGTCCTGGGCCTTCACCTTGACCCACTCCGGGCGCTTCACATAGCCCCACTTGCCGGGGACGGACAGACAGCCCTCCAGCCCGTCCTGCTCCCCCTTCTGGTCCACGATCTCCGGGTTGACCAGCTCCAGCATCTGGTCGTCTCCGTCCACCACGATGACCGCCCGGCGCAGGATCCCCACCTGGGGGGCGGCCAGGCCCAGGCCGTTGGCCCGGGCCAGGGTCTCCTTCAGGTCGTCCAGCAGATCGGCCAGCTTCCCGTCAAACTTGGTCACCGGGTGGCACTTCTTGGTCAGCGCCGGTTCGCCCTCGGTCAAAATTGTTCGGATTGCCATATCGATTCTCCTCTTTCCGGGGCCTGGCCCCTGTCAACTGTTATAGGGGTTCCCATCGATGTAGATGGATACCCCGCGATTTTCTCTGTCCTTCTGCGCCGCCCGGAGCAACTGCGCCAGCAGGCTCCGGAGGGCCCTGTCGCTCCGGCCCGTCAGGGTCAGCCGGTAGCGGTAGCGGTTGTTCACCTTGGCCACCGACGCCGGGGCCGGGCCCAGCAGTTGCCAGGGCACGCCACGGCCGGCCAGCGCCCCCTCCAGCTCCCGCCGGAGCCGGACACAGCACCGCAACACCGCCCCCTCCTCCAACCCGGAGGCCGTGATCAGGGTCAGGTCGGAAAAGGGCGGGTGGTTCCTGAGCCGCCGGAACTCGATCTCCTGGGCGTAGAACCCGTCGTAGTCCTGCCGGGCCGCGCACTGGATCACGTCGTTGTCCGGGGTATAGGTCTGGATCACCGCCCGGCCCTGCTTCTCCCCCCGGCCGGCCCGGCCCACCACCTGGGTGAGCAGGGAGAAGGTGCGCTCCCCCGCCCGGAAGTCGTCCACATAGAGGGACAGGTCGGGGGCCACCACACCCACCAGGGTCACATTCTCAAAGTCCAGCCCCTTGGCCACCATCTGGGTCCCCACCAGGATGGGGACCCTCTCCCGGCGAAAGCGGTCCAACAGCTCCTCGTGGGGGTGGGCCGCCGACACGGTGTCCGTGTCCATCCGGAGGACCTCCACCCCGGGAAAGAGCTCCCACAGCTCCTCCTGGACCCGCTGGGTCCCCGTCCCGATGAAGTTGAGGATCCCCCCGCAGGAGGGGCAGGCCGGGGGCAGGGGCTGGGAGTAGCCGCAGTGGTGGCACATGAGCCGCCCGTTGGCCGAGTGGTAAGTGAGATGGACCGAGCACCGGGGGCACTCGGGCACCTGTCCACACTCGCCGCAGGAGACCATGCGGCTGGCCCCCCGGCGGTTGAGGAACAGGATGGTCTGCTCCCCCCGGTCCAGGTTGGCCCGGATCTCCCGCTGGAGCAAATCGCTGATGGAGGTGGCGTTCCCCCGCCGGAGCTCCTCCTTCATATCCACGATGTGGACCTGGGGGAGGTCCCGCCGGTTGTAGCGCTCCGGCAGGGTCAAAAGGGCGTACCCGCCGCTCCGGGCCTGGTACATGGACTCCACCGACGGGGTGGCCGAGCCCAGCACCAGCAGGGCACCGCTCTGGACACAGCGGTACTTGGCGATGTCCCGGGCGTGGTAGCGGGGGGTGTTCTCCGACTTGTAGCTCCCCTCCTGCTCCTCGTCCAGAATGATCAGCCCCAGCTCCTCCAGGGGGGCGAACACCGCCGAGCGGGTCCCGATGACCACCCGGGCCTCCCCCCGGCGGATGCGCTTCCACTCGTCATAGCGCTCCCCGCTCCGCAGGGAGCTGTGCAGGACCGCGATCCGGTCCCCAAAGTGGGAGGCGAAAATCCTTAATAGCTGGGGCGTCAGAACGATCTCCGGCACCAGGACCAGGGCGCTCCTCCCCCGCTCCAGCACCTGCTGGATCAGCCGGATATAGACCTGGGTCTTTCCGCTCCCCGTCACGCCGTACAGCAGGGCGGCCGCCGCCTCCCCCTTTCGGGCCAGCCGGTCCAGGGCCTGAAAGGCCTCCTCCTGGTCCCGGTTGAGCACCGGCGGCGGAGCGGGCGGCACGTCCGACAGCGGGACCCGGCGAAAGACCTCCTGCTTTTCCAGGGTCAGGACGCCGCTCTTCTCCAGGGATTTTATCGTGGGCATGGAGGCGCCGGTAAAATAGCACAGCTCCTTCACCGACGCGGCCCCCAGCCCACACAGGAGCTCGGTCACCGCGTAGCGCAGGGGGGCCGCCTTCCGGCGGGGGGCGACCATGGCCATGGCCTCCTCCGGCGGGAGGGCCAGCACGGCCAGCTTCTCCGTCTTGTCCCCCACGCCCCGCTGGGCGCTGGTCTCCACCACCGCCACCTGGCCGTCCACCAGCCGGCGGATGGCCGGATTGGGGTCGTGGGCGCCGAAGGCCAGGCGGATCTGCTCCATGTCCCCCTTCCCGCCCCAGCTCCACAGCAGGTCCAGCAGGCGGGTGGCCCCCTGGGAGCCCTCCGCCGCCCGGTAGGCCGTCTCCCGGTCCACGCCGGGGGCCACCGAGACCTGATCCCGCAGGGAGAAGTACAGCCCTGCGGGCAACATGGCCTTGACGCAGTCGTACACCGTGCAGAAACAGCGCTCCCGCATCCAGAGGGCCAGCTGGATCATCCCGTGGTCCAGGACGGGCTCCTCGTCCAAGGCGGTCTCCACCGCCTTCAGGGACTGGCCCGCCGAGCCCGACTCCCCGATGGACAGCACCACCCCGTCCGAGCCCCGGTTGCCCGCCCCAAAGGGGACCAGCACCCGCATACCCGGCCGGAGCCGCCCCTCCAGCTCGGGGGGGATCAGGTAGTCATAGGGGCGGTCGATGGCATAGACCGCTTTGGCGACGGCCACCTTTGCAATTTTACGCCCCATGGCCGCACCTCCCCACCGGGCCGAAAGGAAAGCAAGCGGAAGGGAGCGCCCCTTTCGCTTGCTTTTCCCCTCACTGCTCCTGCGCCTGTTCCTCTCTCAGCTTTCCCTCCGCCACGTCGCGGATGGCCATGCTCACCGGCTTCTCCTGGAGGGGCTCTCCCTCCAGCTCGGCCTCCCGGGCGATCCGCCGGGCGCGGCAGGCCACCACATTGACCAGCTCATAGCGGCTGGGCACCTCTTTCAACAGATCCTTCATGGCAGGATAGAGCATCATAACAATCCAACTCCTTATTTGAAACCTTTGAGATGATTTTTCGCTTATGCAAACTGGCTCAGGATGGAGCTTCTGTTCTCCACCCGGCACTCCGCCGCGGTGAGGACTGCCTCGATCTCCTCCACCGCGTTGGACACCTTGTCGTTGATCACCAGATAGTCGTAGTTCGGGATCTCCCGGAACTCCACCCGGGCCTTCTCCAGCCGGCCGGCGATGACCTCCTCGCTGTCGGTATTCCGCCGGTGGAGCCGGCGGGACAGCTCCTCGAAGGAGGGGGGGATGATGAAGATGAACAGCGCGCCGGGGCACCGGGCGCGGACCTTGGCCGCCCCCTGGACCTCGATGTCCAGCAACACGTCGATCCCCGCGTCCAGCCGCTCCTGGATGGCCTTGAGGGAGGTGCCGTAGTAGTTGTCCACATACTCCGCGTACTCCAACAGCTCGTTGTCCCGGATCATCCGCTCGAACTCCTCCCGGGAGACGAAGTTGTAGTTCACCCCGTCCTGTTCCCCCACCCGGGGGCTCCGGGTGGTGTAGGAGACGGAAAAATAGATGTTGTCCCGCTGGCCCAAAAGCTCGGCGATCACCGTGCTCTTGCCCACGCCAGAGGGGCCGGACAGCACGATCAGCTGTCCCCGCTCTTTCTTCAGTTGCATTGGTTCTCCTCTCCGTCTGCCGGCGCCCCCTCCAGCCGGCCGGCGACGACCTCCGGCGAGAGGGCGGACAGCACCACGTGGTCGTTGTCCAAAATCAGTACCGCCTTGGTGCGGCGGCCGTAGGTGGCGTCGATCAGGATCCCCCGCTCCCGGGCCTCCTGCACCATGCGCTTGATGGGGGCGGAGTCGGGGCTGACCACCGCAATGAGCCGCTCCCCCGAGATCAGATTGCCGAATCCGATGTTGATGAGTTGCACGGCCGCTCCCCCTACTCGATGTTCTGGATCTGCTCCCGGATCTTCTCGATCTCCGCCTTGATGTCCACCACCTGGCGGCTGATCTCCAGATCACTGCACTTGGAGCCGATGGTGTTGGCCTCCCGGTTGAACTCCTGGATCAGGAAGTCCAGCTTCCGGCCCACGGCGCCCCCCTGGGCCAGCATCTCCCGCAACTGGCCGATGTGGCTCCGGAGGCGCACCGTCTCCTCGTCCACCGCCACCTTGTCGGCAAAGATGGCCGCCTCGGTCAGGATGCGGGCGGGGTCCAGCTGGGTGTTGGCCAGCACCTCCTGCATCCGGGCCTCCAGCTTGGCCCGGTACTCGGACACCGTCTGGGGGGACCGCTCCTCCACCAGGGCCACCTTCTGCTCGATGGCCCCGGCCCGGGCCAGGATATCCGCCTGGAGCCGCTCCCCCTCCCGGGTACGCATCTGGTCAAAGTCCGCCAGCGCCCGCTCCAGCACCCGGCAGATGTCCTTGGCCATCTGCTCCACATCCTCCTGGGCCTTCTCGGCCAGCAGGACGTCGGGGAACCGGGACAGCAGGGAGACGGAGATGTCGTCAGCCAGACTGTAGTCCGCCACCAGCTGGGTGAGGGCGGCGTAATACCCGTCGGCCACCGGCTTGTTCACCGAGACCTGCACCCGCTCGGCCCCGGCGGCGTCCAGGGTGACGAAGACGTCCACCTTGCCCCGGGTGATGGTGCCCTGTACCAGGCCCTTGATGGCGTCCTCCGCGAACAGGTACAGTCTGGGGATCCGGACGTTGCAGTCCAGATAGCGGTTGTTTACAGAGCGGAGCTCCACGGTGATGGTGCACCCGTCCACCGTCTCCTCCGCCCGGCCGTAGCCGGTCATACTCTTGACCAAACCGGTCACACTCCTTCCCCTATCCCCTCCGGCGGGCGCCCAGGCGGGCCCGGAGCATCCCCACCAGGCGGGACAGGCCAATGTCATAGATGATAAAAACCAGGTTACCGGCCCCGTACACCACGGGCAGTCCCCCCGCCACCCAGGCGGGCGGCTCGGGCCACAGCAATTCCCGGAACAAGAACCAGCACAGGGTCAGGGCCAGATTGAAGAAGATCAGCTTCAGGGCCCACTCCAGGGGCAGGCGGCGCAGGCTCTCGATGCCCCCCTTGGCCACCGGATAGACCCCCAGGAACACCAGGAACAGCAGGGCCGTCCCCTTGTCCGGCAGAAGGATCAGCCCCAGCAGGCCGGCCGCCCCCCAGCAGAGATAGCCCGCCGCCCGTCCGGCGGCCAGGGTGGCAACCATGGGGAAGAGGCCCCCCACCGCGGTCAGTCCCAGCTGGCCCGAGGGGGCCACGCCGGCCAGCCACAGCATGACCAGCGCCCCGGCGGCCAGCACCCCGCCCAGGGCGATCTGTCCGCCCTTGGTTGAAAAGCGCCCTCCCATGTCAGTTGCACCCGTTGCACAGGCAGTTCAGGCACAGCATGGTGGAACAGCAGTCCATGGCGTCCATCCCACTGCTGTACCCGGCCGGGCGGTACCCGCCCATGTTGCCCCGCTGCATGATGGCCAGCGCCTGCCGGTACTCCATATTGCCGGGGTCCATCTGGTAGGCCCTGGTGTAGTTCTGCATGGCCTCGTCCATCCAGCCCTTCCGGTAGGCGATGCTCCCGCTGAGGAAGTACCACTCGGCGTCCTTCTGGGGCACCTCGTAGAGGAGCCGCTCCGCCGTCCCCAAGTCCCCGGCGTTGATCAGGTTCCGGACCCGGGCGTAGGTGGCGTTGGACGAGCCGGAGGAGTAGCTCTGCTGGTAGCTCCCCCGGCTGTAGCCGCCGGAGGAGGACTGCTGGTAGCCGCCGCCCCCCGTGCGCTGTTTGGTGATGGCGTCATAGGCCTCGTTGATCTCTTTCATCTTCTCCTCGGCCAGGTCGGCCAGGGGGTTATTCTGATAGTTGTCCGGGTGATACTTCCGGGCCAGCTCCCGATAGGCCTTCTTGACCTCCTCGTCGCTGGCGTTGGGGCTCACCCCAAGGACGCTGTACGGATCGTTCATCTGTCGCTTCTCCATATCTTTTGTTTTTTGATCTGGGCCCAGCTCCCGTCGAAGACGGCCCGTTGCACCAGGGGCAGACCCAGGTAGACCACATTTTCCAAAACCGGCATCCGGCACCCGAACTCCCCCAGCTGGAGGGCGGCCCCCATCTGGGCCAGGGAGTGGTCCATGGTCAGGGCCAGGGCGCCGTCATCGCCCCCGGGGCCGAACCGGGCCAGCACCGGGTTATAGCGCCCCCGGGCCCGGTCCTCCTCCAGGTCGTCCCGGGCGTCCGCCAGATAGATCCAGCGGCCCAGGTGGTAGAGGAACTGCTCCAGCACCCGCCCCTCCGGCCCCCGGGCCGGGGCGGCGGACTGGAGCAGGCGGGCAAAGGTGTCCGCCGTCCGGTCCAGAGAGGGGCAGTTCTCCCGCTCCAGGGCGGACAGCTCCTCCAGACAGCCGCGCACCGCCCGGTCAAAATCCGGACAGCGGCGGGCCGCCTTTCGGTAGGCCGGCCGCAGGAGGGCGGACAGGGCCCGGGCGGGCAGGCCGCCCCAGAGGCCCTCGTCCCGGACCGCGTCCCGCAACTTCCACCAGGTGAGCACCATGCTCTCGTCCGCCGCCAGCTCCAGGGCGGGGCTGTCCGGGCACATGGGCTTTTTCAGCAGGGGGTTGGCGTGACAGCGGCCCCGGCAGGGGGTAAAGCGCTCCTCCGGCTCCCACAGGAGCAGGGCCAGAAAGGTAAAATCGAAATTCAGGAACATGGGGGCCAGAAGCCCGTACCGCCGGCGCAGGCACCGGCACAGGCCGCAGTAGGTGGCCCGGTAGAGGTCGAAGTCCTTACACTTCATCTCCCCCCGGACCGGGCGTACATAGCCGAACATACCGCCGTCAGCTCAGGGACTTCAGGATGGAAAACTCCGGGGCTCTGCGCCGGAGGATGATCCGGTTCATCAGGATGGCCGGCACAAATCCGGCCAGCACCCCGAGGGCCGCCATCCCCAGGCAGGCGCCCTCGCCCAGGCCCATGGACTGCCCCGCCAGATACCCGGCGACCAGACCCACACAGGGCAACAGGAACACCACCACCGGTGTGACCAGGTTGTGGCCGCCGGTGGGCTCCACCTCCACCACGTCCCCCGGCCGGGCGCCGATGGGGTTGCTGGCCAGGGCCAGGATCTCCTCCTTGGGCCGCTGGGTACAGCCGGCGCAGGCCCCGTCGCAGTGCAGTCCGCACTCCATCTGCCGGAGAAGCGAGACCTCCACCACGCCGTCCCCGACGATCTTCTTCACAACCGCGTTTTGAACCATGCTCTCTGCCTCCAACGCGCTCAGCGCTCCACATTGACGACCACGGTGTACTCCCCGATCACGCCCACCGCGCTACTGGCGTCCAGATAGACCCGGGCGGGCACGGACAGCATCCCGGTGGTGGTCACATTGGACAGGTCGGCCACAATGCGGATCTGGCTGGCGTTGATGGCCGCCAGGTCCTCTTCCTTCCCCCGGATGACCACCTCTTTCACGTGGGTGACCAGGGTGGCGGTGTAGCCGTCGGGCGCGGGGGACATGGTGATGTTGTCCACATCCAGGGCGGTGGTGGACAGCCCCTGCACCGACACGGTGACCGTGGCGCTCATCTCGCCGGAGACGTTCTCCAGGCTGGCGTCCAGGGTGATGGGGAGCTGGAAGGTATTGGTGCCCACCACTGTGGCCAGGTTGATCTCACCCAGGGAGATCTCCGTCAGCTCCTGGATGTCCTCCTCCTGGCCGGACACGGTGACAGTCAGCGGGTCGATGGTGACCACCGCGTCCTGCGGGGTGGCGCCGCCCCCCGCCTTGACCTCCACGGTCAGGGGGACCTCCTTGACCACCACCACCGGGACCACCACATAGGCGGTCTCGGTGTTCAGGGTGATCTCCAGGTCCGTCAGCTCGTTCCCCTCGGCGTCCCACAGGGTCAGGGGGAGGTCGCCGGAGAACTGCTCGCTGAGCTCCTCGCTCTCCAGGACCGCCACCACGTGGGCGATCCTGTTGACCTGCTCCACCGGGCCGCTGACGGTCACCCTCTCCGGCTCGATGGCCGGGGTCCCCATCTGATAGCCGTCGGCCACCTGGCCGTCCAGCTGGAACTCCACCTCAAAGGTGTTGGTGTACAGCCGGTCCACTTCCACGGTGATGACCCCGGGCTCCTTGCCCTGGAGGACCACCTCGTCCGTATTGAAATTGGTGGGCCAGACCGGCTGTCCCACCGTCACCCGGTTCTCCCCCTCGGTACAGCGGGAGACGTCCAGGGGGACGTAGATGTCCTCCCGGTAGCGCACCAGGTTGTTGATCACGCTGGAGGGGGCCTCCACATGGAGGTCCACCGTCTCCTGGGACAGACCGGACACGGTCAGCCCCTGTCCGGTGAGGACGCTGGTCCCCGTCACCTCCAGCCGCACGTTGCGCAGGGTGGTCGAGTCATCCGGGTCCACCACCCCCCGGACATACGCCCAGAAGACGACGGCCAGAATGATGGACAGCAGGATAAAGACCCAGCGGCTCTCTCGCAGTTTTCCCAGCATCACCGGTCCCCTCCCTTCCGGTTCCCGCCGAACAGCTGGCCCAGCCAGGGGATCTGGGCCGTCTTCCGCTCCTCTTTCTTGTCGCTCATCAGCTCATTGCGGAGCAGTTGCTCCAGGGTCTCGGGGGCCAGGTGCCGCTTGAGCAGACCGCCCACCGCCGCCGAGATGGAGCCCGTCTCCTCCGAGACGATGACCACCACCGCGTCCGAGTGCTCGCTCATGCCGATCCCGGCCCGGTGGCGCATCCCCAGATCCCGGCTCAGATTCACATTGCTGGACAGGGGGAGCATACAGCCCGCCCCCACGATCCGCCCCTTCCGGACGATCACCGCCCCGTCGTGGAGGGGCGCCTTGTTCCAGAAGAGGTTCTTCAACAGCTCGCTGGACACGGAGCAGTCCAGAGGGGTCCCGGTCTTGATGATGTCGTCCAGCAGGTTCTGCCGCTCAAAGACCATCAGGGCGCCCACCTTGTCCCGGGACATATCGGTATAGGCCTCTGTGGTCTGCTGGATGGCGGTCTCCATCTCCTCCCCCTGTTCCCGGGCGGAGGCGAAGACCAGCCCCAGACTGCTACTGCCCACCCGCTCGAGGAAGTGCCGGATCTCCGGCTGGAACAGGATGACCAGCACCAAAATCCCCAGCTCCATCACCCGGTTGAGCAGGAAGCTGGTGGCGGTGAGGTGGAGGGCGGTGGACAGCACCATCGCCAGCAACAGCATCAGGACCCCGCGCAGGACCCGGCCGGAGCTTGTCTTGCGCAACATCCAGAGCAACTTGTAGATCACAAAAGACAGAATGGCGATGTCCAGCAGGTCGTTCCACTGGATCCGTATGAGCGGGAAATTTGACTGCACGAATATCTGGACCATGTCCAACACGGGGGCTCACCTCTCCCTGGCTCCTTCGGAGCGCAAATACCAATAACTTATCAAGTTATTATACGATATTCCGGCGCGGTTGGCAACCATAAAGCGGAATTCGCCCATGAAATTTTCTTGAATTTTTCGTGAACCGCCCCGCCCCCACAGGCAGCCCCCGGAGCGGGCGCCGGAGGCGCGCCGTTCCGGGGGCCTGTTATCCCTTTGCCAGACGCCCCATGGCGTCCAGAAACCGCCCGATCTCCTGGGGCGTATTGAAGGCGGACACGCTGGCCCGGACCGTCCCGGTCTCCAGCGTCCCCGCGGACTGGTGGGCCAGGGGGGCGCAGTGCAGGCCGGCCCGGAGGGCGAACCCCTGCTCCCCCAGGGCCTCGCCCACCTCCTCGCAGTCCCGGCCCGCCAGCCGGAAGGAGAGCACCCCCGCCTGGACCTCCGGGTCTTGGGACAGGAACACCTCCACCCCGGGGAGTTGCCGGAGCCCCTCCCCCAGTTGCCGGATCAGGGCCCGCTCGTGGGCGGCGATGGAGGCGATCCCCCTGCGGCGGAGGAAGCGCAACCCCTCCCGCAGTCCGGCCACGCCGGCGATGTTGTGGGTCCCCGCCTCCAGCCGGTCGGGCAGGACCTGGGGCATGGACTGCCGCCTGGACTCGCTCCCGGTGCCCCCGTACAGCACGGGCACGGGGTCCGTGCCGCACAGGAGAAGGCCCGTCCCCTGGGGGCCGTACAGCCCCTTGTGGCCGGGCATGGCCACAAAGGCCGCCCCCAGCGCCTGGAAGTCCAGGGGCAGACAGCCCGCCGACTGGGAGGCGTCCACGATCAGGGGGATCTCCCGCGCCCGGCACAGCCGGGCCACCTCCTCCACCGGGAGGACAAAGCCGAACACGTTGGACACGTGGTTACAGACCGCCAGATCCGCCCCCCGGTCCAGCTCCCGCGCGAAGTCCTCCAGCACGGCCTCCGGCCGGAAGAGGGCCCCCCGGGCCACGGCGACCTCCAGCCCGGGGACCGCGTGCAGGGGGCGGGTGACCGCGTTGTGCTCATAGCCCGAGATGACCGCCCGGCCCCCCGGCCGGGCCAGGGTCCGGATGGCGATGTTCAGCCCGTGGGTGGCGTTGAAGGTGAAAACCACCTGCTCCGGGTCGGGCACGTGGAACAGGGCCGCCGCCTCCTCCCGGCAGGCGAAGGCCGTCTCCGCCGCTGCCATGGCGGGCCGGTGTCCCCCCCGCCCCGGGCTGGCCAGATGGCCGATGGCCCACCCGCTGGCCCGGGCCACGGCGGAGGGCTTTTGCAGGGTGGTGGCCGCGCTGTCCAGATAGATCACAGGGGCACCTCCTGATAGCCCCCGTTTCCGCCGGACACAAAGATCCGCTTGGGGGACATCCCCGCCCGTTGCAGGACCCGGAGGGCGTCCGTCAGGTCCCACTGGGCGATGCGCACCGAGTGGCTACACCCCTCCCCGGCGACGCTCCTGGGGGAGCGGATCACCCGCGCGGTGATCCCCGCCCGCTCCAGCGCGGCGGCGGTGCGCTGGGCGTAGGTCAGGGAGCGGCATACGATGAGATAATAGAGCATGGCGTGATTCCTTTCTTGGGGCACTGCCGCTGACAGCCCCCGGAAATAGCCGGGAGGGGAACCTCTGTTCCCCTCCCACCCCAGTTTATGCCCGCCCGGACCGCCGCGTCACCCGCCGCCGGCCCGTCCCCCGCTGAAAGGGGCGCCGGCCTCCACAGGCCGGCGCCCCTTCATTCTCTCTGCTAGCTCTCCCCGGCCCGGACCAGGAGACAGACCGCGTGGGCGGCCATCCCCTCCCCTGAGCCGGTAAAGCCCAGCCCCTCCTCGGTGGTGGCCTTTACGTTCACCTGCTCCCGCCCCACCTTCAGATGGGCGGCCAGGTTATCCCGCATCGCCCCGATGTGGGGGGCCAGCTTGGGCCGCTGGGCCAGGACGGTGGCGTCCACATTGCCCACCTGCCAGCCCCGCCCCGCCAACAGCTCCACCACATGGTCCAGCAGGGCCAGGCTGTCCGCCCCGGCATAGGCCGGGTCCGTGTCCGGAAAGTGCTTTCCGATGTCCCCCAGGCCCGCCGCCCCCAGTAGGGCGTCCATCACCGCGTGGGTGAGCACGTCCGCGTCCGAGTGGCCCAGGAGCCCCAGCTCCCAGGGGATGTCCACTCCGCCCAGGATCAGCTTCCGCCCCCCGGTCAGCCGGTGGACGTCGTACCCGTGTCCGATCCGCACATTCATCCCAGGGTCTCCTCCTCTCTGGCCTGCAGGATGGCCTCCCCCAGCACCAGGTCAAAGGGGGTGGTGATCTTGATGTTCTCCCGGCTCCCCTCCGTCAGGGCCACCGGCATCCCCAGCCGCTCCACCGCGGCGCAGTCGTCGGTGAGGAGCTCCCCCGCCTGAAGGGCCCCCTGGATGGCGGCGCGGATCAGCCCCTCCTCAAACACCTGGGGGGTCTGGACGGCAAACAGGGTGGAGCGGTCCACCGTCTCCACGATCCGCCCCTCCTCCCCCCGCTTGATGGTGTCGGTGACCGGGAGGGCCGGGGCGGCGGCCCCGGTGTCGGCGGCCCGGCGGATGGCCTCCTCCAGCACCCGCTGGCTCACCAGGGGGCGGGCCCCGTCGTGGATGGCGATGAGGGGCGCGTTGGGAGGGAGCTCCCGCAGTCCGGCCTGCACCGAGTGGATCCGCTCCCGGCCGCCCACCACCACCTTGGTGACCTTGTGGAGGGCGAAGTCCTGACACAGCCGACCCACCTCCAGCAACAGGTCCTCCCGGGTGACCACCACCACCTGGTCGATCAGAGGGCAGTCCTGAAAGGCGTAGAGGGTGTGGACCAGCACCGGGAGCTCCCCCAGGGGGGCCAGCACCTTGTCGATCCCCTCCATCCGCCGGGCCGAGCCCGCCGCCACCACCAGGGCGGAACAGCGGACCTCAGATGGTTTTTTTCGCAAACGAGACAGCAATCCGGCCATGGGGACGGACCTCCTCTCCATATGATACGGGACAAAAAAGGGGCCGGCGGGCCCCTTCTCCACTTCACTCTATGACGTACCTTCCGTCCGCTATGCCAGGGCGGTGTTCAGCGCCTCCTCCGCGGACTCGTAGCTCACGCTTTTGGACAGGACGATCTCTGAGATCAGGATCTGCTTGGCGGCGTGGAGCATCTTCCGCTCTCCGGTGGACAGCCCCCGCTTCATGTCCCGGGCGGTCAGTCCCTTGATGACCCGGGCCACCTCCAGCAGGTCGCCGCTCTTCATCCGCTCCATATTCTCCCGGTACCGGTGGTTCCAGTTCGAGGTCATCTCCACCTGGATGGTGGGGATGGCCGCCAGCACCCGGTCGGCCTGCTCCCGGTCCACCACCGGGCGCACGCCGATCTCATCACTGCTGTCCGTGGGGATCATCACGACCATGGAACGGTTGGGCAACTTCAAAATGTAGTAATCCCGTACCACACCGTCCACCTTTTTCTGGACGATACTGTCCACGATGCCCGCCCCGTGCATGGGGTGGACCACCTTATCCCCGACCTGAAACACCTTATACCTCACTTTCTCTGTCATACCTCGACCATTTCGGCCCTATCTGTCCTTTATTATAGCAATTTTATCCCATTTTTGCAAGTAAAATCCAAGAAAAATAAAATCCCCGGGGCGCCCGGAAGCACATCCGGACGTCCCGCGGGATCAAAGGGCAAATATTGGGCTTTCCGGCCGGGAGAATTACTCCTGGGGCTCGGCCTGCTCCTCGGCGGGGGCCTCCTGGGCCTCCTCCGCGGGCTCCTCCTGCTCGGGCTCCTCCTCGACGGGGCCCTCCTCCAGCAGAGCGCGGATGGACAGGGAGATCTTCTTGTTCTCCATATCCACGTCGGTGATCTTCACATCCACCCGCTGGCCCTCGGACAGGACGTCGCCGGGCTTCTCGATGCGGTGGTCGGCGATCTGGGAGATGTGGATCAGGCCGTCCACACCGGGCACCACCTCGGCAAAGGCGCCGAAGGTCATCAGCTTGACGATGCGCACGTTGGCCACGTCGCCCACCTGATAGGTGGTGGTGAACACGGTCCAGGGGTCCTGGCTCCGGTCCTTCATGCCCAGGGAGATCTTCTTCTTCTCCTTGTCGAAGGAGATGACGTACACGTCCACGGTGTCGCCCACCTTCACCACCTCGGAGGGGTGCTTGATGCGGCTCCAGGACAGCTCGGAGATGTGGACCATGCCGTCCACCCCGCCGATGTCCACAAAGGCGCCGTAGGAAGTCAGGGACTTCACGGTGCCGGTGTAGTGCTTGCCCTCCTCGATCTCGGCCCAGACCTTCTCAGCGGCGGCGGCCCGCTCGGCGCGGGTGACCTTGCTGATGGAGCCCACCACGCGGCGGCGGGCACGGTTGACCTCGGTGATGACCAGGCGCACCTTCTGCTTGAGCAGGGTGTTCATGGGAGTCTCCCGGGGCAGGCCGGTCTGGGAGGCGGGCACGAACACCCGGACGCCCTTCACAGAGACGACCACGCCGCCCTTGTTGTCCTCGGTGACCACGCCCTCGACCACGGTCTCGTTCTCCTTGGCCTCCTCGATCTCTTCCCAGTGCTTGTTGATGTCCAGGCGCCGCTTGGACAGCTTCACCAGGCAGTCCCGGTCGCTGACCTGCATGACGTAGGTCTCGATCTCGTCGCCCACCTTCACGATATCCTCGGGCTTCACGTTGGGGTCGTCGCTCAACTCGCTCAGGGCGATGTAGCCGGGGTACTTGATGCCAAGCTCCACCTGGACCTCGGTGGGAGTGATGGCTACAACGGTACCTGTTACCTTATCCCCATTATTCAAAGTTTTGATCGACTCCTCCAACATCTCCGCGAAGGATTTTTCGATCTCCATAATTTCGTCGCTCATTTTGTCATAGACCTCCTTTATTACCCACGCGGGCGTCGACGCGCCCGCCGTGATGCCGACCATGTCCACCTGAGGCACTTGGCTCAGGTCCAGATCCCCCGCCCGCTCGATGAGCAGGACATGGGGGCAGACCTCTCCGCAGATCTCCGCCAATCGTCTGGTGTTCGAGCTCTGCCTGTCTCCGACCACGATCATCAGACCGCATCGGGTAGCCAGTTGACGCGCCTCCTCTTGGCGTGTGGATGTCGCTCCACATATTGTATCAAAAAATTCTGCGTTTGTACACTCTTTTTTTGCCTTTTTCACGCACTCATCCCAAATTTTCTTTGTGGAGGTGGTTTGAGAGACAAATGTCAGGGGAAAGTCCCTCCGTTCCGGACACTCAGACAGCCATTTTTCCAGTTCCTGGGCGCCGGACACCACCGCCGGAGCCCTGCACCAGCCCGCGATGGCCAGCACCTCCGGGTGGTCCGGGGTCCCCACGATGACCGGTTGCCGCCCCCGCTCCTCCGCCCGGGCCACGATCTGGTGGATCCGGGTGACGTTGGGGCAGGTGGCGTCCAGGATCCGGACGCCCCGGCTCCGGAGCTGTTCATGGACCGCCCGGCTCTCCCCGTGGGAGCGGATGATGACCGCCCCCCCGTCCGGCACCTGCTCCGGGCGCTCCACCGCGTGGAGCCCCTGCTCCGCCAGGCGGTCCACCACGTCCCGGTTGTGGATGATGGAGCCCAGCATCACACAGGGGAGGCCGGAGCGGGCCGTCTCCTCCGCCAGCTCCACCGCCCGGCGCACGCCGTAGCAGAAGCCGGCGGACTTGGCCAAGAGGACCTCTCTCATTCCACGCCCTCCCCCAGGAGCCGGACCCGCTCCATCACCTCGTGGGCGATGTCCTGCAGCTCCTCGGCGCTGGGGCGCCGCCCCTCGTAGTGGGGGTGATAGGGCTCTCCGATCACCACGACGTTCCGCCGGAACAGCTTTTTCCTGCTCTGGACATACACGGGCAACAGGGGCGCCCCGGTCCGGGTGGCGAACAGGGCCGCCCCGGTCTTGACCTCCACGTTTTCCCCCTCATGGACCCGGGTCCCCTCGGGGAACATGAGGAGTTTGTCCCCGTCCTTCAAAAATTTCAGCGCGGTCCGCACCGCCTTCATGTCCGCGTTGCCCCGGTCCACGCCGAACACGCCGGCCCTGGACAACAGCCACCCGATCACCGGGACCCGCATGATCTGGATCTTGGCCATGGCCCGGAGGGGGTGCCTCCAGCCGAAGGCGAACACCACATAGAAGGGATCCCCCGCCGTGGTGTGGTTGGGGCAGATCACCGCCGGCCCCTCGGGGATGTGCTCCCGGCCCACCGTCCGAATGGGGCGAAAGAAATTAAAAAACGGCCAGATGATCGCGTACAGCAGGTGGTACATCCGGTCCAGGCTCTGCTTGCTCTGTTCGGTCTCGTCTTTCAAGGCTCCAATTTCTCCTTTATCAGGGTCAGCAGGCGCTCCAGGCTCTGCTCCAGGTCCAGCTGGGTGGTGTCCAGCAGGGCGGCCCCCTCCGCCCGGCGCAGGGGGGCGACGGGCCGGCTCTCATCCTGCCGGTCCCGGGCCACGATGTCCCGCAGGACCGCGTCCGGGTCCGCCTGCTGGCCCCGCTCCAGGAGCTCCAGGTACCGGCGTCTGGCCCGGGCCTCCGGGGCGGCCGTGAGAAACACCTTCACGTCCGCCTCGGGCAACACCACGGTGCCGATGTCCCGCCCGTCCATGACCACATTGTGCTCCCGGGCCTGGCGGCGCTGGAAGTCCAGCAGAAAGTCCCGCACCGCGGGGATGGCGGACACCCGGGAGGCCAGGCCGGACACCCGGTTCTCCCGGATGGCCCGGGACACGTCCTCCCCCTCCAGGAACATCCTCTGCTCCCCGTCGGGGCCGTAGTCCATGGCGATGTCCAGCCCCTGCAACAGGGGGATCACCTGGTCCGGGTCGTCCGGGTCCGCCCCCGCCCGCAACACCTTCAGCGCCACGGTGCGGTAGATGGCCCCGGTGTCCACATAGAGAAAGCCCAGCTCCCCGGCCACCCTTCTGGCCAGGGTGCTCTTCCCGGCGCCCGCCGGGCCGTCAATGGCAATACTGTGATATCTCATGATTCCTCGCTCCATCCATTCCTGGGATCAGAGGGGGCCTCGTCCCGCCCTCCCCGGGCCAGATAGGCCGCCGCGCTCACGCCGGCCGCCCGGCCAGTGGCCCAGGCGATCTGCAGATTGAAGCCGCCGGTGTAGGCGTCCACATCCAGAAGCTCCCCGGCAAAAAACAGGCCGGGCACCCGCCTGGACTCCATGGTCCTGGGGTCCACCTCGCCCACCTTGACCCCGCCGGAGGTCACAATGGCCTCCTCAATGGGCCGCGGGCCGGACACCGGCACCGGGAACCGCTTCAACAGCTCCAGGATGCGCCGGCGCTCCCCCCGGGTGATGTCGTGGGCCTTCCGGTCCCCGGGGACCTCCGCCCGCTCCAGCAGGACCGGGATCATCAGCCGGGGCAACAGGGCCCCCATCACATGGTCCATGTTCCGGTTGGCCCCCTCGGACAGCTCCCGCACCAGGCGGGCGTCCAGGACCTCCTCAGCCAGGGCCGGCTTCAGGTCGAGCCAGCAGGTGTACTCCTCCCGGCCGAACTGCCGCATATGGGCGCTGGCCGACAGCACCAGGGGGCCGGACAGGCCGAAGTGGGTGAACAGAAGCTCCCCCTGCTCCCGGTAGAGAACCTTCCCCTTCCGGTTCTTGACCGTCAGCTCCACATTTTTCAGGGCCAGGCCCTGCATCCTGCCGCAACAGGGGTCGGGGGACTCCAGCGGCACCAGGGAGGGACTGGGGTCCACCACCGTGTGCCCCAGCTCCCGGGCCATCCGATAGCCGTCCCCGGTGGAGCCAGTGGCGGGGTAGGACAGGCCGCCGGTGGCCAGCACCACCGCCCCGGCCTCCAGGGGCCCCTGCTCCGTCTCCACTCCGGCAACCGCCCCCTCCTCCACCCGCAGAGAGAGGGCGCGGCTCTGGATCACCGGGACACGCAGGCGCTTCAGCTCATAAAACAGGGCGTCGATGATATCCGCCGCCCGGTCGGAGACCGGAAAGACCCGGTTGCCCCGCTCCACCTTCAGGGGGACGCCCAGCTCCTGAAAAAACTTCTCCACATAGTCCGGCGGCGTGGCCGCCATCGCGCTGTGGAGGAATTTCCCATTTCGCGGCACCGCCGCCAGCACTTCCTCGCCGGTGCAGTGGTTGGTCACGTTGCACCGGCCCTTTCCCGTGATGTACAGCTTGCGGCCCAGCTTGGGGTTCCGCTCCAACAGCCGGGTGGGGCACCCCGCCCGGGCGGCCTGGATGGCCGCCATCATCCCGGCGGCGCCGCCGCCCACCACACACAGCGTCCCGGCGGGCCCGCTCACTCCTGCACCTTCTCGTAGACGCCGTACTCATCCCAGATCTCCTCCAGGGTGCGGAAGGTCCGGGCCAGGTCGTCGTTCTTTCTGCGGCTCACCGCCACCAGCAGGGCGTTCACCATGGACAGGGGGGCCACCAGGGAGTCCACGAAGGAGGCCATGTCGCTTCTGGCCTTCAGGGTGTAGGTGGAGTTGGCCGCCAGGGGAGAGGCCTCGCTGTCCGTGATGGCCACCGTGGTCGCCCCCCGGCTCCTGGCAAAGCGCATGGCCTGGACCGTCCGGCTGGAGTAGCGGGGGAAGCTGATCCCCACGACCACGTCCCCCTCCCCCACCCGAAGCAGGCTCTCAAAGATGTCGCTGGCGGTGTTTGCCGTCACCAGGCACACATCCTCAAAAATCAGATTCAGATAAAAGCTCAAAAAGCTGGCGATGGCCGCGGAGGAGCGCACCCCGATGATATAGATCTTCCGGGCGGACACGATGGCGTCCACCGCCCGGTCGAACCCCTCCCGGTCCACCTCCTCCAGCGTCAGCCGGATCTTCTCCATGTCGGACTGGAGCACGGTGGACAGCAGGTCGTGGTCCTCCAGCCGGTCGTTGGCCACCTCGATCCGCTGGACCGAGGTCAGCCGGTTCCGGATCATCTTTTGCAGGGAGCGTTGCATATCCGGATAGCCGTCATAGCCCAGCTCAGCGGCAAAGCGGACCACTGTGGACTCGCTCACCCCCACCCGCTTGCCCAGGCGGCTGGCCGTCATAAAGGCCGCCTTGTCATAGGCCTCCAGGATAAAATTGGCGATTTTCTTCTGCCCCTTGGAAAAGGTGGGCATATTTTCCTGAATCAGCGTCAGGATATCGTGGTTCATTCTCTTTTCACTCCTACCAAACGTAACGAACATACCGGGACCAGCGCCCCACGCAGTCATCCTTCCAAAACAACCGCAGGGTCTATCATACTCGGTTTTACAAAAAAATGCAAGATATTTTTGCAGGAATTTCATCTTTTCCTGCAAAAATATCTCACTGCTCCTGATTCAGTTCCCCGGTCAGCCGGAGGAGCTCCCCGTCGGTCAGCGGCCGCCACTGTCCGGGCCGCAGGGTGCGGTCCAGGGCGAGCCCCCCCTCCCGGATCCGCTTGAGCCGGAGGACCTCCAGCCCCGCCTGGGCGCACATCCGGCGCACCTGCCGGTTCTTCCCCTGGTGGATGGTGATGGACAGCTGGCTCACCCCGCCGGTGGTCCGCCCCCGCCGCACCCGGGCGGGGGCCAGCCGCTCCCCGTCCAGCTCCATGGGGCCGGACAGGATGGGCAGGCCCCGCTCCACGTTCCCGGTCACCCAGACCAGGTACTCCTTCTCCACCCGGTGGCTGGGGTGGAGGAGCTGTTGGGTCAGGGCCCCGTCGTCGGTGAGGAGCAACAGCCCCTCGGAGTCCAGATCCAGCCGTCCCACCGGCCAGACCCGGGCGGGACAGCCGGCCACCAGGTCGGCCACTGTCTTGCGCCCCTTCTCATCGGAACAGGTGGTCACATACCCCCGGGGCTTGTTGAGCATCAGATAGGTCCGCCCGCCCCCGGGGCGCAGAGGCCTGCCGTCCACCAGCACCGTGTCCCGGTCCAGGTCGGCCCGGTCGCCCAGGCGGGCCGTCTGTCCGTTGACCGTCACCCGCCCGGCAACGATCCACTCCTCCGCCGCCCGGCGGGAGGCCAGGCCACAGGCGGAAATCAATTTTTGAAGCCGCTCCTCCAAGGGCCGGACCTCCTCTCCCCAGTATTCGGCCATCTACGCTCCTCCGGTCAGGGCGGTCCGGAGCCGGGCCCAGAGGCCGCCGGCCTCCGGCGCGTCGCAGGGGACATCCTGTCCCGCCACCAGTGGCACCCGGAGCACCTCCCGGCCGTCCAGGCTGTACACCGCCTCCCCCAGCCGCTCTCCCCGGCGGAGGGGGGCGCGGGGGACCTCCTCCGCCCACACCAGACGGCGGTCCAGCCGCTCCCCGGCGGACAGGGCCACCGCCCCGTCCGCCCCGTAGACCACCGGGCAGGTGGGCACAAGGCTCCCCTCCACCGGCAGGGCGCCCGCCCTCTCCCCCGCCCGGGCCACCTGCTCCCGCCGGTAGGCGGAAAAGCCGTAGTCCAGCAGGGCGGCGTGGTCCGCCCAGTCGCCGGGGTCGTTCAGGGTGACGCAGATCAGGGTCATTCCGTCCCGCCGGGCGGCGGAGACCAGGGTGCGGCCCGCCCGCTCCGTGTACCCGGTCTTCAGACCGACACAGCCCTCGTACCGCCACAACAGCTTGTTGTGGTTGGTGAAGGTGCGCTCCTCCAGGGTGACGGAGCGGGTGGCGACCATGGTGGCCAGGGTCTCGTTGTCCAGGCAGGCCCTGGCCAGAAGGGCCAGGTCGTAGGCGGAGGCGCAGTGCCCCTCCTCATTCAGCCCGCTGGGGTTGGCGAAGTGGCTGTCCACCATCCCCAGCCGGGCCGCCTTCCGGTTCATGGCGGCCACAAAGTCCTCCACCGTCCCGCCGCAGAAGCCGGCCACCGCCGTGGCCGCGTCGTTGCCCGACTGCAGGAGCATCCCGTAAAGCAGGGTCTCCAGGGTCACCCGATCCCCCGCCCGCAGGTAGAGGGAGGAGCCCTCGATCCCCGTCCACTCCGGCCGGATCACCACCGTCTCGTCCAGTTGCCGCCCCGACTCCAGGGCCACCAGCGCCGTCATCAGCTTGGTGACGCTGGCGATCAGCCGGGGCCGGTGGGGGTCCACGGCGTGGAGCACCCGGCCGCTGTCCCCGTCCATCAGGACAAGGCTGGCGGCGCCGGTGGCGGGCGGCTCTCCCGCCGCCGCCAGAGCGGCGGCGGGCTCCAGGGCCAGGACCGCCCAGATCAGGACCGGGGCAAGCAGGCGTTTCAAATCAGGTCATCCTTCCGTTCCAGTGGTTTTGACCCTAGTATGCCGTCCGCCCCGGTCTTTTTCCCAGGAAATATTTTGTTTGCCCGGCAGGCGCCGGTCACTCGGCGAAGTCGCTCTCCGGGCCCGCCTTTTTCTCCTGTTGCTTTTCAATGAATCCGGTCACCTTGTCCACCACCTCGGGGACCGCCTCGATGACCCGGTCCACCGTGGTAGCGGGAGGGGGCATCACCGGCAACAGCTTCACGTTGCCCTCCCGGATGATCAGAAAGGCCACCGGCTCCAGCTTGGCGCTGGCCCCACTGCCGCCGCCGAAGGCGTTCTCTCCCCCGGCGGCCTGCTTCTTGGTGGAAAACTCCGTGCCGCCCCCGGCCACGCCGATGGACAGCCGGGACACCGGGATCAGGGTGACGCCCTCCGCATGGATGGGGTCCCCGATCACCGTGTTGGCGTCCGCCATGGCTTGGATGTGCTCCATGGTCGTCTTCATCAGCTCGCTGAGCGGATGCTTTTTCTCCTGCTGTTCCATCAAATCAGACCGCCTTTCCTTGCTTTTGTATCTGCTCGCGTCTCTTTTTCACGTGAAGGACCTGCCGTAGCCCCTTCCAACCGAAGTGTATCCCCAGCCACAGGGCCTGTCCCAGTTTCAGGGACAGGGCCACCTCGCCCCGCAGGCGGGTCCCGCCGCCCGTCAGGTCCGCCCGGACCGACGCCCGGCCGTCCCGGATCTGGAAGGACTCCTCCAGCGCGCCCCAGGCCGCCCCCACCAGGGCGTTGGCCTGTCCGTAGCGGAGGGCCGCCTCCCCCGGGTCGTCAGCGCCCACCTGGAGCTCCAGCACCAGGGTGTCCACCCGAAGCTTGCGCCGGAACTGTCCGGCCACCTCCCGCGCCAGGGGGAGCAGTGCCCTGAGGTAGTCCAGCGCCCCCTCCCACTGGCCGGGTCCGGGCCCCTTCCCGCCCTGGGGGGGCGGCTCCGGGCTCTTCTTTCGCCCCGGCCTTTTCTCCTGTTTTTTCTCTCGGAGGGGATAAATCCGGAGCCGGAGGGGGCCAAGCCGCGCCCAGGCGGCGGCCCGCCCCTCCCGGTACTCCCCCCGGACCCCGATCCGGAGCTGGCCCAGAAGCCAGAGGGCCAGCAGGACGGCGGCCAGGATCAGCGCGGCCCTCATTCCGCCTCCGGGGGCTCCTGCCCCCCGCTCTGCTCCATGGCCTGGAGCCGGGCCAGGTGGTTCTCCAGCTCCAGGGTCATCTGGCTCCCCTCCTGGGAGGCGCTGGGCAACTCGGGTAGCTCCTCCAGGCTGGACAGCCCGAAGGCCCGAAGGAAATTTTTCGTGGTGCGGAACTGGACCGGCCGGCCGGGGACCGCCAGCCGCCCGGCCTCCTCGATGAGCTCCCGCTCCTGCAACAGCCCCATGGTATAGGAGCTGTCCACCCCCCGCACCTGGTCCACATAGGCCCGGGTCACCGGCTGGTAGTAGGCGATGATGGCCA
>CALWVW010000016.1 GCA_944385075.1 uncultured Oscillospiraceae bacterium | reverse complement strand
GAGGGCATCTGCCGGGACAACAAGGTGGACGGCGTGCTGGTCCACTACAACCGCTCCTGCAAGCCCTGGTCCGGCTACATGGCCGAGATGCAGCGCCGCTTCACCGAGGATCTGGGCGTCCCCTGCGCCGGCTTTGACGGCGACCAGGCCGACCCCCGGAACTTCAATGAGGCCCAGTATGAGACCCGCGTCCAGGGCCTGGTCGAGGCCATGGAGGCCAATAAAGCGAAAAAGGAGGCCGAGGCGAAATGAGCATCGAGGCACTGTTGAAGGAGTTTGCAGAGGTTTCCGAGCACCCCCACCGTCAGATCAAGAAGTATAAGGCCGAGGGGAAAAAGGTCATCGGCGTCCTGCCCTACTACGCCCCCGAGGAGCTGGTCTACGCCTCCGGCATGGTCCCCATGGGGATCTGGGGGAGCAACAAGAAGACCATCGCCCAGGCCAAGGAGTACTGCGCCACCTTCTACTGCACCATCGCCCAGCTGGCCCTGGAGATGCTGTTGGACGGCACCCTGGACGACCTGGACGGCCTGATCACCCCCACCATCTGCGACACTCTGCGCCCCATGAGCCAGAACTTCCGGGTGGCCATGGAGGGGAAGTTGCCCTGCATCTTCCTGGCCCACCCCCAGAACCGCCGGCCCGCCTTCGGCCTGCAGTTCACCATGGACCAGTACCAGCACATCAAGGCGGAGCTGGAGAAGATCTCCGGCGCCCCCATCACCGACGACGCCCTGCGCAACGCCATCAAGGTGTATAACCGGAGCCGCGCCGCCCGCCGGGAGTTCGTCAAGCTGGCCGGCCAGCACCCCGACGTGGTGTCCGCCGTCAACCGCTCCGCGGTCCTGCGCTCCGCCTGGTTCATGATCAAGGACGAGCACACCGCCAAGCTGGAGGAGCTGAACGAGGAGCTGAAGAAGTTGCCCGCCTGCAACTGGAAGGGCAAGAAGGTGGTCACCTCCGGCATCATCTGCGACAACCCCAACCTGTTGCAGATCTTTGACGACAACAAGATCGCCATCGTGGCCGACGACGTGGCCCACGAGAGCCGCCCCCTGCGGGTGGACGCCGCCGAGACCGGCGACCCCATGATGGCGCTGGCCCAGCAGTTCGCCGACCAGGATTACGACGTCCTGCTGTACGATGAGGAGTCCAACCAGAACCGCCGCGGCGAGTTCGTGGCCAAGATGGTCAAGGACAGCGGCGCCCAGGGCCTGATCCTGTTCATGCAGCAGTTCTGCGATCCGGAGGAGATGGAGTATCCCTATCTGAAGAAGGCGCTGGACGACGCCGGGATCCCCCACATCAAGCTGGGCGTGGACCAGCAGATGCGGGACTTCGGCCAGGCCAGCACCGCCATCCAGGCCTTCGCCGACGTGCTGTAAAGATCGAAACGGTCGATAAATGGCCGGGAAATCTTGACATGTCCAACGGAAGAATGGTATAATACCTGCAATTTCGGGCTCCCGCCCACCCGGACCGGGTGGGCGGGCCCCGGGAAGGTGATATGGGCCCCGGAGACAGCGTGGAAGTGAGCCGTGGCCCAAATCAATTTTTATGAAAAGGGGAAAACATCATGAATTACAATGTGACCGTCAACGGTAAGGTCTACAGTGTCACTGTGGAAAAGACCGGCGGCGCGGCCCCTGCCGCCCCCGCCTATTCCGCTCCTGTGGCCGCCCCGGTCGCGGCGCCCGCGCCTGCGGCCGCTCCCGCCCCCGCGCCGGCCCCCGCTCCCGCGGCGGCTCCGGCTCCCGCTCCCGCCGCGGCCCCTGTCAGCGTGGGCGCCGGCGAGACCGCTGTGAACAGCCCCATGCCCGGCAACATCTTTAAGGTGGAGTGCTCTGTGGGTCAGAGCGTGAAGGCCGGCGACGTGCTCGTCGTGCTGGAGGCCATGAAGATGGAGATCGAGGTGTCCGCCCCTGTGGACGGCACGGTCAAGGCCATCGCCGCCACCGTGGGCTCCACTGTCAACACCGACGACCTGCTGGTCACCCTGGGTTAAGGGGGGCGTAATATATGCCGAACGCAGCAAATGCAATCCTTGACCCCTATGCTACCCTCACTGTGACTGAGGCGCTGATGGTGGCCGTCTGCGGTATGCTGGTGGTCTTCCTGATGCTGGTCATCCTGGCTCTGGTCATCATGATCGTCTCCAAGCTGGTCAACACAGTGGGTGGAAGCAAGGGGAGCGCTTCCGCCGCCCCCGCCAAGGCGGCGCCCGCCCCGGCCCCTGCCCCGGCGCCCAAGCCCGCCGCCCCCGCGGTGGATGAGGGGGAGCTGGTGGCCGTGATGATGGCCGCCGTGGCGGAGGAGTCCGGGATGTCCCCCAACTCCTTCCAGATCACCAATATCAGCGCCGCCCCCGCGGCCCCTGTGGCCGCCCCGGCGCCTGCGCCCGCCCCCGCGCCTGCGGCCGCTCCCGCCGCCCCTGTCGCTGAGGCCCCCGCTCCCGCGGCGGCCCCTGTCAGCGTGGGCGCCGGCGAGACCGCTGTGAACAGCCCCATGCCCGGCAACATCTTCAAGGTGGAGTGCTCTGTGGGTCAGAGCGTGAAGGCCGGCGACGTGCTCGTCGTGCTGGAGGCCATGAAGATGGAGATCGAGGTGTCCGCCCCTGTGGACGGCACGGTCAAGGCCATCGCCGCCACCGTGGGCTCCACCGTCAACACCGACGACCTGCTGGTCACGCTGGGTTAAGGGAGGGAGGCTAATTATGAATTTCGTTATTGAAGTTTTGACCAAGATCATGCAGGGGTCCGGCTTTGCCGCCATCCCCACCGACTGGCGTCAGCTGGTCATGATCGTGGTGGCCTGCGTCCTGCTGTACCTGGGTATCGGCCGGGGGTTCGAGCCCCTGCTGTTGGTCCCCATCTCCTTTGGTATGCTGTTGGCCAACCTGCCCCTCACCGGCCTGTTCAATCCGCCGGTCTTTGACGCCGCCACCAACAGCGGCACCGTGGGCTTTATGTGGGTGCTCTATCAGGGCGTCCAGTACGCGATCTACCCGTCCATCATCTTCATGGGCATCGGCGCCATGACCGACTTCGGTCCTCTGCTGGCCAACCCCATGTCCCTGCTTCTGGGCGCGGCCGCCCAGCTGGGCATCTTCACCGCCTTCCTGCTGGCTCTGCTTCTGGGCTTTAAGCCCCACGAGGCGGCGGCCATCGGCGTCATCGGCGGCGCGGACGGCCCCACGGCCATCCTGACCGCCTCCAAGCTGGCGGTGGGCCTGTTGCCGGCTATCGCCATCGCGGCCTACTCGTACATGGCCCTGATTCCCCTGATCCAGCCCCCCATCATGAAGTTGCTCACCACCAAGGAGATGCGGAAGGTCAAGATGACCCAGCTCCGCACCGTCTCCAAGGCGGAGAAGATCATCTTCCCCATCGCCGTGACCATCTTCGTGATCCTGCTGGTGCCCGACACCGCCCCCCTGATCGGTATGCTCATGCTGGGCAACCTGTTCCGGGAGTGCGGCGTGTGTGACCGTCTGTCCGACACCGCCCAGAACGCCCTGATGAACATCGTCACCATCGCGCTGGGCCTGTCCGTGGGCTTCAAGGCCACCTACGACACCTTCCTGACCCCCGACACCCTGAAGGTCATCTTCCTGGGCCTGTTCGCCTTCTGCCTGTCCACCGCCGGCGGCGTGATCTTCGGCGATGTGATGTACATCGTGACCGGCGGCAAGGTCAACCCCCTGATCGGCTCCGCCGGCGTGTCCGCCGTGCCCATGGCCGCCCGGGTGTCCCAGGTGGTGGGCCAGAAGGAGAACCCCTCCAACTTCCTGCTGATGCACGCCATGGGCCCCAACGTGGCCGGCGTCATCGGCTCCGCCGTGGCCGCTGGCTTTATGATCAAGGTCTTCGGCGGCTGATCCCCAGCGGATCCTTTCCCTGCGACAGACCGCGGCGCACCGGATTCCGGTGCGCCGCGGCTCATTCAAAATAATCGGGAAAAATGTAAATTTCCCCTTGCATTTCCTGGGACTCCGTGCTATAATAATAAAGCTGTGAAGAGTGGTCGATCTCTTCCGGTATGCGGCTGTAGCTCAGTTGGATAGAGTGACTGGCTACGAACCAGTAGGTCGGGGGTTCGAATCCCTTCAGCCGTACCACGTGGCCGCAAAGCTCTGCTTTGCGGTCACGCTTTTTTTATATCCTTTTACATTCCAAAGGGGAGAGGGGTCTGGAATGGAACTGTCCTGCTATAATTCCTACTATGAGATCAGGCTGGAGACACTTTGGGAGAACTATGAGAAGATCCTGCGCTTCACCGCGCCGGCCCGGGTGATCCCGGTGCTGAAGGCCAACGCCTACGGCATGGGCACCTCGGAGATGGCGCAGATGCTGGTGGATATCTGCCACTGTCCCATCCTGGCCTGCGCCCAGGTCTACGAGGGGCTCGCCATCCGCCAGAGCGGGGTGGTGACCCCGGACATCCTGATCATTGGCCCGGTGCTGGAGCAGGCCATGCCCCACGCGGTGCGCTGGGATCTGCAGATCCCGGTGTTCACGGTGGAGGGCGCCCTGGCGCTGGCCCGGGAGGCGAAGCGCCAGGGAAAGCGGGCCCGGGCGCAGATCAAGCTGGAGACGGGGCTCAACCGCATCGGCATCCACCCGGGGGAGGAGCTGGAGCAACTGATCCAGACGCTGAAACAGCTCTCCTCCCTGGAGATCTGCGGCGCCTTCACCCACTTCGCCCAGGCGGAGGACCGGGGGGACAGCTTCACCCAGGAGCAGTTCCGGAGGTTCCAGCTGGGGGTGGAGCAACTGCGGGGGGCGGGCTTCCCCCTGGCCTATGTCCACTGCTGTAACACCGGGGCCACCGAGTGGTACCGGGAGGCGGTGGAGTACTCCACCCACGTCCGGGTGGGGAGCCTGCTGTTCGGATACAGCGATATCGCCGACGACAGCAACCCGGTCCAGGTCCGGGACATCCTGTCCTGGCGGAGCTACATCTACCACATCAAGCGGGTCATGCCCGGCGAGAGCGTGGGCTACGATCAGTTCTACAAGCCGGACAGGCCCACGGATCTGGCCATCGTGGGGGTGGGCTTTGCCGACGGGATCTTCTGCCCCATGGCCAAGCGGCAGGGGGCGGTGCTGGTCAACGACACCCGCACCCACTTTGTGGACACCTGCATGGACCAGAGCTTTATCGACGTCACCGGGCTGGACTGCAAGGTGGGGGACCCGGTCACCTTCTGGGGCTACTCGCCCAGCGGAGGGGCCTACCTGTCCCCCAAGGAGTTCTCCAAGTACGGGCAGATCTACACCGCCTACACCTCCCACTGCCCGGAGCGGATCAAGCGGGTCTATCTGTAACGGGAGCGGACCCTCCACAGACACAAAAAATCTCCACCGTCCGACGGACGGTGGAGATTTTTTTGTGATGTAGCCGGGCTTACAGCAGGTGGAAGTTGACGATCAGGCCGGAGAACACGATGGATACGGTGGACACCAGCTTGATCAGGATGTTCAGGGAGGGGCCGGAGGTGTCCTTGAAGGGGTCGCCCACGGTGTCGCCGATGACGGCGGCCTTGTGCTGTTCGCTCCCCTTGCCGCCGTGGTGGCCCGCCTCGATGTACTTCTTGGCGTTGTCCCAGGCGCCGCCGGCGTTGGACATGAAGACGGCCATGGCGAAGCCGGTGACCGACACCCCGCCCAGCAGGCCCACCACGCCCTCCACGGACAGGATCAGGCCGGTGAGGATGGGGACCACGATGGCCAGCAGGGAGGGCTTCACCATCTCACGCAGGGCGCCCTTGGTGCACAGGCCCACGCAGGAGGCGTAGTCCGGGTCGGCCTTGCCCTCCATGATGCCGGCGATCTCCCGGAACTGGCGGCGGACCTCCACCACGATGGACTGGGCGGCCCGCTGGACGGCGCTCATGGTGAAGGCGGAGAAGACGAAGGTGAGCATGGCGCCCAGGAACAGGCCCACCAGAACGGCGGGGTTGGTGAGGGACAGGTCGGGGGGATAGTCCATCTTGACCTTGACGATGTCCACATAGCTGACCAGCAGGGCCAGGGCGGTGAGGGCGGCGGAGCCGATGGCGAAGCCCTTGCCGGTGGCGGCGGTGGTGTTGCCCAGGGAGTCCAGGGCGTCGGTGCGCTCCCGGACCTCCTCGCCCAGGCCGGACATCTCGGCGATGCCGCCGGCGTTGTCCGCCACAGGGCCGTAGGCGTCGGTGGCCAGGGTGATGCCCAGGGTGGACAGCATGCCCACGGCGGCGATGCCGATGCCGTACAGGCCCTTGGAGAACAGGAAGGTGTAGTCGGCGGAGGAGGTGGCCATGGAGCCGCCGGCGGCCAGGAAGGAGATGATGACCGCCGCGCCCACGATGAGGATGGGGGCGATGGTGGACAGCATACCCAGGGACAGCCCGCCGATGATGGTGGTGGCGGCGCCGGTCTCGGTGGAGTCGGCCAGGCCCTGGGTGGGCTTATAGGTGTCGGAGGTATAGTACTCGGTGAAGTAGCCGATGGCGCACCCGCCGATCAGGCCGCAGAGGATGGCCACGTACACGCCCCAGTTGCCCAGCGTGAAATAGGTCAGGGGGGCGGCGATGACGGCGGCCAGGACGGCGGCGGTGTAGGTGCCCTTGCGCAGGGTGCCCAGGAGCTCCCGCTGGCTGGCGCCCTCCTTGGTGCGGATCAGGAAGGAGCCGAAGATGGAGCACAGGATGCCCACCACGGCCAGGGCGATGGGCAGAAGCATGGAGCCCCAGGGGTTGTCGGGGTAGGCGGCCACGCCCAGGGCGAAGGTGGCCAGGATGGAGCCCACATAGCTCTCATACAGGTCGGCGCCCATGCCGGCCACGTCGCCCACGTTGTCGCCCACGTTGTCGGCGATGGTGGCGGGGTTGCGGGGGTCGTCCTCGGGGATGCCGGCCTCCACCTTGCCAACCAGGTCGGCGCCCACGTCGGCGGCCTTGGTGAAGATGCCGCCGCCCACCCGGGCGAACAGGGCCATGAAGGAGGCGCCCATGCCGAACATGACCATGGTCTGGGCGATCTGGGCGGCGTCATAGCGGGCGATGTACTTCAGGATGTGGAGCCAGACGGAGATGTCGAACAGGCCCAGCCCCACCACGGTGAAGCCCATGACCGCGCCGGAGGAGAAGGCCACGTTGAGGCCCTTGTTCAGGCTCTCGCTGGCCGCCTGGGCGGTGCGGGCGTTGGCGGAGGTGGCGATCTTCATGCCCACAAAGCCCGCCAGAGCGGAGTAGATGCCGCCGGTGAGGAAGGCGAAGGGGATGAACCAGTTGTCCAGCAGGTCCTGCCAGGCCAGGACCAGAAGGACCAAAAACACCACAAAAAAGACCTTCGCCACGGTGGAGTACTGGTGCTTCAAATAGGCGTTGGCGCCCTGCCGGATGGCGGCGGCGATCTTTTTCATGGTGTCGTTGCCCTCTGAGAAGGCGCGTACCTTTCGGCTCTGGAACCAGGCGAACAGAATAGCCGCCAGGGCCCCTACAATGCCGATCCAAAATGCTTGCTCCAAAACTTACACTCTCCTTTAAGGTGATAAGAGCGCCCTTTCCTATCCTCCAATAGAATTAAGCGCCTTGTTACTTGGTTATTGTACCACACAGAAGGAAAATTGCAAGAAGGGATCGGGAAAAAATTGAGAAAATTTTGTGCGAGTGAACAAGAGGGGGGGAGGGGAGGGGGGAGGGCCCGGAAAAAAGAGAGGGGCCGCCCCCTCCGGCAAGTCCGGGGGAGCGGCCCATAGCAGGCTAGGCATCAATATTTGCGGCAGATGGAGGGGGTGAGCAGGACCAGGATGGGGAAGAGCTCCAGCCGTCCGGCGATCATGGTCACCGACAGCACCGCCTTGGACAGGGGGGAGAAGGCGGCGAAGCTCCCCACCGGGCCGATCTCCGCCAGACCGGGGCCCACGTTGCTCAGGCAGGTGAGGGCGGCGGAGAAGGAGACGTCAAAGGTCACGTCGTCCAGGGAGACGATGAACCCGGCGCCGAACAGGACCAGGATGTAGCACCCCACAAAGACCAGCACGGAGCGGAGGGTGCCCTCGTCCACCACCTTGCCGTCCAGCCGGACCACCTCCACCGAGCGGGGGTGGGCGATTTGGTGGATCTCCCGGCGGATGGCCCGCAGGAGCAGGAGCATCCGGGAGCACTTGACGCCGCCGCCGGTGGAGCCGGCGCAGGCGCCGCAGAACATGAGCAGGATCAGGATGTACTGGGCCGTCTGGGGCCAGAGGACATAGTCCGCGGTGGCAAAGCCCGTGGTGGAGATGATGGAGGCCACCTGGAAGAAGGAGTAGCGCAGGCTCTGGAGGATACTGCCGTACTGGGGCAGGATGTCCACGGCGATGGCCACGGTGGCCAGGGCCACCACAATGAGGAAGAAGCGCAACTCGTCGCTCTTCAGGGCCTCCCAGATCCGCTTCTGGAGCACCAGGAAGTACAGGGCGAAGTTGATGGAGAACAGCAGGCAGAACACCCCGATGATGATGTCGATGACCGCGCTGTCATAGGCGCCCACGCTGGCCGCCCGGTTGGAGAAGCCGCCGGTGCCCGCGGTGGAGAAGGAGTGGACCAGGGCGTCGTAGAAGGGCATCCCGGCCAGCTTCAACAGCGCCACCTCCACCGCCGTCATGACACAGTAAATGCTGTAGAGGATCTTGGAGGTCTGGGACTGCTTGGGCACCAGCTTGGAGAACACCGGGCCGGGGCTCTCCGCCTGGGCCAGATAGTGGGAGCGGATGCCCATGGAGGGGAGCAGGGCGGTGGCCAGTACCAGGATGCCCATGCCGCCCAGCCAGTGGGTGAAGGCCCGCCACAGCAGGATCCCCTGGGGCAGGGACTCGATGTCGGTGAGGATGGTGGCCCCGGTGGTGGTGAAGCCGGAGCTGGCCTCGAAGATGCAGTCCCAGATGGTGTTGAAGCCGCCCCCGCCGTCAAAGAAGAAGGGCAGACCGCCCACCACGCCGGTGAACAGCCAGATCAGGCCCACGGTGGCAAACCCCTCCCGCAGGAAGAAGGAGGAGCTTTTGGTGGGCAGGAAGGAGAGGGGCAGGCTGATGCACGCGATGATGCCCATGCTGTAGAGGAAGGGGGTCGGGTCCTCCCGGTAGAGCAGGGCGCAGGCCAGGGGCAGGGTCATGGCGGCCATGACCACCAGCTCCACGCGGCCCAGGACTTTGAATACAAGTTTCCAATTCATAACGCAAACTTCCGATCCTGTGGGCGCACGGGCCCACATTCATTCATTTGCCCTTCGGCAGAGAGAGTGGCGGGGGACAGGAGGGGATCACTCGATGTTCCCGGTGCCGGGGAAGCTGAACTCCGGCTCGTAGATATCGTTCAGGTCGGAGAGCCCGCTCTTCCGGGCGATGATGATGACCAGGTCGTTCTCCATCAGGCAGGAGGAGCCCTCCGGGATAATGATCTCCTTCCCCCGGACGATGACGGCCACCAGGATCCCGCTCCGCAGGTGCAGATCCCGCAGGGGGACGCCCAGATGGCGGGTGGAGGGCCCCACGGTGAACTCCATGGCCTCGGCGTGGCCGTCGGCGATGCGGTGCAGGGAGTTCATGACGCTCCCCTGGGAATTTTGCAGGCCGCGGACCACATGGAGGATGTGGGAGGCGGTGATGAACTTGGGGGAGATGACGCTGTCCAGCCCCAGGGAGCGGACGATGCCGGTGTAATTCTGGCGGTTGCACTTGGCCACCACCTTGTGGAGCCCCTGCTGGATGGCGTAGAGGGAGATGATCAGGTTGTCCTCGTCCCGATCGGTGAGGGCCACGAAGGCGTCATAGGCGGTGAGGTTCTCCGACTCCAGAAGCTCCGAGTCGGTGCCGTCCCCGCAGATGACCATGGCCCGGGGGAATTTCTCGCTGATCAGCCGGCAGGAGTCCGGGTCCCGCTCGATGATCTTCAGGCGCATGCCCAGCTTGTCCAGGATATGGGCCAGGTAGAGGGAGATCTTGCCCCCGCCCACCAGCAGGACCTGCTTGACCTTGGGGCTGTAGCGCCCCAGCAGGATGAAAAACTTGTCCAGGGCGGAGGGCTGGCCGATGAGATACATCTGGTCCCCCACCTGGGGCACGAAGGAGCCGTTGGGGATATAGACCTCCCCGCCCCGGTCGGCGGCGCAGAACAGGAGGGGCATGCTCTTGATCTGGTCGGACAGGGCGTGGAGGGGCTTGCCCGCCAGGAAGTCCCCCTCCTGGAGCCGGAAGCCGATGAGCTCCACCCGGCCGCGGCAGAAGGTCTCGATGTTGGCGGCGGCGGGGAACCGGAGCAGGCGGGAGATCTCCACCGCGGTGGCGCTCTCCGGGTTGATGACCATGTCGATCTTCAGATTCCGGCGCAACTCCGCCAGACTGCTGGTGTACTCGTGGTTCCGGATACGGGCGATGGTGTACTTGGTCCCCAGGCTCTTGGCGGTGAGACAGCAGACCATGTTGACCTCGTCCGAGCTGGTGGCGGCGATGAGCAGATCGGCCACGTCCGCCCCCGCCTCCCGCAGGGTGACGGCGGAGACGCCGTTGCCCCGGATGGTCATTACGTCCAGCAGGTCGCCGGCCCGGCGGAGGGGGTCCTCCCGCAGGTCCACCACATTGACGTTGTGGGACTCCTTGACCAGCTGTTCGGCAAGGGAGAAGCCCACTTTACCGTTTCCTACAATGATAATGTCCATAAAACAGGTCCTTTCCAACCAAATGTTGTGATCCAGGCACAGCGATGCGCCAGGAAAACGCCCTGCTCCGGTGCGGGCAGGGCGCTTGCGGGGTCAGATAGTCCACTCTCCGTGTACGATGCCCACCAGATACCAGCGGCTCGCCTCCGGATAGAAGACCAGCTTGAGGGAGCTCCAGTCCAGCCCGTCGTTGACCGGGTCGGCGCTGGGGAAGCTGAAGTCCACAAAGCGGCAGTCGGGATAGGCCTCGCTGAGATTTTCCAGGGCGTTGCCCGAGGTGTTGATCCGGTCGATCCCGATCTCGGGGGCCTGGGTGTAGTCGGTGTCGTAGACGTACCGGTCCAGATACTGGACCATGGTCATCTGAATGGGCAGGCCCCGGCCGTCCTCCGTGCCCCAGGTGTAGACGGTGTCGTCCCCCTTCAGATCCCGGATCTGGGCGGGGGTGAAGGTCAGGTCACTGTCGGGGTCCACGGTGGAGTAGGGGGTGAAGGTGACCCCCATCTGGGGGTGGACATAGCCGGCCAGAGTGGCGTAGTCCCGGTCCCGGAGCGCGCCGTTGACGGCGCAGGCGATGTTGAGAAGGGAGAAGTTGTCGCTGGGGTCCAGCGCCTCCGGCTGCGCGTCAGAGGAGGCGCCGGAGGTGCTCCCGGAGGTGGACGTGGCCGGGGTGAGGACCGGGGGATTGCTGGGGACCGGGTCCTCCCGCCAGTCCACCGGGAGCAGGATGCCAACCAGCAGGCCGATCACGGCGCACAGGAAATACGGAAAGATAAAAAATCGCTTCAAGAGCGGACACCTCCCTGAAGGGGTAAACGAGAATATCAGTGGATCCGTTACCTCTATATTATAGTCGCAGGAGGGGCCGGATGCAAGAAAAACAAAATGGAAAAGTAAAAAAGAAAATTTTTATGCAAAACCGCAAAAACCGGCCCGGAAAGACCGGGAGGGCGCGGACGCGAAAGCCATTATAATATAGGGATATGGAAAGGTCAAGGGAGTTTGAATTTCTTGTCAAAGTATATACATCTGTGGTAGGATAGAAAGTACCAATACAGCGACAGAGGAGGGCTTTCCATGAACGAGAACCAGCGGGAGCGGCAGTTCCATATCCAGTGTGAAAAGGGCGAGGTGGGGGGCTACTGCATCCTCCCCGGGGACCCGGGCCGGTGCGAGGCCATCGCCCGGCAGTTCGACGGGGCGGTCCATGTGCGCACCAACCGGGAGTATGTGACTTACACCGGAGCGCTACTGGGGGAGAAGGTCAGCGTGGTGTCCACCGGCATCGGCGGCCCCTCGGCGGCCATCGCCATGGAGGAGCTGGCCAACCTGGGCGCCCATACCTTTATAAGGGTGGGGACCTGCGGGGGCATCGAGCTGTCCGTCCAGAGCGGCGACGTGGTGGTGGCCACCGGGGCGGTGCGTATGGAGGGGACCAGCCGGGAGTACGCCCCCATCGAGTGGCCCGCCGTCCCCGACTTCGCGGTGACCTGCGCCCTGGCCCAGGCCTGCCAGAACCTGGGCTACTCCTGGCACGCGGGGGTGGTCCAGTGCAAGGACTCCTTCTACGGACAGCACTCCCCCGGCCGGATGCCCGTGTCCTATGAGCTGGAGCAGAAGTGGGAGGCCTGGAAGCGGCTGGGGGTGCTGGCCAGCGAGATGGAGTCGGCCGCCCTCTTCGCCGTGGCCGCCGCCCGGCGGGTGCGGTGCGGCTCGGTGTTCCATGTGATCTGGAACCAGGAGCGGGAGGCCGCCGGCCTGGACCAGAGGGAATCCCACGACACCTCCGCCGCCATCCGGGCGGGGGTGGAGGCCCTGAAAATCCTGATCGGGCAGGACCGGAAAAAGTGAGCAGTTGGGCGCCTCCCCCTCCCGGCGGGAGGCGCTCCATCGCCCCATGTAACCCCATGTAAAATTTGAAAAAATTTTGAGGAAAACGATTGACAACACAGGCGGAAACAGATATAGTTTATCTCGCTATCCGTGAAAACCCGGCCCCCCGGATGTCTGCCACAGGCGGACGCCGACCCGGGTGAATAAATCGAGGGAGCTGACAAGGTTACTACAACTGACAGGGGGAAACGCAGATGCCTAAGGAGCTGATCCGGCTGTCCGACTGCACCGTGTCCTTTGACGGCGAGGTCGTGCTGGACAAGATCAATCTATATATCAACGACAAGGAATTCCTCACACTGTTGGGCCCCAGCGGGTGCGGGAAGACCACCACGCTTCGTATCATTGGTGGTTTTCAGGCACCTACCGCTGGCGATGTGCTGTTTGACGGTGTGAGGATCAATGATGTCCCGCCCCATAAGCGGGCGGTGAACACGGTGTTCCAGAAATACGCCCTGTTCCCCCACCTGAATGTGTTCGAGAACATCGCCTTCGGCCTGCGCATCCCCAAGGCGGACCCGGAGACCGGAAAGCGGGAGAAGCTCTCCGAGGAGGAGATCCAGCGGCGGGTGATGGAGATGCTGGAGGTGGTCAACCTGAAGGGCTTTGAGCGGCGCCGGGTCAACCAGCTGTCCGGCGGCCAGCAACAGCGGGTGGCCATCGCCCGGGCCCTGGTGAACCAGCCCAAGGTCCTTCTGCTGGACGAGCCCCTGGGCGCCCTGGACCTGAAGCTCCGCAAGGATATGCAGAACGAGCTCAAGCGCATCCAGCAGGCCATGGGCATCACCTTTATCTATGTGACCCACGACCAGGAGGAGGCCCTGGCCATGTCCGACACCGTGGTGGTCATGGACCAGGGGAAGATCCAGCAGATCGGCACCCCCGAGGACATCTATAACGAGCCCAAGAACGCCTTTGTGGCCGACTTCATCGGCGAGTCCAACATCCTGGACGGCATCATGCGCGCCGACGGGGTGGTGGAGATCTTCAACCGGAAGTTCCAGTGTCTGGACAAGGGTTTCCTCCCGGACGAGCCGGTGGACGTGGTCATCCGGCCCGAGGACGTGGACATCGTCCCGGAGGACCAGGGCCAGCTGAAGGGCACCGTCACCTCGGTGACCTTCAAGGGGGTCCACTACGACACCATCGTGGACTTCTACGGCTTCAAGTGGCTGATCCAGACCACCGACTTCTGCCCGGTGGACAGCCACATCGGCATCAAGATCGACCCGGACGGCATCCATGTGATGAAGAAGAGCCAGTACTCCGGCCTGTTCGGGGACTACTCCTCCTACTCCGAGGAGTACGACGAGATCGGCGACGCCACCCTGGAGCCCGAGGAGGAAGAGGAGGAGAGCCATGAAGAATAGGCGCTCTCTCCTGGCCGTGCCCTATGTGGGGTGGATGGCCCTGTTCGTCATTGCCCCCATCCTCATCATGGTGGTTTACTCCTTTACCACCGCCGCCTTTGACCCCACTCTGGCCAACTACACCGGCATGGGCACCTACACCTCCATCTTCCTGCGCTCCTTCCAGCTGGCCCTCATCGCCACGGCCATCTGCCTGCTGGTGGGCTACCCCCTGGCCTATGTGATGGCCAAGGAGGGCCCCGGCTTTCAGCGCACGGCCACCGTCCTGATCATGTTGCCCATGTGGGTCAACTTCCTTCTGCGCACCTACGCCTGGATGGCCATTCTGGAGAACAACGGCCTGCTCAACCAGCTGTTTGACCTGATCGGCCTGTTCGATCTGATCAACGGCCTGTTCGGCACCGACATCGAGTTCTTCCGCATGATCCGCACCCAGGGGGCGGTGGTGCTGGGCATGGTGTACAACTACCTGCCCTTCATGGTGCTCCCCATCTACTCGGTGATCATCAAGCTGGACCACTCCCTGCTGGAGGCGGCCCGGGACCTGGGGGCTGACACCGCCGGGGTGTTCCGCCGGGTGATTCTGCCCCTGTCCCTTCCGGGGGTGCTGTCCGGGGTGACCATGGTGTTTGTCCCGTCCGTGTCCACCTTTGCCATCTCCCAGCTGTTGGGGGGCGGTACCCACATGCTGTTGGGCAACCTCATCGAGCTACAGTTCCTGGGCGGGGCCTACAACCCCCACCTGGGCAGTGCCATCGCCATGGTGATGATGGTGATCGTCATTATCTGCATGTGGATCATGAATCGCTTCGGTGAGGGCGAGGAACAGGCGGTGGTCCTATGAGAAAGAGCCGCCGTATCGGGAGCCGGTTCTTTATGGGCCTGGTCTTCCTGTTTCTGTACGCCCCCATCCTGCTGATGATCGTCTTCTCCTTCAACGCCGGCAACAGCAACGTAGTGTGGCAGGGCTTCTCCCTGCGCTGGTATGAGGAGCTGTTCCAGGACCGGACCATTCTCCAGAGCCTGTACACCACCCTGCTGGTGTCCGTTCTGGCCACCGCCGTCGCCACTGTGGCGGGCACCTTCGCCGCCGTGGGCTTCTACTCCATGCGCCGGCGCACCCGCTCGGTGCTGATGAACGTGAACAACATCCCCATGATGAACGCCGACATCGTCACCGGCGTCTCCCTGTGCCTGCTGTTCGTGGCGGTGTTCGGCCTGTGGAACGAGTTTGCCGCCAACTACCGCATCACCCTGAACCTCTTCGGGAGCCTGTACCGCATCACCTTCCCGGAGCTGTCCCTGGGCTTTGGCACCATGCTCATCGCCCACATCACCTTCAACATCCCCTACGTCATCCTGTCGGTGGGTCCCAAACTGCGGCAGATGGACAACAATCTGGTGGACGCCGCCCGGGATCTGGGCTGTACCTGGATGGGGGCCTTCTTCAAGGTGATCCTGCCCGAGATCAAGCCGGGCATCGTCTCCGGCGCCCTCATCGCCTTCACCATGAGCGTGGACGACTTCGTCATCTCCTACTTCACCGCCGGCTCCTCGGTGTCCACCCTGGCCATGGAGATCTATTCCATGGCCCGCAGGCGGGTGTCCCCGGAGATCAACGCCGTGTCCACCCTGCTGTTTGTGGTGGTGCTGGTGCTCCTGGTGGTGGTCAACCTGCGGGAGGCCCGGGCGGAGAAGGCGGCCGCCCGGAGGGGGGCCTGACCCCGAAACTCCGCCCCCACAGGGCGGAGACAAAAACAGAGTTCCGTTCGAATGGTCCCCGCCCCACAGGACGGGGACCAGGAACTGAAAAATTTCCCTTAAGGAGGAATGATCCATTGAAAAAAGTTCTTGCTCTGACCCTGGCCCTGGCCATGGTGATGACCCTGGCCCTGTCCGGTTGCTCGGTGGAGAAGGTGGACGGGAGCGGCGACGGCAGCTTTGTCAGCGCAGACGGCTCTACGCCCTCCGGCTCCGGCGCCCAGACCACCGGGAACCGGGTGGTCAACGTGTGCTCCTGGGGCGAGTATCTCGACATGAGCCTCATTGAGGAGTTCGAGGCCCAGACCGGCATCACCGTCAACTATAAGACCACCGACAGCAACGAGACCCTGTACTCCCTGCTGGAGAACGGCGGCAGCGACTTCGACGTGGTGGTCCCCTCCGACTATATGATCTCTCAGCTCATCGAGGAGGACTGGCTCCAGCCCCTGGACTACTCCAAGATCCCCAACTTCGAGAAGATCGCCGACCGGTTCAAGAACCTCAGCTACGACCCGGAGAACCTGTACACCGTGCCCTACACCTGGGGCACCCTGGGCATCATCTACAACACCACCATGGTAGACGAGCCCATCACCAGCTGGGAGACCATGTTCTCCGATGCGTATGCCGGCAACGTCATTCTCATCGACAACCCCCGGGACGCCATCGGCATGGCCCTGTACTACCTGGGCTACTCGGTGAACACCACCGACGAGGCCCAGATCCGGGAGGCGGCCGCCCTGGTGTCTGACGCCTGGTCCAGCGGCGTGTACCAGGGCAAGACCATGGACGGCATCTTCCAGATCATGGAGGGCGGGAACGCCGCCATCGGCACCTACTACGCCGGCGACTACCTGACCATGCTGGAGAACAACCCCGACCTGGCCTACGTCATCCCCGAGGAGGGCTCCAACTGGTTCGTGGACGCCATGTGCATCCTGAAGGACGCCAAGAACGTGGACGAGGCCCACGAGTGGATCAACTTCATCGCCTCCACCGACGCCAACCTGCGCAACATGGACTACATCTGGTACGCCTCCCCCAACGAGGAGGCCCTGGAGATGTACCCCGCGTGGTACGAGGAGCAGTACGGCGAGCCCCTGGACCCGGAGCTGTACGAGATCATGGCCGCCCCCCAGGAGGTCCTGGACCGGTGCGAGGCCTATCTGGTCCTGCCCCAGGAGATCCGCACCCTGTACAACGACCTCTGGATCGAGCTGGGCACATAAATCTGTTCCGGCGCCCAAGGCCCCACCCCGTAAAGGGGTGGGGCCTTTTGCCTTTCCGGAAGGAAGGGACAAAAATTTTCCGGATCTGGGAATGTTTTGCCCGGAGCGGGGCATACTGGAGGTATCTCACCAAAGGAGGTTGCTTTTCATGGACAGACCCAAGGACAGACAGGGCCGGGACAGCAAGAAGGGCCGCGACCTGCGGGGCTCCAACCCCGTGGCCGGCCAGAACCGCACCGACCCGGAGACCAACGCCCAGGACCCCATGGCCGGGCCCAAAGAGATGCGGATGACCCACGAGAGCCACGAGATGTAACAGAGGGAGCGGACAGGGCTTGTGCCCTGTCCGCTCCCTTTTGCCGGAAGTTTGGCGGTCTTCATATATTGTTCATGAAAAGTTCCAGATTTTTTGAAGATTTCCCCAGAGGAGCGTGGTATGCTAGGATCAGATCAAGAGATGATCTGTTTCCTGACAGGGCGGCAACCGCCGCCCGCCTCCGGTCTTCAGCACGGAGACCGGATCAAGGTACCTGGTCTTTTTCCCCTGGATCGGGACCCGAATTTGTTGGTGCAGGAGATGCGCCTTACTGCCGCCCTGCCGGCATCGCCCCGGGGCGGCAGACCAAAAAGCTCCATCTTTCGATGGTTCATCATATACTTTCCTCCAAGCAAACTTTCCTTTCAAACGGTCCGAAGGCCCGCCGTACGGCGGGCCTTCGACTGTTTTTTCTTGCTAGGAGAGGGCGGCCCCGGCGGGGTCCAGCCCGTTGAACAGGATCCGGTAGTAGTCATAGTCCAGGATGACCGCCGAATAGGCCACCCGGTTCTGGACCTCGGCCACCATATCGGCCACCTGCTCCGGGTCGGGCTCTTCCCCGTCCCAGCGGGTGAACTGGTCGGTGGTGGAGTTGTAGTAGCCCGCCTCGTTGATAAAGCTGTAGTTGGCGAAGATGACCAGCGGCGGGTCGTCGGACAGGATGTCGCTCCCCATGATCAGCCGGGAGTCGTACTCCAGACCGAACAGGTTGGACAGGGTGGGCATCACGTCCAGGCTGGAGCAGTACTTGTCCACCGTGACCGGCTCCTCCATCTGGGCGTTCCAGAGGATCAGGGTGTTGTCATACCGCTCGAACACCGGGTCCACCGGGTGGCCCAACAGCTCGCTGTACTCCTCCTCCGTCAGGCCGTAGGGGTAGTGGTCGGCGGACAGGACGATCACCGTGTCGTCCAGCCTGCCCGCCTCCTCCAGCTGGTCCACCAGACTGGTCAGGGCCAGCTCCAGCTCCATCTGACAGGCGAGATAGCACTTGACCGGGTCGCTGTAGGGCAGGTCCTTCACCTCGGACCAGTGGCGGCGGGCCATAGCGTTCTCCTCCAGGGTGTAGTTCAGGTGGCCGCTGACCGTGAGGCAGTAGACGGAGAACTGCTCCTCATTGACGAACATGGGGACGATCTCCTCCATCATCTCCAGGTCGGAGGGGGGGAATTGGCTGGCGGACTCCATCTGTAGCCCCTGCCCGATGGCGTAGTACTCATAGCCCATGTTGGGGTGGGACAGGTTCCGGTCGTAGTAGTCGTAGAGGTAGTCGTGGAAGGCCATGGTGCGGTAGCCGGCCTTTCGGAACTGGGTGCCCAGGGCGAAGGGCATATAGTTTTCCGAGGACATGGAGTAGCTCCACACCCCGGGCTTGGGGATCAGGCCGGTGGTGGTGACATATTCCCCGTCGGAGGTGGACACCCCCCACAGGGGGGTGTAGAAGTTTTCAAACTGAAACCCCTGGTGGGACAGCTTCCACAGGGTGGGGGTGCGCTCCGGGTCCATGGCCAGAGTGGAGAACCCCTCCGCCACGATCCACACCAGATTCTTGCCCTCGAAGTAGCCGGTCCACTCGTTTTCCGCGGTGGGGGTGCGCTGGGAGAACCACTGGTGGGCCTGGAGGAGGGTCTCGTCCTCCTCTCCCTCCATCAGCCGGTCAAAGTCGATGGGCAGGACGTGGTAGCCCTCGCCGGGGTCGGTCTGGACGGCGCTGACGTCGGGCTCCTGCTGGGGGTCCGGCTCGATGCCGAAGAGCATCCGCCGCACGTCCATCTGGGTCTGGGTCAGAAGGCCGAAGTACTGGGCCTCCAGCTCGGGGGCGGCGGCCTGGATATAGATGTACCGCAGGGAGAGCACCCCGCCGCCGCAGAGCATGACGATCCCCATGGCCACCAGCTGGACGGCGGCGGCCATGGCCGCCCACCGGAGCCGCAGACCCCGCTCCTGCGGCTGATCGACGATCAGCCTCGCGCGCAGGCGGATGGACAGAAGGACCGGCAGGAGCATCATGATGACCGGGAACCAGTTGAGAAGGATCTCGCTGGTGACCATGGTGCCGAAGGAGTCGGCCACCATGGTCATTTTCGTCAGGGAAAAAATGGTCATAAAGGTCTGGAACAGGTGGTAGTAGACGATCTGCGAGCCAAACCAGAGGGAGACCAGGAAGGTACACACCGGGAGCAACACCCGGCCCCGGCGGACCGTGACCCCGCCGCACAGCAGTCCCAGGAGGGCGGCGATGGGAAGGGTGAACAGGAGGGTGAAGATCACGCCCTCCACAGTCAGGGCATGAAAACAGTAGAGCTTCAAAAAGAGCTCCTCATAGTAGATGACGGCGGCAAAGAAGAGGGAAGGGGTGGCCAGCCGCCGCCACCTTTGCCGGCCGGCCCATTTGGAAAACGCCATGTGGAGCACCTCCACGAGAGGACTGTGGGCACTATTTTAATGGATTCCCCGCCGGTTGTCAACGGAGAGGAGCGGGGAAGAAGGTGCGAAATTGCGGCAGTTTGCGGAGAAACAGGGGGATTTTCCCGGAAAACCAGGCAGATTCCGGCAAAAAAGCGGGGAGGGGCAGGAAGGGGAAGAATGTGCCCCGGGCGGCCGGGGGGAGGTTTGCCATCCGGGGACGGATGTGGTACAATAGCCGAAAGTGGCTATTGTACTTGGATTTCAAGTCCTTACGAAATCTGACGTCAGGCCCCTTTTCCGGCCCCGCCGGGGCGGACGAAAGAGCTGACGCACGGGGCCGGACAGAGGGGGTGGGCGGATGGAGAAGAAGACCCGAGGCGGGGCGGCGGCCTTTTTGGCGGTCCAGACCGCCCTGTACCTCCTCTTCCTGGCCATGGACTGGATGGAGCTGGGCAAGCGGAGCGACCCGGTGAAGTTTGTGTCCATCCTGCTGTGCCTGCTCTTCTGCCTCCGCTGGGCCGGGCGGGGGGGAGACCGGCTGGTGGCCTGGGCCATGGGCTTCACCCTGGCCGCGGACGTCTTTCTGCTGTTGCTGGACCGGTGGTACGGGGCGGGGGTGGCCCTGTTCTGTGTGGTCCAGGGGATCTATCTGGCCCGGATCGTCCGCCTGACCGGGCGGGGGCTCTGGCTCCCGGCCAGGGCGGGCCTGTGGGCCCTGAGCCTGATGGTCCTGTGGCGTGCCGGCCGGCTCAGCGGCCTGAACGCCCTGGCGGCCCTGTATTTCTCCAATTTTCTGTGGAACGCGGCGGCCGCCCTCCGGGTCCCCGGGCGGCGGGGCAGGCTGTTTGCCCTGGGGATGTGGTTGTTCCTGTGCTGTGACGTCTGTGTGGGACTGCGGAATCTCCACATCCTGCCGCCGGCGGGGGCGGCCTGGGTCCAGATGGGGATGTGGTTCTTCTATCTGCCCGGGCAGGTGCTCATCTCCCTGTCCGCCCTGCCCGATGCTGTGTTGAGAGGTGTTCAAGGTGAAAGAAAGTAGGCTCCTGTCCGCCGTGACGGCGGTGCTGTTGGCCCTGGTGGTGCTGAGCGGCTCCATCGCCGTCCCCATCCTGTGCCGCCCCTTCTACTACGCCCAGATCGGCGGGCTGGAGCTGGTGGAGCGCACGGGGCTGAGCCGGGAGCAGATCTGCCAGGCCTATGACCAGGTGCTGGACTACTGCACGGGGCTGTCCGACCGGTTCTCGGCGGGGATCCTGCCCTACTCTGCCTCCGGGGCCAGCCACTTCGCCGACGTGCGGGAGCTGTTCCTGCTGGATCTGAAGCTACTGGGCGCGGGGCTCCTGTTGCTGGCGGTGCTGTTGCCGGTGTGCCGGAGGAGGGGGTTCCGCCCCCGCCCCCTTCTGGGGCACGGCCCGGGCTTCTGGGCGGCCGCCGGGCTGGGGGCGGCCTTTGTGGTGATCGGGGGGCTGGCCGCCCTGGATTTCGACCGGGCCTTCACCCTCTTTCACGCCCTGTTTTTCCCGGGAAAGGACAACTGGATCTTCGACTGGCAACTGGACCCGGTGATCCTGATTTTGCCCCAGGACTTTTTCCGCAACTGTGCCCTATTGATCCTGGCCCTCCTGTTGCTGTGGTGCGGGGCGCTGATCGGGGCGGATCTGTGGGCGGGGAGGCGCTCCGCCCCCGCCGCAACCGCCCCCCGGTAGGGAGCGGGGGAGCGCGCCAGAGGACAAGACAGAGGCACGCCACCGGGATACGGTGGCGTGCCGCTAATATTTTTTTACGTTTTGAAGGCGAAAAACCGCTGGCCGAAGTAGTTCAGTACCACAAACAGCCCGGAGCCCGCCAGCAGGGTCAGGTTGCCCTCCCACTGGGGGCTGAGATCCATACCGGTCAACAGCCACTCCATGATGGGCTGGGCCAGCCCGTAGGCCAACAGCCAGCACACGGTGATGTTCAACGCGAACCGGAGGACCACCTCCGCCCCCTTCTCCCGGTTGCGGAAGGTGAAGTGCTTGTTCAGAAAGAAGCTTACCACGCTACCTACAACATAGTTGGCGGCGGAGGAGATCCACTCGCCGGCCTCCCCCCAGGTGTGGAGCCCGGCCAGGTTGTACAGCCCGAACATCACTCCGTAGCCCACCAGGGTGTTGACGCACCCCACCAGGATGAAGCGGAAAAAGGTGGGATCAAATATCTTTTTCAGCGTTTCCCTCATGCCCCTGTCCCTCACAGCGTTCGGCCACGATGTACCGGGGCCGGTCCTTGATCTCCTCATAGATTTTGGCGATGTAGTAGCCGATGATGCCCAGACAGATCATCAGGATGCTCCCGATCAAAAGCTGGAGCAGAATGACGGTGGTGAAGCCCTCCAGGGCCTGCCCGGTCACCTTCTGCCACAGAGACCAGATGCCCAGCACCACCGAGCACAGGAACACCACCACCCCCAGCAGGGTGACCAGCTGGAGGGGGGCGGCGGAGAAGGAGGTGATGTTGGTCACGGCGTAGCGGGTCAGACTGCGCAGGGACCACTTGGACTCCCCCTCCAGCCGGGGCTGGACCTCGAACTCCACCTGGGTGGTCTGAAAGCCGATCCAGGAGGACAGGGCCCGGAAGAAGGCGTTCTTCTCCCGCATGGCCAGCAGGGTGTCCACCGCCCGGCGGTCCAACAGCTTGAAATCGGAGGCCCGGGACATATCGATGCCGGTGGCGTTGCTGATGACGGAGTAGAAGGTTTTGGCCGCCAGGGTGTGAAGGGGATTCTCCTTCCCCCGGCTGGTCTTGACCCCCTCCACCACCTGATAGCCCTCCTGCCACAGGCGGTACATCTCCAGGATCTTCTCCGGCGGGTGTTGCAGGTCGCAGTCCAGCACCACGGTGCAGGCGCCGCGGCTCTGGGCCAGACCGGCGAAGATGGCGGCCTCCTTGCCGAAGTTGCGGGAGAACTTCACCCCCCGCACCTGGGGGTAGCGGCCGGCCTGGGCCTGGATCACCTCCCAGGTGTGGTCCCTGGAGCCGTCGTCCACAAAGATGATCTCGTGGGGGATGTCCGCCCCCGACAGCAGGCCGCCGATGACCTGGGCCGCCCGGGGGACGGAGGCCTCCTCGTTATAGGCGGGCAGGACCACAGAGAGCAGTCCTATCTTGTTAGTCTCCTCCATGGAAGGGTCATCTCCTGTTCTCATAGGCGATCTCGTAGTCGGTCTTGGGGGTGTACTCCTCGGCCATCCGGACCACCACCCGGCCGTCCAGCACCTGGACGCTCCCCTGGGCGGGGTAGAGGGGCATGGCCTGGAACTCCGGGTCGTCCGAGATGGCCAGCATGGTCTCCTCGTCCAGCTCCTCCACCGGGGTGTTGAGCCAGAGGTCGAGGTAGTAGTAGATGTGCTTGTTCAGGGTGAGCACCGTCCCGTTGGGGACGCTGTAGTGGTCCACCTGCCGGAAGCTGTCCACCTGGCTCTGGAGCTGTTCCGCCGGGACGGCCCCCACAATGGCGATCTCCATCCCCGGCTCGTAGCCGGGACAGCTCTCGATCCGGGCCAGCAGGCGGGTGGCGTAGCTCTCGGTGGCCCGGTGGGCCTGGTCCGAGGCGGTATACAGCAGGTTGTTGGTGTTCAGACAGAACAGCAACAGCAGGGCGCACCACGCCGCCCCGGCGGGGAGGAGAAGGCGGCGCCCGGCCGATGACTCGGGCAGGATGTCCGCCCGGTCCAGCACCAGCAACACCAGCAGATAGACGGACACGAAGGCGTATTTCATCAGGGGGGTGGGGGCGGACCAGGGACTGAGCACCTGCATGAAGTTCATCCCCAGGGGGAGCAGGGCCAGCAGGGCGAGGCCGCCCAGAACGCGCCACTTCTCCCGGAGAAGTCCCCGGCCGGCAAACACCGCCCACACAGCGCCCAGCCCTATTCCCAGGGCCAGCAGATTGAGGAGGACGAAGGGGAGGGTGGCAAAGCCGTTGGCCGAGCCGGGCAGGAAGAAGAAGGCGATCACCTGTTTATAGGTGTCAATCAGCAATCCGGGCAACTG
>CALWVW010000015.1 GCA_944385075.1 uncultured Oscillospiraceae bacterium | reverse complement strand
TGCTGGCTACTCCAGATCGCGGTGTCCCTGATCCCCACCGCCTTCTCCTGGGCCAATCCGGAGCGGTGGACCATCCTTACCGCCCTGCGGGGGCCCCACCTTTGGTCCTACCCCCTGCTGTGTCTGGCGGTGCTGGCGGTGGGCTGTGCCTGCGGGATGGTGTTTACCCGGTCCCGGGTGCTGGGAGGGATCATCCTCTTTGTCGCTATCTTGCTGGGCATCCTGGGGACCATCTTTTTATACGTCACCTCGGGCACCTGGGGGGAGGCCAACCTGGGCGTCCTGCCCGTGGTCCTCACCGCCGGGGCGGTGGGGGTCGTGGGGGCCAGCGAGGGTTTTCTGTGGCGCGCCATCTCGCGCTATACGGTGAAATGAGGTGAGCGCGCTATGCTGAAAAAACTGATGGTCCTGCACCGGGCCGACTGGTGGCTCTGTCTGGGGGTGCTGGGGGGCATCTTCCTGGTCGCCCAGGTGGTGACGGGGATCGCCCTGCTGTGTGGGGCCCACTCCGCCCCCCTGCTCTCGGGTATCATCCTGCCCATCGCCGCGGCCTTTTTGATCCTGCTCACAACCCTGGGCCACATGAGCACCTTCCTGCTGGCCCTGCGCCTGGGGCAGACCCGCCGCCGGGCCCTGGGGCTGGTGCTGGCCATGTGCGCCCTGGAGGGGGCGGGGGCCGCCGCCCTGTCCGCCCTGCTGGCGTGGATCGAGCGCGCCCTCCTCCCCGCCCTGTGGCTACTTCTGTCCGGGGCCGACAAACTGGTGTGGGGGGAGGTCCCGCCCACGCCGGAGCCCTCCCTCATCGCCGGAAACGCGGAGTGGCAGGCCTTTCTGGAGGAGTTCCGCGCCACCCTCTACCTGGACTCCTTCGCCCTGGACTGGTGGTGGTTCCTTCTGCTCCCCGTTGCCGGTCTGCTGGCGGGGCTTATCCTGGGGGCCTTCCTCCAGCGGTTCGGGGCCAAGGGGGGCTGGATCCTGTGGGTGATTTGGATGGTCATCTGTCTGGGGCCCCAGCTGGTGGGGGAAAATGCGTTCTTCATCGGCCAGTGGGACCAATTCGGCCCCACCGCTTTGATCGCATTGGCCGTCTTCGCCCTGCTGGCAGGGCTCTGGTCGGTGTGGTCCCTCCTTCACGCGGTGGTGAAGTCCTGAAGCAAGAAATCTCCCGGCCCCGCCGGACGGCGGGGCCGGGCCTGTTTTTTGTGGGGCGGGCGGCGCGGCAAGGATGCCGCGCCCTACATGGCTCTCCCCTTGTCAAGGGGAGATGTCGCGTAGCGACAGAGGGGCTAGGGAAATGTCCCAAAGGGACAAAAGGGGCAGGGACCGTCAGGCGCCACGAAAAACGCACCTCTGTAGGGCGGGGGCTTGCCCCCGCCGTTGGTTCTGTGTTGTACTCCCAGTGTTCCCTGTAGGCGCGGCCCCGTGTGGCCGCACGCTACCTTTCGATGCAATGGATGTAGGGCGCGACCACTGGGCGCGCCGTCCGCAGGGGCGGGTTCCAGACCCACCCGAAGTAATTTGCCCTACTCCCTTATCCTCCTACCTGCTTACATCGTTTGACCTTCGTAGGGGCGGCCTTTGGCCGCCCGCACACAGCACGCTTGCTTTCTTCACCGTAGAGGCCGACACCCCAGTGCCCCTTCGGGGCAATTCACCTTCTGTCCTCATCGGCCCGTATGTTTTATTTTGGGGCATTTCGCCGCCCGCGGGCGGCGAGCCCCTTTTGGAGCGATCCAAAAGGGGCGAAAAGATCGCCGGGGGTGGCCACGTCGGCCCTTATGGGCCGCCAATGATGGCCACCCCCGGACCCCCGTTTACGAGGGGAGCTTGGTTCGGGGGGTGGTGGAAATATACCGGCGCGGGGTGGCCTCTGACACCTGGCCCTTCTCCCGCCCGTTGCCACTGTGCGGCAAAACCAGAGGGCTGTCTGTGCTACCCGTTTAGACGCGCCTCCCCCGGTGCTTCCCCGTGGTGCGGCGGGCAGGACAGGCAACAATGACCATTTGCGTGGGGCGCGAGAAGGTGAATTGGCCCAAAGGGCCAAGAGAGGCCGGCCTGGGCCGCGACCCCGGCGCGCCGCCCGCCCGGACTATTTAGACACTTTGTATCCGTAGGGGAGGGGCTTGCCCCTCCCGCCGGTTTTGCACCGTACCGTTTGCTCTGGGGGGATTTCGCCGCCCGCAGGCGGCGAAACACCCCCAACAGGAGAACGGCTCCACCCGGCCTGCGTTCCAAGGATAGTAAACCATATAAAAATTATAGTTGACAATTCGAGAGAGGAGATGTATACTCAAAACAGAAAACGGTTTACGATTCGGAGAGACGGAGGGACCACCTATGGAACACGGCACAAGGACACGGATCTATCCCCTGGCCATGACGGCGGTGATGGCGGCGATGATGGGGGTGGTGGCTCCCTTCTCGGTGGCCATCGGGCCCGTCCCCCTGAGCTTCTGTACCCTGGCCATCTACCTGTCCGCCTGCCTGCTGGGCTGGCGGCGGGCCACCCTGGCCACCCTGGCCTACATCCTGCTGGGGGCGGTGGGGATGCCGGTGTTCAGCGGCTTCTCCGCCGGGCTGGGGGTGCTGGCAGGGTCCACGGGGGGCTATGTGGTGGGCTATCTGCCCCTGGCCGCCCTGTCCGGGCTGGCGGCCGCCCGCTTTCCCCGGAGCCGCCCCCTCCAGCTGTTGGGGATGGCGGGGGCCACCGCCGTCCTCTACGCCCTGGGCACCGCCTGGTACTGCCTCCAGTCGGGGGTGGCCCTGGGTCCCGCCCTGGCCGCCTGCGTCCTCCCCTTCCTGCCCGGCGACCTGCTGAAGATGCTGGCCGCCACGGCGGTGGGCCCCGTCCTCCGGGACCGGCTGGCCCGGGCGGGTATAGACCCGGAGGGCTGACCGGCCCGAGGGGGAGTGGAACCGCGCCGCCCACCCATAGCCCGCCCTTCCGGCGGGCTTTTTCTCTTTTCTCTTGTTTTATGGGAAAAATAGCCTTATAATATGGTACGAAAAATTTTTGCTGTGGTGCGCAATAAAAGGCCCTGCCCGTGCATTTCACAGTTGACAGGAGAAATGGGATATGCTGACCCTATTGGGGATCCAGACAATGGAAGAAGACCCCGCCGGGCGCAACCGGGAGCTGGACCGGCTGTTGCTCCGGGTGGGGGAGGGGGACCGGGAGGCCCTGGCCGAGGTGTACCACCGTGCCAGGGCATCGGTGTACGCCCTGGCGCTGTCCCTGCTGAAGGACGCCCACGAGGCGGAGGACGTGGCCCAGGACACCTTTGTGAAGGTGTGGGAGAGCGCCCCGGGCTACCGGGCCCAGGGCTCCCCCATGGCCTGGATGCTCACCATCGCCCGGAACCTGGCCCGGATGCGCCTGCGCCGGGAGGGGCGGCAGGTGGGCCTGGAGGACGAGGAGTGGAACGCCATCCCCGCCGACGCACCCGCCGTCTCCCCCGAGGACCGGCAGGTGCTCCAGACCGCTCTGGCCGCCCTGGGGGCGGAGGAGCGGCAGATCATCCTGCTCCACGCGGTCACCGGACTGAAGCACCGGGAGATCGCCGGCCTGATGGAACTGCCCCTGGCCACGGTGCTGTCCAAGTACCACCGGGGATTGAAGAAGATGAGAGCCCAGCTGGAAGGAGGAGAGACCCCATGACCGACCGGGAAATGGAAGCGCGCCTGGCCGCCGCCCTGGAGCGGACCGCCCCCGACGACGTGGAGGCTGTCCTGGCCCGTTGCGGCGCCCAGACCGGGGCGGTGGTCCCCCTGCCGGGACAGGGGGGCGGCCGGTCCGGCAAACAGAAAAAGAGATGGGTCCCCCTGGCGGTGGCCGCCTGTCTGGTGCTGGCGGTGGCCGGCGGCGGGGCGGGCTATGTCCACCAGCTGAACCAGGCGGTGGCCTCCATCGTCTGCCTGGATGTGAACCCCAGCGTGGAGCTGACGGTGAACCGGAAGGAGACGGTGCTGTCCGCCACCCCCGCCAACGCCGACGCGGTGGCCATCCTGGACGGGATGGACCTGACCGGGGCCAAGGTGGATGTGGCCATGAACGCCATCGTGGGCGCCATGCTCACCAACGGGTATGTGGATGAGCTGGCCAACTCCATCCTCATCACCGTGGAGGACGACGACGCCCAGCGGGGGGCCCGGCTCCAGCAGGAGCTCACCGCCCAGGCCGGCGCGATTTTGGAGAGCTATCAGGTGAACGGGGCCATCCTGTCCCAGACCATCCAGAACAGTGCCCAGCTCCAGCAACTGGCCGCCGACTACGGCATCTCCCAGGGCAAGGCCGCCCTGATCCAGACCATCGTGGAGGGGAGCCGGGGGACCAAGACCTTCGAGAGTCTGGTGGGCCTGTCCATCAACGAGCTGAACCTGCTCTACTCCTCTCTGAACACCGTTGCCCCGGCGCCTGATGGGAGCCAGGGGGGCCAGTCCGCCCCGGTCCAGTCCACCGGGCAGGCCAACGACAGCGCCTACATCGGCCTGGAGGCCGCCCAGCAGGCCGCCCTGGCCCACGCGGGGGTATCCGCCGCCGACGCCGCCTTTTTGGAGGCGGAGTACGACTGGGACGACGGCCGGATGGTGTACGAGGTGGAGTTCCGGGCCGGAAACACGGAGTACGAGTATGAGATCGACGCCCTCACCGGGGAAGTGGTCAAGTACGAGCGGGAGGGCGGCTCGGTGACCGGACAGCCCGGCGGCTGGCCCGCCGTGGACACCGGCTCCTTCATCGGGGAGGAGGCCGCCAAGGCGGCCGCCCTGGCCGACGCGGGGGTGCAGGAGAGCGCCACCACCTACTGCTCTGTCTGGCTGGATTATGACGACGGCTGGCCCGAGTGCTACGAGGTGGAGTTCATGGCGGACAACACCCGCTATGAGTACAAGATCGCCCTCACCAGCGCCGCGGTGCTGGAGCAGAAGCAGGAGCGGTACGGCGCCCCCGCCGGGAGCGGGACGGGCGCCCCCGCCGGAAGCGACATCGGGGCCCAGGCCGCCCAGCAGGCCGCCCTGGCCCACGCGGGGGTGTCCGCCGCCGACACCTACGAGCTGAAGGTGGAGCGGGACTGGGACGACGGCCGCCTGGAGTACGAGGTGGAGTTCAAGTCCGGCGGCTATGAGTACGAGTACAAGATCAGCGGCGCCGACGGGTCGGTGCTGGAATTCGAGCGGGACTGGGATTGACCGGGCCCGGCGCGCAGGGGGGACCGCGGAGCTTCCGCGGTCCCCTCTGTCCAACAGAGCGCCGGTGGAGGGCGTGAGGACGTACTTGCAAACCGGCGGAAAATCTGCTATAACGTAGATAGAAGAACAGCGGTCGGGATACAGCAGATATAGCATCTGTATGGGAGGGACCGATGATGGAACTGCGCATCAGGAAATCGGCACTGCGAATGGCGAAGATCCTGTACTATGGCGGCTTTGTTTTGATATGGATCGCCCTGCCTGTCATGCTGTTGGCGGTATCCCACGCGGGGCCGGGCGCGCTGATCACGAAGGCGTGGCTGGCGAAGAGATTCTTTGCCGTGTTTGTCCCCGGATGTGCGATGGTGTCGGTGGGGCGGATAAGACAGAGAGGCCTCTACAGTTGCCCGAACTGCGGCGCTCCCCTTACGGGTTTCAGGCGGTCCCCGCCGGCCCTGCCGCAGAGCTGTGAGAGCTGTGGGGTCAGGATCTTCGTCGTCCTGGATGACAAGAAACACTAGGCCGGGGCCGAAGGGCCGCCCCGGTTGCGGAAAAGAGAACAAAACAGAGGGCCGGGACAGCGCAACGCGCTGTCCCGGCCCCTTTTTGCCGGTATGGCCTGAACTTAGGGGATGACCGGGGGCTGGACCTCGGGGGGGATGGGGCAGATGTACTGGATGCCCTTCATCTGCTGGCGCCACTCGGCCTGGGCCTGTTCCACCAGCTTGGGGTCCTCGATGAGCTTCATGGCGGTGAGGGCCAGCACCTTGGCGGCGAAGATCATGCCCCGCTGGCCGATGGAGTGGCCGGTGCAGGCGGCCACCTGCCAGCTGTGCAGGTCGCTGAGCATATTGTAGCAGACGGTGCCGAACATGGTGGAGGGCATCAGATGGGAGACGTCGCCGATGTCGCTGGCGTTGTAGGCGAAGTTGCCCTCGTCGTACAGGCCCAGGATGGTCTCGTCCAGGGGGACGTCCGGGTCCACGGGGTAGGGGCGCCTGGGGGACTGGGGGCAGGTGCGGTTGAGCTGGGCGGCGTACTCCTTCTCCTCCGGGGTGAAGACGGGGGCGCCGATCTCCTCCATGGACTGGGTGATGACCTGGGCCAGCACCTTGTTCTGGACGTTGGGGTAGCACCCGCCCTGGAAGTCCACCTCCACGGTGGTACCGGTCATCAGGGCGGCCCCCTTGGCCACGTCCACCAGGCGCTTGTACACCTCGTCCACGGCGGCCCGCTCTCTGGCCCGGATGTAGTACCAGGTCTGGGCGAAGTTGGCCACGATGTTGGGGGCCTTGCCGCCGTCGGTGGTCACATAGTGGATGCGCACCCCGTCGGGGATGTGCTCCCGCAGGTAGTTGGCCCCCACGTTCATCAGCTCGGCGGCGTCGCTGGCGCTCCGGCCGTCATAGGGGCGGGCCGCCGCGTGGGAGATGGTGCCGTGAAAGTTGAACTTGATGTTGTCGATGCCGGCCAGCACGTGCATATCCACCCCGTTGACCGAGTCGGGGTGGAAGTTGATGGCGCAGTCGCACCCGTCGAACAGGCCGGCCCGGGCCATGAACACCTTGCCGGTGAGCACCTCCTCGGCGGGACAGCCGTACAGGACCACGGTGCCCTCCATCCCCCGGGCCTCCAGCTCCCGCTTCACGGCGATGGCGGCCCCGGTGTGGGCGGCCCCCATCAGGTTGTGGCCGCAGGCGTGGCCGGCGCCGCCGGGGACCTCGGGCTCCTCGGTGGTCTGGGTCTTCTGGCTGAAGCCGGGCAGGGCGTCAAATTCCGCCAGGATGGCGATGCAGGGCTTCCCGTGGCCCCAGCGGGCCACAAACCCCGTCTCCAGCCCGGCCACCGGGTTGTCCACGGCGAAGCCCTCCTCCCGGAGAATGGACATGAGCCGCCGGGAGGTGTAGCGCTCGGTGAAGGCGACCTCCGGGTGCTCCCACAGCTCCCGGCTGAGGGCGGCCAGCTGGGGGGCCATCTGTTCGATTTCCTGCACTGCTCTGGATGTTGTCATTGTGATCCTCCTTTATGTTCCTCCCGGATGGCGGGGGAGCCGCCGTCCGGGTTGGTGAGACTGGATGTGGACGCCGCCCCCTGGCGCTGGGCCTGGGTGCGCATATCGAACACGGCGATGAGCACCGTGGCGGCCAGGACGCAGACCGTCCCCAGGGCGGAGCGAAGGGTGAAGGGGTCGCTGAAGATGAGCACGCCGGTGACGATGCTGGTGATGGGCTCGAAGGTGCTGAGGATGGAGGCCCGCTGGCCGCCGATGATCAGCGTCCCGTTCTGGAACAGCACGTTGGCCGCCGCCCCCGCCAGAAAGGCGGTGAGGAAGCAGACCCCCAGACACAGGGCGTTGCCCGGGAGGCGGAAGGTGCCGGTGACCAGACAGACCACCAGCATCACGGCGGCGCAGGTGGCGGAGATGTAGAAGCTGAGCTTGAACCGGGACAGGGACTCCAGCCGGAAGTAGTCCAGCAGGATGATGTACAGGGCATAGGTCACCCCCGAGGCCAGGGCGATGGCGCTCCCGAAGGGGTCGAGGGCGCCCCCGGGCTCGTAGAAGAGGAGGATGCCCACGCTACAGAGGAGGACGCAGAAGACCCGCCCCCAGCCCACCTTTTGCCGGAACAGGACCACGCCGCCCAGGATGGTCATGGCGGGGTAGATGAAGTGGAAGGTGGTGGAGGTGCCGGCGGGGAGATAGTTATAGGAGGTGAAGAGCAGGGCGGGGGTGATGCAGAAGCCCAGGATGGACAGGGGCAGGATGTTTGTGAACTCCTGTCTGGAGACGCGCAGGGGCTCGCCCCGGAGCCGGATGGGGAGGTACAGGATGGGCAGGGCGAACAGGTTGCGGTAGAACACCAGACTGAGAGCGTTGAGCCCGTTGTCATAGGCGATGTTGGCCGCCAGGGGGAGACACCCGAAGAGGATGGCAGACAGAATGACGAACAGATATCCACGGAAAATACGGTTCATAAGTGTCTCTCCTTTTGATGGGCGGGCGGGGGCCCGCCGGCCGGTCAGCTTCCGAGGACCCGCTCAGTGCGCAGAAGGTCCTCGACCTTTTTGGCGTGGGCCATACTGCGCTCAGTGTCCAGCACGGCCACCGCGTTGCAGAGGTAGTCGATCAGGCAGATGGGGGCCATGGAGCTGTTTTTCAGCCCCCTGGTCTCGGTGTAGCAGGGGAGCAGGACGTCGGCGTAGGGCTCCAGGGCGTGGTAGGGCGGGGAGGTGATCAGGATGACCTGAGCCCCCTGCTCCTTCAAAAGCGGGAGGATACGCCGGGACTGGGCGGTGTAGCGGTGGAAGAGGAAGTAGATGACCACGTCCCGGGAGTTCAGGTCCAACAGCGACTCCCAAAAGCCGTTGTAGCCCACGTCCAAGAGCTGGACCCGGTCCCGCAGGGGGATGAAGCGGGTCATGGCGTAGTGGGCCAGGGCCAGGGACTCCCGCAACCCGTAGGTGAAGACCCGGCCCGCCCGGCTGATCCGCTCCGCCGCGCCGGACAGGGCCTCGGGGGAGAGGTCCTGGAAGGTGCGCTCCACGTTGCCCAGCCCGTCCTGGATCACCTGCTGGAGCAGGCTGTCCTGGACGGAGAAGCGGATGGTCCGCTCCACCTTGTCGGGCAGGTCCAGCTGGACCCGGACCGCCTCCTGCAGGGAGCGCTGAAACTCCTTATACCCGGAAAAACCCAGCCGGCGGCAGAACCGGATCACGCTGGTGGTGCTGGTGCCCGCGCTGTCCGCGATGGCCTCCAGGGTGGAGAAGGCGAACTCCTGCATATGGGAATCAAAGTAGGAGGCGACCGCGTGCTCAGTCTTGGTCATGCGGGGGAGCTCCTGCTGGATCAGCTGAGAGAAGTCCATAAAATCGTGCCCCTTTCCAATGAATCCCCGGGATTTTTTGAAAAATCCGGTAATTCTATTGTAGCGACAGGGGCCGTCCCGCGTCAAGAGCGGAGTGGAAAAAAGTGTAGAATACTCCACTACAAAATAAGCATAGCGGAAATCCCGGCAAAGGTCAACGGGCTATTCTGCACTAAAAAATACAAAAATATTTTACGAAACATACAAATATAAAGAAAGAATAAAAAGAAAGATTGACAAATAAAATAAAGAGTGCTAGCATAAAAACGTAAAAAATACATTTTAGGAGGGAGAGACATGCGCATACCGATCATGACCATTTCCGGCGACACCATCGACGGGTTGCTCATCTACCTGTCCATTCTGGGCATCCTGATCCTGGTCGCCACCATCCTGCGGCTGAAGATCCCGCTCCTGAAGAAGTACTACATCCCAGCCTCCCTGCTGGCGGGCATTATCGGGTTGATTCTGGGACCGTACTTTATCGGCGTGATCCCCACGGAGATCACAAGCACGTGGTCGAATCTATCTGGGAAGTTGATCGTTCTGGTATTTGCTCCCATGCTGATGGGAAAGGGGAAGAAGACCGAGGGGGGAGTAGAGTTTGTAAAGAAGGTGGCCAGCTCGGTCTCCTGGTCCTATCTGGGCTGTTTTGTCCAGTACGCGGTGCCGCTTTTGATGGCGGTGTTTATCCTGGTCCCGGTGTTCCATGTGCCTGAGCTGTTCGGCGTCATCGTGGAGGCCGGCTGGGCCGGCGGGCACGGCACCGCCGCCGGCATGGCCGCGGTGTATGAGGAGATCGGCTGGCTGGAGGGGCAGTCCCTGGCGGTGACCTCCGCCACCTTCGGCCTGGTGTACGGCATCCTGGGCGGCGTGGTGCTGATCAACATCGGCGTCCGGAAGGGCTGGACCGCCTGTCTGGGCAAGGCCACCGACCTGGAGAACAAGGAGAATGAGCTCTATGTGGGGGAGCGGCGGCCCGTGGACACCCGGACCTCCATCTCCTCCGGCGTGGTGGATAACCTGGCCTTCCACGCGGCCATTCTCTCGGTGGCCGTCTTTGTAGGCTACCTGCTCAACGTGGGCATCAAGAGCCTGACCGGCGTGTCGGTGGCCTGGTTCGTCACCGCCATGTTCGGCGGCCTGATCGTCCAGCAGGTGCTGAACCGCACCAGCTGGGGCGACGCGGTGGACAAGGCCGTGTTCAGCCGGATCCAGGGGATCTCCCTGGAGTTCCTGGTGGCGGGGGCGGTGGCCTCGGTCAATGTGTCCGTGGTGCTGGAGTACGCGGTCCCTCTGCTGATCCAGCAGGGCACCATGTGCTTTGTGATGCTGTTCCTGAACATCTGGTATGCCCGCCGGACTCTGGGCAAGTACTGGTTCGAGCAGAGCATGTTGCTGTTCGGTACCTTCACCGGCGTGGCGGCCACCGGGATGCTGTTGCTCAAGACCTGTGACCCGGAGAACCAGTCCGACGCCCTGACGGTCTACGCCGGGCGCGCCCCCTTCACCTCCTGGGCGGTGGGCGGCGGTGTGATCACCTCCATGATGCCGGTCTGGGTCAACAATTACGGGGCCCTGCCGGTGGGGCTGGTGTCCCTGGTCCTGTCGGTGATCCTGTTTATTTTCCCGATGATCATCGGCCACTGGCACAAACAGCCGCTGATCGACCACCGGAGCACAACTACATAAGCTACATAGAAGAAGACGGTCCAAAAGATCCATCGTGTCACGGAAAAATGAAAGGAGCGAATCAATATGGGCAAACGCACGGAGTTCCTCTACCTGGATGAGGACGATATGATCAAGGCGGGCGTGCTGGACTCGGAGGCCTGTGTCAACACCCTGGACGAGATGTTCCAGCTGTTGGGCAAGGGCGATTACATCATGGGCGGCGCCAACCACAATGAGCACGGCATCATGATCACCTTCCCCGACAACCCCCAGTTCGAGGGGATGCCGGCCAACGGCCCGGACCGCCGGTTCATGGCCATGGTGGCCTATCTGGGCGGCCGGTTCAAGGTCTGCGGCGAGAAGTGGTACGGCTCCAACATCATCAACCCCTCCCGGGGCCTGCCCCGCTCGGTGCTGATGGTGATGCTCAACGACCCGGACACCTGCGAGCCCATCGCCCTGTGCTCGGGCAACCTGATCAGCGCCGTCCGGACCGGCTCGGTCCCCGGCGTGGGCGTGCGCTACCTGGCCCGGAAGGACGCCGAGGTGTGTAGCGTCATCGGCGCCGGTCCCATCCAGAGGGCCTGCTTCCAGGGCATCATGGTGGACGCCAAGAATGTGAAGAAGCTGGTCATCTACGACATCAAGCCCGAGGCCGCCGAGGCCTTCGGCCAGTGGGCCAAGGAGACCTATCACGTGGAGCCGGTCATCGCCGCCTCCTCGGACGAGGCCGTCAGCGCCGGCGACATCATCAGCGTGGCCGCCTCCCGGCTCAAGCCGGTGGAGATCAAGAACGAGTGCCTGAAGAAGGGCTCCACCATCCTGTTCACCGGGGCCGCCACCATCGACCCCGCCTACCTCACCGACTGCAAGGTGTTTTTCGACAACGCCAAGATGCACGAGGCCTATATGGAGGAGGCCCACAACGACCCCGCCGGGGTGGAGGCCGCCTATAAAAACAAGATGGGCAGCAGCATCTACCGGCTGATCGACCAGGGGAAGTTGCCCCCGGTCACCGAGATCCCCAGCCTGGGCGACGTGGCCTGCGGCAAGATCCCCGGCCGCACCAGCGACGAGGACCGGATCTGCATGATGACGGGCGGCATGCCGGTGGAGGACGTGGCCTGGGCCTATGAGCTCTACACCCGGGCCAAGGAGATGGGTCTGGGCATCAAGCTGAAGATCTGGGACTCCCCCCACTGGAGCTGATGGAATAGCGTACGGGAATCCTCTCTGTCTTACCGGACTCGTGGAATGGAGGGAAGGCGCCGCGCGGATCTCCGCGCGGCGCCTTCCCGTAGGCAATCAAAGTTGGGAGGGATGTGTGATGCGGGAGATCGAGGCGCTGTTTGCCCGGGAGGAGGAATTCGGGGACCTGGACGCCGCCGGCGCGGTGGAGCGGCTGTCCCGGGCCATCCAGTACCCGACCATCAACTGGGCGGACCACAGCAGGACGGACTTTGCCCCCTTTGAGGGGCTTTTGGCCCACATCAGGGCCAGCTATCCCACGCTGATGGAGCGGGGGAAACTGGAGCGGATCGGCCACGGGGTGCTGATCACCATTCCGGGGCGGGACCCGGTCCTGCGGCCCTGCCTCTATATGTCCCACCAGGACGTGGTCCCCGTGGTGGAGGGGACGGAGGGGGACTGGACCCACCCGCCCTTCTCCGGGGCGGTGGCGGACGGGTACATCTGGGGGCGGGGGGCGCTGGACATCAAGCAACAGGTCTTCGGCCTTCTGGAGGCGGCGGAGTACCTGTTGCGCCGGGGGGCGACCTTCGCCCGGACCGCCTATCTGGCCTTTGGGGACGACGAGGAGACCCTGAACCTGGGGGCCCGGGCCATCGCCCGGGAGCTGGAGCGCAGGGGGGTGACCCTGGAGTTTGTGCTGGACGAGGGGAGCGGGAAGGTGGAGCCGGGGGACGCCCTGGGGGCGCCCGGGGTCCTGATCTCCCCAATCGGGCTGATGGAGAAGGGGTACGCGGACCTGGAGCTGTCGGTCCGGAGCGGGGGCGGGCACTCCAGCTGTCCCTTTGGCGGCACCTCCCTGGGCAGACTGGCCCGGGCCATCGCGCAGATCGCGGACCTGCCGCCCCGACGGGGGCTGACCCCGGTGGTGGAGGGGACCTTCCGGGCGGTGGCCCCCCATGTGACCCGGGAGCCGCTGAAGACCTTGGTGGCGGACCTGGAGGGGAACCGGGAGGAGATCGCCCGGCTGTGCGCCGGGGAGCGGCGGATGTTCCCCTGGGTCACCACCACCGTGGCGCCCACGGTGATCCGGGGGAGCAGTAGCGCCTGCAACGTCCTGCCCCAGGATATGCAGGCGGTGATCAACTTCCGCCTGATGGAGGGGGACAGCACCGAAGCGGTGCTGGACCGGTGCCGGCGGGCGGTGTCCGACCCCGGGGTGGAGCTGAGGTTTTTGCAGTCCAACGACCCCTCGGCCACCGCCCGGACCGACGGCCCGGGCTACCGGCTGTTGACCGAGAGCATGGGCCGCTACTACCCGGAGGTGGTGTTTGTGCCGGGGCTCTCGGTGACCGCTACCGACGCCCGCCGGTATGAGGGGATTTGCGACACCTGCCTGCGGTGCAGTCCCTTCCTGAATTGGGCGGAGGAGGTGGATGCCCGGGTCCACGGGACGGACGAGCGCATCTCCCTCCGCGGCTATCTCCAGGGGATCCGGGTGCTGATCCACCTGATGGAGCGGGCGAATGTCCGCCCGGACAGGGTGTAGATACAAAAACCGCCCCACCGGCCTTTTGCCGGTGGGGCGGTCGCTGTGTGATGGAGGCTTTGGCCCGGCGCTAGGGCTCCGCCAGCTCCCGGACGGCGGCGACGGCCGCGTCCACCTCCTCACGGGTGTTGTACCAGGAGAAGCTGAACCGGACGGCCCCCTGTTCCACGGTGCCCAGGGCCTGGTGCATCCGGGGGGCGCAGTGGGCCCCGGGGCGGGTGGCGATGTCATAGGACTGGCTCAGGGCGTCGGCAATCTCCCCCGAGTCGTAGTCCCGGATGTTCAGGGCGACGATGGCCCCCCGCTCCTCCCGGGAGAAGTCGCCGTAGACGGTGACCCCCTCGATGGCGGACACCCCGTCGTAGAACCGGCGCATCAGGTCCCGCTCGTGCCGGCCGATGGCCTCCACCCCGGTGTCCCGGATGAAGTCCAGGGCGGCGGACAGGCCCATGATGCCGTGGCTGTTCAGGGTGCCCGCCTCCAGCCGGGTGGGGTACTCCTCCGGCTGGGTCCTGGAGTAGGACTGCACGCCGGAGCCCCCCACCTTCCAGGGGCGGATCTCCACCCCCTCCCGGATGCACAGCCCGCCGGTCCCCTGGGGACCCATCAGGCCCTTGTGGCCGGTGAAGCACAGCACGTCAATCCCCATGTCCTCCATGTGGATGGGGATGGACCCGGCGGTCTGGGAGGCGTCCACGATGAGCAGGGCCCCGTGCCGGTGGGCGATCTCGCCCACCCGGGCCACATCGATCAGATTTCCCGTCAGATTGGAGCCGTGGGTGCAGACCACCGCCCGGGTCTCCGGCCGCATGAGCCGCTCGAAGTCCCGGTAGTCCACGTTGCCCCTCCGGTCGGCGGGGACAAAGTCCAGGGCCACATTGTGGCCGGCCTCCAGCCGGTAGAGGGGGCGCAGGACGGAGTTGTGCTCCAGGTCGGTGGAGATCACGTGGTCGCCGGGGGACAGGATGCCGTTGATGGCGATGTTCAGCGCCTCGGTGGAGTTGGTGGTGAAGACCACGTGGTCCGGCCGGGGACAGCCCAACAGAGCGGCCAGCTTGCACCGGGCGTCATAGATGGCCCGGGAGGCCTGGAGGGAGCTGGCGTGCGCCCCCCGGGCGGCGTTGCCCATGGTGGTCATGGCCCGGACCACGGCGTCGATGACCTGGGGCGGCTTCTGCCGGGTGGTGGCCGCGTTGTCAAGATAGATCATGGCAGATGCAACTCCTTCTCTTGTGGCCGGTCAGGCCCAGAGCTCCAGCACCCGGGCCTCCTGCCACTGGATGCCCGCCCGGGCCAGGGCCCGGGTCAGCTCCTCCCCCTGCTCCACCTCCGCCTTCCAGGCCAGTCCGCACCCGGCGGTGATCTCCTTGGGAACGGGGATCAGGCGGCCGGGGAGCTGGTGCTCCTGGCAGTACTTCTCGGTGGCCAGGGCCTGGGCGGTGGAGGCGAAAGCGAGGACCAGGGCCGGTTTCTTGCTCCGCATAGGGCGCCTCTCAGGGGCGGATGATCAGGTCGGCGCCGCTGAGCTTCTCCACGATGTCGTACATATTGGAGACATCGCCCACCTGGAGCTTGTCCGTCAGCCCGTAGTAGTTCAGACAGGTGCCGCAGGTGAGGATCTCCACCCCCTGGGCCTCCAGGCTCTTCAGGTCCTCCAGGGAGGCGGACCCCTCGGTGGTCAGGGTGGCGCCGCCGTTGTAGAACAGGAGGGTGGCGGGGAGCTCGTCCTGCTGGGAGAGGGCGAAGATGAAGCTCTTCATCAGGGCGGTGCCCAGCTCGTCGTTGCCGGTGCCCATCCGGGCGGAAGTGATGGCCACCACCGTGCGCTTTTTGTGGCCGGTGGGGGTGACCAGACAGGTCTCGTCCTCCTGGCTGTCCTCCTCCTGGGCGGGGGCGTCACCGATCTGCATGGTGACCTTGAACTGCTGGGGGGACAGCTTCTCGGACTTGACGCCGTAGCCCTTCTGGTTGGCCATCTTGGTCAGATTCTGGACGGCGATCTCGTTGTCCACCAGGGTCTCCACCACGCCGGGGCCCTTCAGCTCCTTGATGGCGTTTTTGGTCTTGACCACGGGGATGGGGCAGGCGTCGCCCATGGCATTGACTTGGATCATGACAGGTTCCTCCTTCTAAAATATCAGATGATACGTCAAGACGTGGATCAAAGCGGATCAGTGCTGGGAGACCAGGATCTCCGGGTTCTGGCGCTGGGTGATCTCGCCGATGATCTGGGCGGGCAGGCCGATGGCCTGCAGGTCGGCCAGCAGGCCGGGGGCCTGGTCCCCGGACAGGGCGATGAGCAGGCCGCCGGAGGTCTGGGGGTCGAAGAGGACCTCCTCCATGGCGAAGGGGACCCCGTCGAACCGGACGAACTTGCCCACGTGGTTCCGGTTGCGCTGGGCCGCGGCGGTGAGCAGGAACTCGTCGGCGTAGGCCAGCGCCTCGGGGAACAGGGGGATCTGGTCGGCGTGGAGGACGCAGGACAGCCGGCCGTCCATCATCTCGTGGAGGTGGCCCAGCAGGCTGAAGCCGGTGACGTCGGTGCAGGCGTGGATGTCATACTTGTGGCACTGCTCGGCGGCGTACTTGTTCAGGGTGGTCATGGAGTCGATGGCCTTGTCCATGGCCTCGGCGCTGGCCTCGCCCACCCGGTTGGCGGTGCAGATGATGCCCACCCCCAGCCGCTTGGTCAAAATCAGCTTGTCCCCGGGCTTGCCCTGGTTGTTGGGGTAGATGCGGTCCGGGTGGACGATGCCGGTGACGGACAGACCGTATTTCACGCTGTCGTCGGCGATGGAGTGGCCCCCGGCCAGGGTGCCCCCCGCCTCGATCACCTTCTCCGAGCCGCCGCGCATGATCTCGCCCAGGATGTTCAGGTCCCAGCTCTCCGGGAAGCAGACGATGTTCAGCGCGGTGGTGACGGTGCCGCCCATGGCGTAGATGTCGCTCAGGGCGTTGGTGGCCGCGATCTTGCCGAAGGTGTAGGGATCGTCCACCATGGGGGGGAAGAAGTCCAGGGTCTGGACATAGGCCAGGTCGTCTGTGAGCTTGTAGACGGCGGCGTCGTCCTTGCTGTCATAGCCGATGAGCAGGTTGGGGTCGGGCGGGCCCTTGGGCAACAGCTCCAGCACCCGGCTGAGGGCGGCGGCCCCCAGCTTGGCGGTACAGCCGCCGCCCTTGCAGAATACGATTTTCTCGTCCATAGAGATCCCTCCAGATCCTCGGTTTTCCTACAGGATATCACATTTTCCCGGGAAAGAAAAGTCCCCCCGCCCCACCTATCCACAGAAACGATGTGGGGCCCACTTATACAAAAAATCTATCGGTAAAAAAGGCGGGACCTCCTTGTGGGAAGTCCCGCCGGGCCGACCCTACCGGGCCAGCACGAACAGATTGGGGTCGGTGACAAAGTTGGCGAAGGAGTAGAGGACCAGCACCGTGTCGATGTCGTTCTGGGCCACATAGTCCTTCACGCTGGTGAGGTTGTTTCGGGGGTCGAACAGGTGGACCTCGGAACAGCGCTCGGTGAGGAAGGGGGCCAGGGAGTCGGAGTAGGAGTCCCGGAGCACCAGCACCTTGGGCCCGTCGGGGGCCTTGTCGCTCTCGATGACGCACAGGGGCTGTTGCTGGCCACCCAGGAAGTAGGAGTACTTGTCCTTGACGGACAGGTACTGGTCCACGTAGAGACTACCCTCGCTGGGCTGGGCCCCGAACCAGGAGGTCACGTGGACCCCATCGTCGGGGACGTAGGTGTCGATCACGTCGGGCCGCACCCACCGCACCCCGGAGGTGGAGTAGATGGTGCCGTAGAACTGGTCGGTGACGGTGGTCTTCTCGTAGTCAGACAGCTCCAGGGGCTCCAGGCCCAGGGCCTCGAAGATGGCGTTGGCCCCGTAGAAGGCCCCCAGGCTGGTCCAGTGGTGGTCGGTGCGGTAGTAGATGTCCTCGCCCTTGTGGGCGGTCAGGGGCCCGGCCAGATCCACGGTGGCCGCCCCGGTGGCAAAGTACATCTGCTGGATGTAGCTCAGCTCGTCGGCGGTGGGGGCCCCGCCGGGGAGCCGGTCGGCCCACACGGCGGAGGAGGAGGGGATCAGCCCGAAGTACACCGGGACGGACACGTTGCCCACCAGGGCGTCCACATAGTCCAGGCGGGTCTGCAGGTCGTCCGGGTCGGGGTCATTGACCCGGTTGAGGAGGGTGTCCTCCTTGCCGAAGTAGACCCCGTTGTCCTCCTGCTTGCCGGAGAGCCGCTCGCACCAGGCCTTCAGGGCCACCCAGAGGTCCCGGCCCACGATCTGGTCGGCGGTGTAGTCCTCCGCCTGGCTCATGAAGGTGCCGTCGGTGATGCTCTCCAGGCTCAGGGTGGGGGCCTGCTGGAGGTAGCGGTTCTCCGTCTCGGACATCTCCCGGTCGGGGAGGAGGGTGCTCACCAGGAACATCCCGCCGATGAAGGCGCAGAACAGGCCGGTGAGGAATTTGCTGTATTTGCTACTCATGGCGCGGCCTCCTTTAGAAGCGGAAGTAGAGGAAGGGGTTGTAGGTGCCGTCCACCAGATAGGCGGTACACACCACCAGCCCGGCGACGATCAGGGCCGTCTCCACCGCCTTGGCGGGGAGGCCGGGCAACTTGTGGAACAGCCGGGCGGCCAGGGGGGTGGAGGCCACGGCGGCCACGCACAGGATGGGCAGATAGGAGGTCAGGTAGTAGCCCAGGGCGCTGTCGATCAGAGGCGCGCCGGCCAGACCGAACATGACCCGGAGGTAGCCGGTCAGCTGGGTGAAATCCTCCAGACCGAAGATGGCCCAGCTCACCACCACGAAGAACAGGGTGTAGAGGTGGCCCACCAGGGCGGGGATCCGGTCCAGCACCTTGAGCAGGAAGAATTTTTCCAGCATGAGCAGGGCAAAGAAGTACAGCCCCCAAATCAGGTAGTTCCAGCTGGCCCCGTGCCAGATGCCGGTGGCCGCCCACACCACGAACAGGTTGAACACCCACCGGGGCTTGGAGCACCGGTTGCCCCCCAGGGGGATATACAGGTACTCCCGGAACCAGGTGGACAGGGAGATGTGCCACCGCCGCCAGAACTCGGTGATGCTTTTGGAGATGTAGGGGTAGTTGAAGTTGGGCAGGAACTCGAAGCCCAGCATCCGCCCCAGGCCCACCGCCATGTCCGAGTAGCCGGAGAAGTCGAAGTAGATCTGGAAGGTGAAGGCCAGCACCCCCAGCCAGGCCCCGGCCACCGTCAGACTCTCCGGTGCCATGGCCTTGTAGGTCTCCCACAGCATGCCCACGTTGTTGGCGATGAGGAGCTTCTTGCCCAGACCGATCATGAACATCTGCACCCCGGAGGCGAACTTGTCCGCCGAGCAGGTGCGCTCGTCGATCTGGTCCCCCAGGTCCTTATACTTGATGATGGGGCCGGCGATGAGCTGGGGGAACAGGGTGACGAAGGTGCCGAAGTTGATGATGGACCGCTGGGCCCGGGTGTCGCCACGGTACACGTCGATGGTGTAGCTCATGGTCTGGAAGGTGTAGAAGGAGATGCCGATGGGCAGGTGGATGCCCAGCACGGGCATGAAGGACAGGCCCATGGCCTGGAAGGAGGAGGCCAGAAAGTCCCAGTACTTGAAGAAGAACAGCAGGGCCAGATTGAAGAACATGGAGGAGGCCACCGCCAGCTTGGCGTACTTCAGCTTGCCCCTGCCCTTGAAGTGCTCCACCAGCATACCGTGGGTGAAGTCGATGGCGGTGGACAGCAACATGATGACCACATAGACCCGCTCGCCCCAGTAGTAGAACCACAGGGAGGAGCACAGAAGCACCAGGTTGCGGAATTTCCGGGGGACCAGGTAGTACACCAGCAGGGTCAGCACCAGAAAATAGAACAGAAACACGGGGGTGGAAAAGACCATGAGCGGGTCCTCCTTTTGTCGGGTTTACATACGGACGGGGCGCGGCGGCTCGCAGGGGCCGCCGCGCCCCGGAAAAGACTTTGCTCAGAACAGGCCGTTGAAGGCGTCCACGATGGCGTCGCAGTTCTCGTTGACCACCAGCATCACATAGTTGCCGTTGGAGACGATGCGGGAGCTGTTCAGCCACATCTCGGTGGGGCCGGGGTACCAGGCGCCGGGCATATTGCCGTCGGCGCCGGTCATGTAGTCGATGCGGTCCTGGAACAGGGCCTTGACGGTGCTCACGTCAGAGCTGTTGGCCAGCTGGACCAGCACCACGTCGCCGGCGGGGGAGGGATTCAGGGAGCAGGAGTAGGCCACCAGTTGCTGGGTGGACAGGCCGGTGAGACCGGGGAAGTAGCTGTCCAGGGCGGCGCTGTCCATCTCCATCATGAAGGGCATCTCATAGTCGGCGTTGATGGTGTCGAAGAAGGCCTGCAGGTCCACGGAGCCGGTGCTACTGGAGGAGCCGCCGGTGGAGGTATCGCCGGTGGAAGAGCCGCCGCTGGAGGAGCTCCCGCCGTTGTCGGGGGCCTTCTCCTCCCAGTTGCACCGGACGGTACAGCTGGCGGTCAGACCGGTGGAGGCGTCCTTGGCGGTGATGGTGGCGGTGCCCACGGCCACGGCGGTGACCGTGCCGTTGTCGGACACGGTGGCCACGCTCTCATCGCTGGAGGTCCAGGTGAGGGCGCCGCCGGCGGGGGTGGCGGAGGCCTTCAGTTGCCAGGTGGCCCCGGCGGTGAACAGGGTGAAGTCACTCTTGCTCAGGGAGAGGGAGGCCTCGGCCTGGGGCTCGTCCTCCACAGGCTGGCTGGCGTCAGGGGCGGAGCTGTCGGGCTCAGAGGCGTCCGGGGTGGAGCTGTCGCCGGAGCCGTCGGGGGTGGACTGGTCGGGCTCGGTCACGCTGGTGTCGGGCTGACTGCCGGAGCCGGAGGTGTTGCCGGAGGAGGAGCCTCCGCCGCCGCAGGCGGCCAGCAGAGCCAGGGACAGGGCCAGGGTCAAAGTCAAAATCTGTTTTTTCATCGTTGTCAAAACTCCTTTTTTAGGGGCTGTACAGACAGCATATTTTTGGGGTCGCAACGAGTTGGACGTGCAAAAAGAAAAAAGGTTCCCAAAATTTCAAAAAATTTGACATCTCATTATACTGACTTTCCCCCGGCGGCGCAAGTGGGCAGAAGTGCTGGAAAAGGCAGGTAGCGCCCGCCCCTTTCCGAATCTTTTACCGAAGGGGGTGGCAGAGGCGACAGCGGCACTCCGAACCGGAGTGCCGCTGTCGTCTAGTGGGGCTCCCCGCCGGACAGGGCGGTCTCCCAGCGCCAATCCCGGACCTCGGGCAGGTCCTGGCCGTAGGTGTTGATATACTGCCGGTGCTCCACCAGCTTGTCCTTCATCTCCTGGATCAGGTAGGAGGCGCTGTTGCCCAGCTGGGGCAGGCGCTTCACCGTGTCCATGACCAGGTGGAACCGGTCGATATCGTTGCGCACCCGCATGTCGAAGGGGGTGGTGATGGTCCCCTCCTCCTTGTAGCCCCGGACGTGGAGCTTCTTGTTGTGCCGGCGGTAGGTGAGCTCGTGGACCAGGGTGGGGTAGCCGTGGAAGGCGAAGATGATGGGGGCCTCGGTGGTGAAGAGGGCGTCATAGTCCTCGTCGGTGAGGCCGTGGGGGTGCTCGGTGTGGGGCTGGAGTTTCATCAGGTCCACCACGTTGATGACCCGGATCTTGAGCTCGGGGAGGTAGCGCCGGAGGATGGTGACGGCGGCCAGGGTCTCCAGAGTGGGGGTGTCCCCGCAACAGGCCATGACCACGTCGGGCTCGTGCCCCTGGTCGTTGGAGGCCCACTGCCAGATCCCGATGCCGTGGGTGCAGTGCTTGATGGCCTCGTCCATGCTGAGCCACTGGGGCCGGGGGAGCTTGGAGGCCACGAGGACGTTGACGTAGTTCCGGCTCTGGATGCAGTGGTCGAAACAGCAGAGCAGGCAGTTGGCGTCCGGGGGCAGGTAGAGCCGCACCACGTCCGCCTTCTTGTTGGCCACGTGGTCCAGGAAGCCCGGGTCCTGATGGGTGAAGCCGTTGTGGTCCTGTTGCCACACGTGGGAGGAGAGCAGATAGTTGAGGGAGGCGATGGAGGGCCGCCAGGGCAACTGGCGGGCCACCTTCAGCCATTTGGCGTGCTGGGCCACCATGGAGTCCACCGTGCGGATGAAGGCCTCGTAGCTGCACAGGAGCCCGTGCCGCCCGGTGAGGAGATAGCCCTCCAGCCAGCCCTGGCACAGGTGCTCGGAGAGGGCGGCATCCATCACCCGGCCGGAGGGGGAGAGGTCCTGGTCTACCCGGGGGTCGATGGGGTCCTCCCACCGGCGGCCGGTGGCCTGAAAGATGGGGGACAGGCGGTTGGAGGCGGCCTCGTCCGGGGCGAAGAGGCGGAAGTTGGCGGCCTCCAGGTTGCGGGTCATCAGGTCCCGGATATAGCCGGACAGGACGGCGGTGTCCTCCGCCTCCACCGCCCCCGGCCGGGGGACGTCCACCCCGTAGGCCCGGAAGTCCGGGACCCGCAGATCCCGGAGGAGGGTCCCGCCGTTGGCGTGGGGGTTGGCCCCCATGCGCCGCCCCCCCCGGGGGGCCAGGGCCCGGAGCCGGGGGACGGGGGCGCCGGTGTTGTCAAAGAGCTCCTGGGGGCGGTAGCTCCGGAGCCACCGCTCCAGCGCCTGGATCCGGCCGGGGACGCCGTCCCACAGGGGGATGGGCGCCATGTGGGAGCGCCAGCTCCCCTCGGTCAGCTGGCCGTCCACCTCCCGGGGGCCGGTCCAGCCCTTGGGGGAGCGGAGGACCAGCATGGGCCACCGGGGGCGGGCGGTGTCCCCGGTGGAGCGGGCGTACTCCTGGATCCGCTGGATCTCCCGCACCGCCCAGTCCAGGGCGGCGGCCATGGTCTGGTGCATCACCCGGGGGTCGTCCCCCTCCACAAAGCGGGGCTCCCAGCCACAGCCCTTGAAGAACATCTCCAGCTCCTCGGCGGAGATGCGGGCGAAGATGGTGGGGTTGGACACCTTGAAGCCGTTGAGGTGGAGGATGGGCAGGACCGCCCCGTCGGAGATGGGGTTCAGGAACTTGTTGGAGTGCCAGGCGGCGGCCAGGGGGCCGGTCTCCGCCTCCCCGTCCCCCACCACGCAGGCGGCGATGAGGCCGGGGTTGTCCATCACCGCCCCGAAGGCGTGGGCCAGGGAGTAGCCCAGCTCGCCCCCCTCGTTGATGGAGCCGGGGGTGGCGGGCCCCGTGTGGTAGGGGATGCCGCCGGGGAAGGAGAACTGCCGGAAGAGCTTCTTCATCCCCTCCTCGTCCTGGCTGATGTTGGGGTAGATCTCGCTGTAGCTCCCGTCCAGATAGTCCTGGGCCACGATGGCGTTGCCCCCGTGGCCCGGGCCGCAGATGTAGATCATGTCCAGGTCGTATTTGACGATGGCCCGGTTCAGGTGGGTGTAAATGAAATTCTGCCCCGGGCAGGTGCCCCAGTGGCCCACGATGTTGCGCTTCAGGTGCTCCGGGCGCAGGGGCTCCTTCAGCAGGGGGTTGTCCAGCAGATAGAGCTGGCAGGCGGACAGGTAGTTGGACGCCCTCCACCAGGCGTCCAGGTCGGCCAGCTGTTCCGGGGTGAGCGGGTCCCGCTTGGACATGCGGGCGGGCGCCTTGGCGGTGGCCTTGGGGGCCGGTTCGGCGGATCGTGCCACGGGGATACCTCCTTTGCGGTGTGTGGTCGGGTTCTCCCCCTATCTTACCCTCTCCCGGCGGGATAATCAATGGGTAAATGGGGGAAAAGGGGCGAAAAAGCGGCGTAAGCGGGCCCTTAACGGGAGTGAAAGGCGCTTTAGAAGGGAATTGGCCGGCCTCTTTGGGAAAAAGAGGCCGGCCAATGGAAAAAACGGGGGATCGGGTGGGATCAGTCCACCTTGGGACCGGCGGCCACCAGGGCCTTGCCGGCGTCGTTGCTGGTGTACTTGGCGAAGTTCTTCACGAAGCGGGAGGCCAGATCCTTGGCCTTCTTGTCCCACTCGCTGGGATCGGCGTAGGTGTCCCGGGGGTCCAGGATGCCGGTGTCCACCCCCTCCAGCTGGGTGGGGACCTCCAGACCGAAGTAGGGGATGGTCTTGGTGGGGGCGTTGTTGATGGCGCCGTTGAGGATGGCGTCAATGATGCCGCGGGTGTCCTTGATGGAGATGCGCTTGCCGGTGCCGTTCCAGCCGGTGTTCACCAGATAGGCCTTGGCGCCCGACTTCTGCATCTTCTTCACCAGCTCCTCGCCGTACTTGGTGGGGTGGAGCTCCAGGAAGGCCTGGCCGAAGCAGGCGGAGAAGGTGGGGGTGGGCTCGGTGATGCCCCGCTCGGTGCCCGCCAGCTTGGAGGTGAAGCCGGACAGGAAGTAGTACTGGGTCTGCTCCGGGGTCAGGATGGACACCGGGGGCAGGACGCCGAAGGCGTCGGCGGACAGGAAGATGACGTTCTTGGCGTCGGGGCCGGCGGACACGGGGCGCACGATCTTCTCGATGTGGTCGATGGGATAGGACACCCGGGTGTTCTCGGTGACGGAGCTGTCGGCAAAGTCGCAGTGGCCCTTCTCGTCCACGGTGACGTTCTCCAGCAGGGCGTTGCGCTTGATGGCGTTGTAGATGTCGGGCTCGGCGTCCTTGTCCAGGTTGATGACCTTGGCGTAACAGCCGCCCTCGAAGTTGAACACGCCGTTGTCGTCCCAGCCGTGCTCGTCGTCGCCGATGAGCAGGCGCTTGGGGTCGGTGGACAGGGTGGTCTTGCCGGTGCCGGACAGGCCGAAGAACAGGGCGGTGTTCTTGCCCTCCATGTCGGTGTTGGCGGAGCAGTGCATGGAGGCCATGCCCTTCAGGGGCAGATAGTAGTTCATCATGGAGAACATGCCCTTCTTCATCTCGCCGCCGTACCAGGTGTTCAGGATGACCTGCTCCCGGGAGGTGAGGTTGAAGATGGCGGCGGTCTCGGAGTTCAGGCCCAGCTCCTTGTAGTT
>CALWVW010000014.1 GCA_944385075.1 uncultured Oscillospiraceae bacterium | reverse complement strand
AAGACCCTTCTGGTCAAGGCCCTCACCGGCATCGACACCGACCGGCTGGTGGAGGAGAAGAAGCGGGGCATCACCATCGAGCTGGGCTTTGCCCACCTGGACTTTGACAACGGTCTCCAGGCGGGCATCGTGGATGTGCCCGGACACGAGAAGTTCATCAAAAATATGCTGGCCGGGGCGGGGGGCATCGACCTGGCCATGCTGGTGGTGGCCGCCGACGAGGGCTTCATGCCCCAGACGGAGGAGCACCTGGAGATCCTTTCCCTGCTGGGCATCAAGGACGGGCTGGTGGTCATCACCAAGTGCGACATGGTGGACCAGGACTGGATCGACATGGTCCGGGAGGACGTGGCCGCCCGGGTGGAGGGGACCTTCCTGGAGGGGAAGCCCATCTACCAGGTGTCCGCCTATACGGGCCAGGGGATCCCGGAGCTCCGGAGCGCCCTGGCCGAGCTGGTCCAGAAGGCGGACGAGAAGAATCTGCGCACCCCCTTCCGCCTGCCCATCGACCGGGTCTTTTCGGTGGACGGCTTCGGCACGGTGGTCACCGGGACCCTGATCGAGGGGGCGGTGTCGGTGGGCGACCCGGCGGAGGTGTTGCCCGACCAGCTGGCGGTGCGGGTGCGGAACCTGCAGGTCCACGGAAAGGACGTGCCCACCGCCTACGCGGGCCAGCGGGTGGCCATCAATCTGGCGGGTGTCAAAAAGGCGGAGCTGGAGCGGGGGGACACCATTGCCGCACCCGGCTCGGCGCGGGTGTCCCGGATGCTGGACGTGCGGCTGTATAATGTGAAGAATTCCCAGCGCACCATCCTCACCGGCTCCCAGGTCCACCTGTACCACGGCTCCTCTGTGCGGCTGTGCAAGGTGGTCCTGCTGGACCGGGAGGCCCTGGAGCCGGGACAGGACTGCTACGCCCAGCTCCGGATGACGGAAAATCTGGCCACCAAGCCCGGGGACCGGTTCGTGATCCGGTTCTACTCCCCCCTGGAGACCATCGGGGGCGGCGTGGTGCTGGACGACGACCCCCGGCGGCACAAGGCGGGGGACCAGGCGGTGCTGGACAGTCTGGCCATCAAGGAGAGCGGCTCGGGGGACGAGAAGCTGATCCAGGCGGTGGCCGAGGGCGGGCAGTCCCTGCCCGCCCTGGACAAACTGGCGGTCCAGCTGAATATGCACCGGGACGAGCTGGAGCGGGCCCTGGGCGACCTGTGCGCCGCGGGGAAACTGCTGGAGCCGTTGCCCGGGCGGTATCTGGCCCTCTCTGTGCTGGACGGGATCTGGGACAGTTGCAGGACCCTGCTGGAGAAGTACCACCGGGAGAACCCCCTCCACGCGGGGATGAAGGTGGCCGAGCTCCGGCAGAAGCTGTTGAAGACGGCGGACCAGCCGGTGGCGGACGCCATCCTGGCCGAGCTGGTGCGGGAGGGGAAGCTGAAGCAGGTGTCGGACCGGTACGCCCTGTCGGAGTTCTCCGTCCACCTGACCAAGCGGCAGAATGCCATCCGGGAGCGGTTGCTCAAGGAGTACAGCCAGGCGGGGCTGGAGACCCCCGGGCTGGACGAGGTGTACGGCAACTTCGCCGCCAACGAGCAGACCGACTGCAGGCAGGTGGTGGAGAGCCTGGTCACCAGCGGGGAGCTGGTCATGCTCACCCCCCAGATCTGTATCCACCCCGCCGTGTACCAGGAGGTCTGTCGCAAGACCCGGGACTATCTGGCCGCACACGAGACCCTGGCGCTGGCGGACTTCCGGGATATGCTGGGGACCTCGCGGAAATACGCCCTGGCGGTGCTGGAGTACTATGACAAGAACAAGATCCTGAAGAAGGACGGCGACCTGCGGCGGATGGGGCTGGGGTTCCAGGGGATCCTGCCCGAGGAGTCGTAACAGGTCGGGAAAAATTATTTTCAGCAGAACGGTTGCCAAAATGGAAAAAGTATGTTACGATAGGGGCCGTATCTGGGGGTAGATGGGTGCTGGTGTGCCTCCTGGTCTTCAAAACCAGTGATAGGGGTGAGGAGCCTCTTAGGTGGGTTCGATTCCCACATACTCCCGCCATAGCCGGCGGCACGGTCAAGCCGCGCCGCCGGCTATTTTTCTCAAGAAAGGGGGGGGACGGGATGGACGAGGTCGTGGTGGATATCGACATGAGAGAGCTGGAGTCGTTCTACCATGTGGTGAAAGAGGGGAGTTTCTCCCGTGCCGCCCAGGTCCTCTATCTGACCCAGCCCACCGTGAGCGCCCACGTGGCCTCGCTGGAGCGGAAGCTCCGGGTGCAACTGCTGGTCCGGACCACCAAAGAGGTCTTTTTGACGGACGCGGGAAAACTGCTGTTCCGCTATGCCGAGCAGATCCTCAATCTGCGGGAGGAGGCGGTCCGGGCGGTGGAGTCCTTCGCCAAGGAGATGCGGGGGACCATCCGGGTGGCCGCGTCCTCCATTCCGGGCCAGTACTATCTGCCCAAGCTGATCCAGGGGTTCCGGTGCCTGTACCCCGAGGTGAACTTCAGTCTGGAGACCCTGGACAGCGGAGAGGTGGTGGAGCGGGTGACCGCCCGCAAGGTGGATCTGGGCTTCACCGGCACCATGATCGCCTCCGGCAAGTGCACCTATGAGGTGTTTGCCGAGGACCGCCTGGTGGTCATCACCCCCAACACCCCCAAGTACCGGACCTACCTGTCCACCGGGTTCCCCATCCGCCAGCTGACCCGGGAGAACTTCATCCGCCGGGAGGCGGGGAGCGGCACCCGGATCGAGACCGAGAACTTCCTCCGGGAGATGGGGGTGGACGTGGACAAGATCACCACCGCGGTGGAGGTCCGGTCCACAGAGAGCATCAAGCAGATGGTCAGCGAGGGGCTGGGGATCTCCATGATCTCCCAGAGCGCCAGCCGGGACTACTGCCAGTTCCAGAAGATCCTGGCCTTCAATTTCGACAACGTGAGTCTGCGGCGCAAGCTCTATCTGGTCCACCACAAGAACAGCATTCTCTCCCCCATTGCCCAGGCGTTTTACGACTACGCCATCAAATTTGGAAGCGGAAAAGGGGGCGCGGCGGGGCTTCGGGAGCCCCTCCCCAGCTACTCAAACAAAAAATAACTGCGCACTCATAGAAAATTTCTATATATATGCTTTTTCCCTTGAGAAATAGCCGAAATAGGGATATGATAATAGCCGGAAACCGGAACATAATTTGTGCCTCGGTTTACAAACGATAACAGAATATAGTAGTTGGATGAGGTTTTCGGGAGATCTGCATCTGCAGAGCCGAAGGAAATAAGAGCTGGGCGGCCAACCCACCTTGAATATCTCAGGCAAAAGGACCGAAAACTGACAACTCTCTGGAGAGCGTAAGCGCCGAAGGAGCAACCCACCACCCTGCGGCGGGGAATCTCTCAGGTTTGTAACAGAGCGAGGCAATGTGTTTTTTAATTGCTCCGCTCTATTTTTGTGGCTGTGGGGCGAAAAGGAGGAGTAGCCGTGGCGACCATGGGGAATGAGCGGGACTTCCTCATTCTGACCAACAACCCCCTGGTGCCCGCCTGTATGGAGGGCAAGGGGAAATACACCATCCGGTTCTGTCCGGAGAAGAGCTATCGCGAGATCCTGGTCATGGCGCGGGATATGGTCTATGCGGGGCACACCCTGTATACCCACCCCCTGTCCGGGAGCGTCAAGCCCAACGAGACCCCCTACAAGTCGGTGATCGTGTCGGTGGAGCCCCACGGCTTCGACAGCGACCAGGGCGAGATCATGGCCAACGCCATCGCGGTATTCGACAAGTTTACTCCCATTGGCTGGAACCTCAACGAGCGGATTCTGGCCGATTTCCAACTTATTGACTATACCCTGCTGGCGGGGGCGATCAACTTCGACGCCGCGGCGGGTATCAGTAACCAATCAACCAGAAGAGAATAACAAAAGGAGGTGTTCACTTTGAAATTGGAACTGGGGTTTACCCAGATCAACGACATCCAGTTTTCAAAGGAATGTAAGGTCGACAACGGAACGCTGTATGTGGATCCCGAGGCGGTCAAGGCTTTTATGTACGAGGACGACGACGTAAAGGCCTGGGTCAAGGATTTCACCTTCGACGTTGCCAAGCCCGGCGAGAGCGTCCGCATCACCCCGGTGAAGGACGTCATCGAGCCCCGGGTGAAGGTTGAGGGCCCCGGCGGAGTGTTCCCCGGCGTCATCAGCAAGGTCGACACCGTGGGCAGTGGCAAGACCCATGTCCTGCGCGGCATGGCTGTGGTCACTGCCGGCAAGATCGTCGGCTTCCAGGAGGGCATCATCGACATGTCCGGCCCCGGCGCCGACTACACGCCCTTCTCCAAGCTGAACAACTTCGTCGTGGTGGCCGAGCCCGCGGACGGCTATCAGGACAACAAGCACGAGTACGAGCACGCCGTGCGGATCGCCGGCCTGCGCGCCGCCACCTTCATTGGCGAGCTGGCCCGCGACCTGACCCCCGATGAGACCCAGGTCTTCGAGACCTACGGCATCAAGGAGGGCATCGAGAAGTTCCCCGACCTGCCCCGTGTGGCCTATGTCCACATGCTCCAGAGCCAGGGCCTGCTCCACGACACCTATGTCTACGGTGTGGACGCCAAGCGCACCCTGACCACCATCCTGAACCCCACCGAGACCATGGATGGCGCCATCATCAGCGGCAACTGCGTGTCCGCCTGCGACAAGAACACGACCTACCACCACGAGAACAACCCCGTGGTGAAGAGCCTGTTCGAGGCCCACGGCAAGACCCTGAACTACGTGTGCAACATCATCACCAACGAGAACGTCTACCTGGCTGACAAGCAGCGCTCCTCCGACTGGACCGCGAAGCTGTGCCGCCTGCTGGATCTGGACGGTGTCATCGTGTCCCAGGAGGGCTTCGGCAACCCCGATACCGACCTGATCATGAACACCAAGAAGATCGAGCTCCAGGGCGTCAAGACCACCATCATCACCGACGAGTACGCCGGTCAGGACGGCAAGAGCCAGTCTCTGGCGGACGCCGATCCTCTGGCCGACGCCGTGGTCACCGGCGGCAATGCCAATGAGGTCATTGTCCTGCCCAAGATGGACAAGGTCATCGGCATGTTGGACTATGTGGACGTCATCGCCGGCGGCCACGCCGGTTCTCTGCGCCCCGACGGCACCATCGAGGCCGAACTTCAGGTCATCACCGGCGCCACCAACGAGATGGGCTTCAACCGTCTCAGCGCCCGTTGATGAGAGAAAGGAGGAAGCAGAACTATGAGTTATAAAGTAGTCCACTATATCAACCAGTTCTTCGCCAACATCGGCGGCGAGGAGATGGCTCACATCGAGCCCGAACTGCGGGACGGCTTTGTCGGCCCCGGCATGGCCCTGAACAATGCCTGGAAGGGCGAGGCCGAGATCGTCAAGACCATCGTCTGCGGCGACTCCTACTTCGCCGAGCACGAGGCCGCCGCCAAGGAGAAGATCCTGGGTTGGGTCAAGGAGATCAAGCCCGACTTCTTCATCGCCGGCCCCGCCTTCAACGCCGGCCGTTACGGCTACGCCTGCGCCACCATCGCCTGCGCTGTCCAGGATGAGCTGGGTATCCCTGTTCTGACTGGTATGTACGAGGAGAACCCCGGCGCCGACATGAAGAACAAGATCCTCATCGTCGCCACCGCCAACAGCGCCGCCGGTATGCGCAAGGCCGCCCCCGTCATGGCCGCTCTGGCCCTGAAGATGATGAAGGGCGAGAAGATCGGCGCCTCCTGCGAGGAGGGCTATATGCCCAACGGCATCCGCAAGAACTTCTTCGAGAAGGAGATCGGTGCCAAGCGCGCGGTCAACATGCTGGTGAACAAGCTCAATGACAAGCCCTTCACCACTGAGTACCCCATGCCCTCCTTCGACCGTGTTGCCCCCAACCCCGCCATCAAGGACCTGTCCAAGGCGACCATCGCCCTGTGCACCTCCGGCGGTATCGTGCCCAAGGGCAACCCCGACCACATCGAGTCCTCCTCCGCCTCTCACTACGGCGAGTACGACATCACCGGTGTGGACGATCTGACCTCCGACAAGTACGAGACCGCCCACGGCGGCTATGACCCGGTCTACGCCAACGAGGATCCCGACCGTGTCCTGCCCGTGGACGTGATGCGTGAGTTCGAGAAAGAGGGCAAGATCGGCAAGCTCCACAATATCTTCTATACCACTGTCGGTAACGGCACCGCCGTTGCCTCCGCCAAAGCGTTTGCCGCGGAGTATGCTCAGAAGCTCCTGCAGGCCGGTGTTCATGCCGTCATCATGACCAGCACGTGAGGTACCTGTACACGTTGCGGTGCAACGATGGTGAAAGAGATCGAGCGCGCTGGCATCCCTGTGGTGCATATGTGCACGGTAACCCCCATTTCCATGACGGTGGGCGCCAACCGGATTGTCCCCACCATTGCCATTCCTCACCCGCTGGGCAACCCCGCCCTGCCGCCTGAGGAGGAGAAGGCCCTCCGCCGCAAGCTGGTGTCTCGTGCCCTGGAGGCCCTGACCACCGAGGTGGAGGATCAGACCATCTTCGAGGTCTAATCTGTTGATTCAATCAGTGCCGGCGGGGCCCTAAACCGGGGCCCCGCCGGACAAATCCGAAAATAGGAGCATCGAAATATGGGTAAGGTATATGACGTGATTGTCTTGGGCGGAGGACCCGCTGGCCTCACCGCCGGACTGTATGCAGGTAGAAGCCGTCTGAGCACCCTGGTGATCGAGAAGGGGCAGGACGGCGGTCAGATCGCCATCACTGACGAGATCGAGAACTATCCCGGCCAGATGGTGGAGGGCGAGAGCGGCCCCAGCCTGATCGCCCGCATGACCGAGCAGGTCAAGAAGTTTGGCGCTGAGCGGTGCACCGATATGATCAAGAGTGTGGAGATCAACGGCGACATCAAGAAGCTGGTAGGTGTCAAGGGCGAGTACGAGGCCAAGACGCTCATCATTGCCACCGGTGCGTTCCCCAAGCCCATCGGCTGTGAGAACGAGGGGAAGTTTACCGGCAAGGGCATCTCCTTCTGCGCCACCTGTGACGCCGCCTTCTTTGAGGACATGGAGGTCTACGTGGTGGGCGGCGGCGACAGCGCCGCGGAGGAGGCCATGTACCTGACCAAGTTCGCCCGTAAGGTGACGATCATTCACCGGCGCAACGAGTTGCGTGCGGCCAAGTCTATCCAGGAGAAGGCGTTTGCCAACCCCAAGATTGCCTTTATGTGGGATTCCGTGGTCACCGCCGTGGACGGCGATGAGCTTCTGAACTCCATGACCGTCAAGAACGTCAAGACTGGTGAGCTGACCAAGATCGAGGCGGACGAGGACGACGGGATCTTTGGCCTGTTTGGCTTTATCGGCTACAACCCCAACTCCAGCCTGTTCGAGGGCATGCTGGATATGGAGAACGGCTACATCAAGACCGACGACAATATGCACACCAACATCCCCGGTGTGTTCGCCGCTGGCGATATCCGTGTGAAGAGCCTGCGCCAGGTGGTCACTGCCGCCGCGGACGGCGCCATCGCCGCCATGCAGGCCGAGCACTATATCAGCAATCTGAAGTAAGACCCAGGCGGGCAGGCGGGGACACCGGTCTCCCCATGCCGGACCTGACGGATAAAAGGAGGAAATCATTATGCTGGAACTGGATAAGAACACATTTGAGGCGGAGGTCCTCCAGGCCCCCGGAAAGATCCTGGTCGACTTTTATGGCGACGGTTGCGTGCCCTGTGCCGCTCTGATGCCCCACGTGCACGCCTATGCCGAGACCTATGGGGACAAGATCAAGTTCTGCGCCCTGAACACCACCAAGGCCCGCCGTCTGGCCATCAGCCAGAAGATCCTGGGCCTGCCGGTCATCGCCATCTATGAGAATGGCCAGATGATCGACTCCTGCGTCAAGGATGACGCCACCCCCGAGAATGTGGAGGCCATGATCAAAAAGTACGTGTAAGCTCCACGTCAAAGGTAGATCCCCCAGTTTTGGGGTTTCTATAAATCTAAAGTAAAGGAGGAAGAAGAGCATGAGCATCTTGGCTGGTAAGAAGGTCATCATCATCGGTGACCGCGATGGTATCCCCGGAATGGCCATTGAGGAGTGCGCGAAGAGCGCCGGTGCCGAGGTCGTATTTTCCTCGACGGAGTGCTTCGTCTGAACGGCCGCTGGTGCAATGGACCTGGAGAATCAGAAGAGAGTCAAGGAGTTTGCCGATCAGTATGGTCCCGAGAACGTCGTCGTTCTGCTGGGCGCTGCTGAGGGCGAAGCCTCCGGCCTGGCCGCTGAGACAGTGACCAATGGCGACCCCACTTATGCCGGTCCGTTGACAGGAGTCTCGTTGGGACTCACGGTTTACCATGTTTGCGAGCCCGAAGTGAAGGCGGAGTTCGACCCCGCCGTGTATGACGAGCAGGTCTCCATGATGGAGATGGTTTTGGACGTCGATGACATCTGCAATGAAATGCGTGCCATCCGCGAGCAATACTGCAAGTATCTGGGCTAATAGGCTGAAGCCTATAGGGCGGTGGTCGAAAGGCCACCGCCCTTCCGCTTTTGTCACTATAAATGGCTGCAGGAGTGATTTTGCGCCATGGGTCGATTTTACGACAGTGTTGTGAGAGCGTCCGCGCAGCAGGGCGACTGCTGCATCGATTTATAGCGATCAACCGGCGGGAATCAACCGACCGAAAGATTTATTTGAGAAAGGCAGTGAATCCGATCATGAAAAGTGTGATCAAAGGTGCCGGATATATTCTGGTCCACACCCCCGACATGGTGCTCCACAACGGCACCACCCAGACCACCGAGCGGATCGTCAACCCCGATGGTGAGTATCTGAAGGAGCTCCCCTCCCACCTGCGGAGCTTTGAGCAGACCCTGAGCTACTGGCCCAACCAGGTCTACATCGGCAACAAGACCCCCGATGACCTGGCCGCCGTGCCCCAGCCCTGGTGCGACAAGGAGTGCGACGTCAAGGAGCGCTTCGGCCACTTCGGCCAGATCATGCCCCAGGAGGAGTTCCTTCTGCTGATGCAGGCCTGCGACGTGTTCGACCTGGTCAAGCTGGAGCAGGGCTTTGTGGACGCCCACCGCGCCGCCCTGGCCGCCAACCCCATCATCGATGAGTCCATCATGGCCCGCATCCCCGAGCAACAGACCGCCATCGACGAGATCGAGCGCCTGGTGAAGGAGGAGCACTCCGAGGGCCTGTACCACCAGGACAAGCTGGTGGGCTGTGTCAACCGCGCCCACGACATCGACGTGAACCTGTCCGCCCACGTGATGCACGAGAACATCGTCTCCAAGGCCTCCTCCGTGCTGGCCCTGCTGTCCGGTGTGAAGAATGCCGGCATCGACAAGGACGAGGTGGAGTACGTCATCGACTGCTGTGAGGAGGCCTGCGGCGACATGAACCAGCGCGGCGGCGGCAACTTTGCCAAGGCTACTGCTGAGATCGCCGGCCTGAACAACGCCACCGGCTCCGACGCCCGCGGCTTCTGCGCCGGCCCCGCCCACGCCCTGGTGGAGGCCGCCGCTCTGGTGGAGTCCGGCGCCTACAAGACCGTCGCCGTCACCGCCGGCGGCTGTACCGCCAAGCTGGGCATGAACGGCAAGGACCACGTGAAGAAGGGCCTGCCCATCCTGGAGGACATGCTGGGCGGCTTCTGCGTCATCCTGAGCGCCAACGACGGGGTCAGCCCCGAGATCAACCTGGAGATCCTGGGCCGCCACACCGTTGGTACCGGCTCCGCCCCCCAGGCGGTCATCGGCTCCCTGGTCACCGATCCTCTGGACCGGGCCGGCCTGAAGGTCACCGACATCGACAAGTTCTCCCCCGAGATGCAGAACCCCGATATCACCAAGCCCGCCGGCGCCGGCGACGTGCCCCTGGCCAACTACAAGATGATCGCCGCTCTGGCGGTCAAGCGCGGCGATATCGAGAAGGCCGACCTGGGCAACTTCCCCGTGAAGCACGGCCTCACCGGCTGGGCTCCCACCCAGGGCCACATCCCCTCCGGCGTGCCCTACATCGGCTTTGCCCGGGAGGACATCCTGGCCGGCAAGATCAAGCGGGCCATGATCATCGGCAAGGGCTCCCTGTTCCTGGGCCGTATGACCAACCTGTTCGACGGCGTCTCCTTCGTGATCCAGGCCAACAGCGGCGAGAGCGCTGAGTCCGGCGTCAGCGAGGAGGAAGTCAAGGGCATGATCGCCAAGGCCATGAAGGATTTTGCCGCCACCCTGATGGCCCAGGCTGAGTAATTTGGGAGGTCGCCATGAGTAATTTGGAAAAAACCATTGCCAAGGCGTTTATGGAGATGGCCGAGGGGCTGGAGACCGGCTCCTTCGGCCCCCGCCCCAAGATCGCCCTGACCGGCATGGGGAGCGAGCACGGCGAGGAAAACGCCATGCAGGCCGCCCAGATGGCCGCCAAGCGGGGCGTGGATGTGTACTACATCGGCACCCTGGAGGCCGAGGGCGTCACCACCGTCCATGTGGCCAACGAGGATGAGGGCCACAAGAAGATGGAGGAGATGGTGGAGAAGGGCGAGGTGGACGGCGCTGTCACCATGCACTTCCCGTTCCCCATCGGCGTGTCCACCGTGGGCCGTGTCATCACCCCCGCCAAGGGCAAGGAGATGTTTGTGGCCAACACCACCGGCACCTCCAGCTCCGACCGCATCGAGGGCATGATCAAGAACACCATCTACGGTATCATCACCGCCAAGGCCTGCGGGATCCAGAATCCCACAGTGGGCATCCTGAACGTGGACGGCGCCCGCCAGACCGAGATGGCGCTCAACCAGCTGAAGGAGGGCGGCTACCAGTTCGAGTGGGCCACCTCCGCCCGGGCTGACGGCGGCGCCGTCATGCGGGGCAACGACGTGCTCCAGGGGAGCGCCGACGTGATGGTCATGGACTCCCTGACCGGCAACGTGATGATCAAGATGATGTCCGCCTACACCACCGGCGGAAGCTTCGAGTCCACCGGCTACGGCTACGGCCCCGGCATCGGCAAGGACTATGAGAAGCTGATCCTCATCATCTCCCGCGCCTCCGGCGCCCCTCTGATCGCCAACGCCATCGAGTTCGCCGGACAGCTGGTCCGGGGCAAGGTGTTCGAGGTGGCCAAGAAGGAGTTCGCCGCCGCCGAGAAGGCCGGCCTGAACAAGATCCTGGAGGCCCGCAAGGCCGCCACCAAGTCCGCGGCCGCCGCTGAGGAGGAGGTCAAGCCGCCCCCGGCCGAGCCCTGTACCGCCAGCATCCCCGGCATCGAGGTCATGGACCTGGAGGACGCCGCCAAGGCCCTGTGGAAGGCCGGCATCTACGCCGAGACCGGCATGGGCTGTACCGGCCCGCTGGTCATGATGAGCGAAGCCAACCACGCCAAGTCGGTGGAGATCCTGAAGGCCGCCGGCTACATCGGCTGAGGAGGGACGCCCGCATGAAGGTGATCGACACGGTCAACAAGACCGAGCTGGACCTGACCACCGATCAGCTGATCGACATGGTGGCCAACCAGAACCGGCAGGTGGACCTGGTTTTCGGTGCGAAGCTCACCGACGAGGACGGCTATCTGTCCTGGGACCAGGAGAACTGGACCTGCGTGGACGGCAAGCGCTTTATCCGGAGCTATTTCCTGGAGGGGCGCGCCCTGTCCGACTACAGCGGCTACAACAAGTATGACATGAAGGGCTACTTCAAGCCGGAGGAGGCCAAAGAGGTCCGCCTGGGCTAAGCGAGCTCCCGTCACACAGCGCACCCCGCCGGAGGTTCCGGCGGGGTGTTTTATTTATTGATATTAGCAATAAGTAAAATCCATATAAAATGTAAATAAAATGGCCGTACATTGATAAATGTGATTTGATTATTCCATGGCGGGATGATATACTCAGGGTCGCACTCTAAGAGAGGCAAAAGACGAAAGGAAAGAGGATAGATCATGAAGATGAAGAAGCTGATTTCTATGGCCCTGGCGCTGGTCATGGTGACCTCCCTGGCGGCCTGTGGCGGCAACGGCGGGGAGCAGTCCTCCCAGAGCGGGAACGTCTCCACCAGCCAGAGCGGCGCCGGCTCCACCTCCCAGGAGGAGAGCCAGACCCCCGAGCTGTCCGGCACCATGAAGGTGGTGGCCACCGGGGATATGTACGGCCCCCTGTTCGACAAGTTCACCGAGGAGACCGGTGTGGAAGTGGAAGTGCTGTCCATGTCCTCCGGCGACGTGCTGAGCAAGTTGCGCGCCGAGGGCGGCACCCCCTCCGCCGACCTGTGGTTTGGCGGCGGCATCGACGCCTTTATGGGCGCCAAGGACGACGGTCTGCTGGAGCAGGTGCAGTTTGACGCCGCTGCGGACCTGGCCGACAACTACAAGGACAGCGAGGGCTACTGGTACTCCAAGGGTATCACCATCGTGGGCTTCCTGCTGAACAACCCCCTGATGGAGGAGCTGGGCCTGGAGGCCCCCGCCACCTGGGACGACCTGCTGGACCCCTCCTACCAGGGCGAGATCATCATGTCCAACCCCGCCATCTCCGGCACCAACTACGCGGTGGTCAACGCTCTGCTCCAGACCAAGGAGGACGGCTGGGGCTACTTCGACGGCCTGAATGAGAATGTGGCCTACTACGCCCGCCGGGGCTCCGACCCCCTGAACAAGGTGATCGCGGACGAGTTCGCCATCGGCATCACCTATATCGACGGCACGGTGGAGGCCCTGTTGCCCGACTACGACGTGACCATCGTCTACCCCGAGGACGGGCTCCCCTGGGTGCCCGAGGGGGTGGCTGTCTTCAAGAACGCCGAGAACGTGGAGGCCGCCAAGTACTTTGTGGAGTGGATGTTCAGCGACGACGAGAACCTGACCCTGCTGGCTGAGCTGGATCAGAAGACCGGCGTCAAGATCATCAAGCCCTCTCTGGAGGGGGTCGAGGTGAATTACGACACCTCCATTCTGATGGAAGAGGACCTGTCCCTGTTCGGAAGCCAGCGGGAGGAGATCCTGGCCCAGTTTGAGACTCTGATGGGCGACAAGGCCGTCAATGAGTAAGAATAACCCTGTTGGAAAAGGGGCGTCAGGTGACGCCCTTTTTCCTGCTGTCCGGAGACTGGCGGACCGGCTGATCCTGCTCCTTCTGCTGGGTGGCATCTGCCTGTTCATCCTCTACCCCATGCTCTGCATCCTGTGGCGGAGCCTCCAGGGGGAGGGGGGGCTCACCGGGGATATGTACGGCGTAGTGTGGGAGCAGTACGGGAGGAGCCTGCGCAACAGCGTGTTCACCGCCACCTGCACCTCATTGCTGTGCACCCTGTTCTCCACCGCCACCGCCCTGCTCATCTCCACCGGGCGGGGGTGGCGCAGGGCCCTGGGGATGGGGCTGTTGCTCATCACCATGGTGTCGCCCCCCTTCGTGTCCGCCCTGGCCTATATCCAGCTCTACGGGCGGCGGGGGTGGATCACCTACCGCCTGCTGGGCCTGTCCTGGAACCCCTATAACTGCTGGGGGGTCATCTGGATGCAGAGCCTGTCCTTTGTGCCGGTCAACGCCCTGTTCCTCATCGGGATGCTGTCCCGGATGGACCGGGACAGCCTGATGTCGGCCCGGGACCTGGGGGCGGCCCCCAGAGATATCCTGCGGGATGTGGTCCTGCCCCTGTTGCGGCCGGGGATCCTGGTGTGCGTGTTGCTGTCCTTTGTCCGCTCCATCGCGGACTTCGGCACCCCGGTGACCATCGGCGGCCGGTTCACCACCATCGCCTCGGACATCTACCTCCAGCTGACGGGCTACTCCAATCTGGAGAAGGCCTCGGCCATGAATATGTTCCTGTTGGTCCCCTCGGTGGCGGCCTTTTTCCTCTACCGGTGGCTGATGGGCAAGACCGGCCCCGTGTCCGGCGAGCGCGCCCAGCAACAGCGCCTGCAACTCTCCCTCAGCCGGTGCGGGGCGGCGGGCTGGCTGGCCCTGGTGACCGGGGGGCTGTTCTTCGGAATGATCGGCCTGCAGTATGTGTGCATTGTGGCCACCGGCTTCATCCAGCGCACCAGGGGGGCCCTCTCCTTCACCACCCAGTACCTGGAGGAGCTTCTGGAGTACAACAGCGAGACCATGGTGCGCAGTGTGATCTACGCGCTGATCGTGGCGCTGGTGGGGACTCTGTTCGCCATGCTCTTCTCCTACTACATCTATCGGCGGAGGGTCCGGTGGAACACCTTCTTTGACTGTCTGGCCACTTTGCCCTATATGTTGCCGGGCACCTGCTTCGGCATCGGGTACATCCTGGCCTTCAACCACCCGCCGCTGAAGCTGACGGGGACGGCGATCATCGTGCTGGCCAATATGCTCTTCAAGCAGTTGCCCACCACCACCAAGATTTGCGCCGCCACCCTCTCTCAGATCCCGGAGGCCCAGGAGCGGGCGGTCCGGGACCTGGGGGGCGACCAGCTGAATGTGATGAGGGATGTGATCTTTCCCGGGTTGCGCCCCGCCTTTCTCAGCTGTTTCGCCTACAACTTCTCCAGCAGTATGACCACGGCGGGGGCCGTCCTCTTTTTGATCGACCCGGGGCACCAGCTGGCGGTGTTCAAACTGTTCGACGCGGTGTACTCCGGCGAATACGCCCTGGCCTCGCTGATGGCCACCTTTATCATCGTCATCGTCCTCCTGGTGGAGGGGGGCGTCTATCTGGCCATGGGGAGAAAGGAGCGGTCCCATGTATCTTGAATTGGAGCACCTGGACAAGCGCTTCGGGGAGAAGCGGGTGGTGCGCGACCTGTCCCTGGAGCTGGCCCAGGGGGAGCTGTTGTGCATCCTGGGGGCCTCCGGCTGTGGCAAGACCACCACGCTGAATATGATCGGCGGCTTTTTGACGCCGGACGGGGGCCGCATCCTGCTGGACGGACAGGACATCACCCCCATCCCGCCGGAACAGCGGCCGGTGACCACGGTGTTTCAGTCCTACGGCCTGTTTCCCCATATGACGGTGCTGGAAAATGTGACCTACGGGCTGAAGTTCCGGAGACTCACCGGCCAACAGATCCGGGAGAGGGGGATGTCCTATCTGGAGCTGGTGGGGCTGGCCGACCGGGCCCAGTCCCGGATCCAGGCCCTCAGCGGCGGCCAGCAACAGCGGGTGGCGCTGGCCCGGTCGCTGGCGGTGGAGCCCAAGCTCTGCCTGCTGGACGAGCCCTTTAGCAATCTGGACGCCGCCCTGCGGACCAAGATGCGCCACGAGCTGAAGCGGCTCCAGCGGGAGCTGGGGATCACCATGGTCTTTGTCACCCACGACCAGGAGGAGGCTCTGATCCTGGCCGACCGTATCGCGGTGATGGAGGAGGGGGCGCTGGCCCAGCTGAACACGCCGGAGGAGCTGTACCGCCGCCCGGCCACGCCGTCGGTGGCCCGCTTCCTGGGGGTGGACGAGCTGGAGTGGCGGCAGGACGGGACGGTCTGGAAGGCCATCCGGACCCGGGGACCCATTTAGAAGGAGGCATATCCCATGTTGGTAGATATGCATTTGCACGAGAGCACTTATTCCATCGACAGCTTCATCACCCTGGAGCAGATCGTCACCGTGGCCAAGTCCCGGGGGCTGGACGGGATCTGCATCACGGACCACGACAGCATGGGCCTGCGGGAGCGGGCCGCCGCCTACAGCAGGGAGACGGGCTTCCCCATCTTTGTGGGGGTGGAGAGCTACACCCTCCAGGGGGACATCACCGCCTGGGGCATCGAGAGCTGTCCCCAGGTCCGGATCCCCGCCCAGGACTTCATCGACCAGGTCAACGCCGAGGGGGGCTTCTGCGTGGCCTGCCACCCCTTCCGCAACAACAACCGGGGGCTGGAGGAGAACCTGAAGGTGGTCCGCGGCCTCCACGGGATCGAGGTGCTCAACGGGAGCACCAGCATCGAGGCCAACCGCAGGGCGATGCGCTACTGCCGGGAGCTGGGCTGTAAGCCCGTGGGCGCCAGCGACGCCCACGTGGAGGACAAGATCGGGGTGTACGCCACCTGGTTGCCCGAGTACGTGGACAACCTGTCCGACTTTGTGCGGCAACTCCGCACCTGCCCCACCAAGGCCGCCCGCTGGACGGGCCGGTCCTATGAGGTGCTGGAGGATTTCTAGGGGAGAACAACAGAAGGCGGTCCCGCATCCTTGGATGCGGGGCCGCCTTTTCCCTATATTGATTCTACTCCTGTCCCTCCGGGCGGAGGCGTGCCAGCTCCACCGCCTCCTTGCCCGACAGGTGCTCCACCGTCATCTCCAGCATACAGAGGCTGTCCCACTCCCGCTGGATGGCGCTCTGCCGGTTGGAGGAGCTGTCCTCCGGCGCGTACTTGAGGGCCAGCTTCTCCACGGCCTGCCGTATCTCCTCTTCGCTGTCCAGGATGCGGACTTGGCCGAAGGCGATGACACTGCGGAAATAGCTGGTGTACTCGGCGGGTACCACCTGGTCCTGGTCAATGACGCAGAAGGAGGCCCTGGGGTCCCGGCGGATGGCGTCCAGCTTGTGGCCGGCCCGGGCGCAGTGGAAATAGAGCTTGCCCCCGTCGTAGAGGAAGCTGAGGGGGACGGCATAGGGGTACCCGCCGTCGCCGGCCACCGCCAGCACCCCGGAGGTGCCACGGGCCAGAACGTCGGCGCAGGCCTGGGGGGAGAGGGCCTGCCGCTTGCGGCGCAGATCACGGAACATCGTCATACACTCCTTTTGTCCGGGGCCGCGAGGGCGCCCGGATATGATTTGATTGGGGGGAACGCGGGGGAGAGGGGGCCGCCTACGGGGAGGCGCGCTTCCTTCCCAGTCCCCGCAGAATGAGGCCGGCCGCCAGCCCGGCCAGGGCGGGCACTACCCAACCAAAGCCGTACTGGGCCAGCGGGACCCAGCGGACGGCCCACTGGGCCACCCCGGTCAGGTGGAGGGCGGCCTGAGTCCCGGCGGGGAGGGCGCGGATCAGGTCAAAGACCGCCGCCACGGCGGTCAGGCCGATGGTCCAACGCAGGACGGTCCGGTCATTCTGGAACGCCCGGCCGCACAGGGTCAGCAAGATCAGGACGATGGCCAGGGGGTAGAGGAACATGAGCACCGGCTGGGAGTAGGCGATCAGGGCCTCCAGCCCCAGGTTGGCGATGACAAAGGAGAAGCCGCAGAAGAGGACGGCCCACACCCGGTAGGAGGGGCCGCGGGGGAAGAGGCGGACAAAGGTCTCGCCACAGCTGGTGATCAGGCCCACCGCCGTCTTGAGGCAGGCCACCGTGACGGTGACGGCCAATATGACCGCCCCGGCGGGGCCGAAGTAGTGCCCGGCGATCTGAGCCAGCGCCTGTCCGCCGTCCTGGCTCACCGGGAAGAGCCCGCGGCTCTGGGCGCTCATGACGGCCACCAGCACATAGATCAGCCCCATCAGGATGGAGCTGAACAGCCCGGCGCGCACCGTCTGCCGGGCCACCTCCCCCGGCTCCTGAACGCCCAGCCCCCGGATCACATCCACCACGATGATGCCAAAGGCCAGACCGGCCAGGGCGTCCATGGTGTTATAGCCCTCCAGCAGACCGGTGGCAAAGGCCCCGGAGGCGTAGTCCTCCACCGGCTCCACGGTGAACAGGTCGCACCCCGGGGCGGTCAGCGCCCGGAGGAGCAACAGGGCGAGAAAGGCGAGAAACAGGGGGTTGAGGACCTTCCCCACCCAGGTGAGGATCTCCCCCGGGCGCAGGGAGAGCACCAGCACCAGACCGAAGAAGAGGAGGGAAAAGACGGCCAGCCCGGCGGTCTGCCCCGCCCCCGGCAACACCCGCTGGATCCCCACGGAGTAGGAGACTGTGGCGCACCGGGGAATGGCGAAGAAGGGGCCGATGGTCAGATAGAGGGCGCAGGTGAAGAGAAGGCCGTACCGTTTCCCCACCCGGCTACTCAGCCCCAGCAGGCTGTCCTCCCGGCTGATCCCCAGCGCGGCCACCCCCAGCAGGGGGAGCCCCACGCCGGTGACCAGAAGCCCCAGGGAGGCGAGAAAGACACTGCGTCCGGCCATCTGCCCCATGGAGGCCGGGAAGATCAGGTTTCCCGCGCCAAAGAACATACCGAACAGCATACTGGCCACCGCGAGGATCTCACGAAATGTCAACTTTTTCATGGCAGACCCCTCCCCATAATTTGCCGGAATATGTCATCTCATTATATCGCGGGATTCCCGTTTCGTAAAGCCCCGGCGCGGCCCTTTTCCCGGGAAACGGGGCGGGGCGGAGGCCGGTCCCGCCCGAAATCAAAGTGGGGCGCTCCGGCTGGAGCGCCCCCCTGATGGCTGGTCCCGCGTAGGCCATTCCGCGGCGTGCGCGCAAAAGTTCATAAGGATCTGGGCCACCTGGGCGCGGGTGGCGCCGCCGGTGGGATCGAGGATGCCGCCGCCCTTGCCGCCCAGCAGGCCGGTATGCACCGCCCAGTCCAGGGCCTCCAGGGCCCAGCCGGAGATCTGGTCATAGTCGCCGTACTCCCGGAGGGCCATGCCGCCCCCCGTCAGGTCATAGCCCATGTTCCAGGCGTACTGGTAGAGCATCACCGCCAGCTGTTCCCGGGTGATGGGGTCGTTGGGGCCGAAGCGCCCGTCGCCGTAGCCGCTGGCGATCCGGAGGGCGGAGGCCCAGCGCACCGCCTCGCCGTACCAGGCGGCCGGGGCCACGTCGGAGAAGTCCATGAGATAGTTCACCTGGGGACTGCCCGCCAGCCGCCACAGGATGGTGACGATCTGCCCCCGGGTGGTGGTGCCGTTGGGGCTGAAGGTGGTCTCGCCGGTGCCGGCCATCAGGCCCTCGCCGTAGACGTACTGGATGGCGTCATAGGCCCAGTGGTCCTCCGGCACATCGGAGAAGGGGAGGGGCTCCGGCTCGTGGCTCTTGTCGTCAATGACCACGGCGTACTGGCTGGCGTGGTCCATGCGGAACTCCGCCCTGCCGTCCCGGCCGATCCGGGCGGCCTGTTGGAACTCCAGCTCCCGGCCCTTTTCGTGGTAATAGTACAGGTTGGCCCAGTACCCGGCGTTGTCCCGCCCCAGGGGGGCGGCGAGGGTCAGGGTGAACCCGAAGGGCCCGTCGTGGGAGAGGGTGAACTGCACCGTGCTGTACTCGCCCGTGATGGCGTTGAACACATTCACCGGGATGCCCCGGCTGTCCATGCTGACGCCCAGGTCCAGGTCGGAGAGACCCGTGTCCGTGGGGATGTCCTGGCCGTTCACCGTCCAGCTGACCCCGTCCTCCAGCTCAAATTCCACGGTGACGTCCTTACCGGCCACCTCCTCAAAGATCTCGCCGGGGACCTCCGTCTCGTCCCCCATGTCGATGGTGATGGTATCGCCGTCCTCCGCGTCCGCAATCTCGTCCCGGATGTCCTTCCAGCCGTCGCTGGCCCCGGTGCTGGGGCCGTCGTCCCTCGCGGGGCGGTGGGAGCCGCCGGACCCGCCGGGCTCGTCCGGGGTGTCAGGCTCGTCTCCGCCGGGCTGGTCGGGGGTGTCAGGATTTTCGGGCTCTTCGGTTTGCCCGGCAGTGGTATCGACGGTGAGATAGAATTGGAGCTCTGAAGTGGCGCGTTCAGCGTAGCTTATTGCCTTGAAGGTGACAGTACTACGCGGTAGATCCGCGTCAAGCATTTCAGTGTGAGAGGTGCGGTTGTTGAATTCTATATCACCGTCGCCATAATTGATCGTGTAGCTCCAAAAGGGGGCGGCGGCGTTTTTGAGTGTGCATGCAAGCGTGAAGTCTCCTGTAGGAAGTATTATGTCAGGTATTTGAGCCTCTGGGTTGTCGCTGTCATAAATAGTAATAGTTTTCGCGTTGCCCTCATCATCGGTGTAGGTCAGCGTCAGATCGCCCACGGCCGCGGCAATTCCGGCAGGCGTAGAACCGCCGACGTTGCTATTTCCAAACTCAACATCGCTGCTGTCTTCATCATGAACGAGCGTGTATCCGATTGAATCCAGTTCGTTGCCTTCCTTATCGATTACACATAATTTTCCGTTGTTTGTATTGATAGTTGCAAGTTTAAGCGTACCGCCGTCTTTAACCCAGAGCAATGTGGATGTATCTTCGGCGTCACCACCAACCCGAAGCCGGATCGTGCTGTTATCGTTATAATTATGCAATTCGCCGCCCTTTTCAATTCTCTCTGTCCGAGATAAGTATTGGTGTGTATAACCGACCTTTTTATTCATATTTTATGAATGCCCATAGGCAAATAAAAAGGAGTAAGGTATATTTCAACCTTGCTCCTTTCAGACTGCACTAATCTTATGCATTTTTACCTTTGAAAAAACACAATCAATTAACCAATGGGCTGTAATCTCATAGTTGGTTTTATTGTATAGAAACTATAATAGGCTGTACCACTATATTTTTCAGCACTATTCCATTCAGCTACTACCTCATAAATATAGTTTCCGTCTTTCAACTCAACAGAAATAATCGGTGTCGTTTCGATATTTGAATCAATCATTAATGTGCTTACAGGGATTTCTTCACTTTCAGCAGTAGGTTGTCCCCAATGTTCCTCACTCCAACAGCGTACCACAACTTTATCAGGTATGGTATCCCACTGCAAATATGCTATAAGCGGGTCGATAGAAGAAATGGTGGTAGGTATTAGTTCTAATGGTGTCATGTATTCCTTTGCCTGCAATGGGTGCATACTATCTGACTCAATACTCGTGCCTGTGCCATCCTCATTCTGATACATCCAAGAGGTTGTTCCTCTCAATGCCTCCACAGTTTTATCACCACATACCACAGTCAATGCAGGGGGTTCTGTCAAGACTGTATCATTGGGGACTACTTCAATTTCCTCTGTTGCTCCTAAAGATTCATTATCGACTCCAGGAAGCATTTCGTCCCTAAATCCTCTGATAACTTCAATTCCAAATATGTATCCTCTATATGAGGTAACACCTGGATTTTCAGCTTCTGGCATAAAGTTGCCCTCAATGTCAAAAGAATACCCAAGACCAACATATGTGCCAGAGCCACCATCGTCAGCCAATTCTGCACCGACACAAAAGACTGGCTTGTGGTAACTATTTACCATTGTGAAATCTATTACTCCAATGACTACCCATGCCACAACAGCACAAATAATGCCAACAGCAATCTTCTTTTTCATACGAATCCCCTCCTATCAAATAGTATTTTCTATCTATATAGACGAGAAAATCAGCAAAAAGTTCCTAAATGCACCCAAATTATAGCGCACCTATCCACGTTTGTCTCACTCCAGAGACGAGAATTTACAATTTCACAACATTTTCAGATTGCTAACCTCTTCATATCAAAGGAAATTGGCTTGTATTTGAACTTGGCAAGCGGTATCTTCTTTGTCTGATTGGCTAACAGAGTGATAATGTCATAGGCTTGTTCAAGATAGGTCTTGTGCTTGTTCTTCTCAACCCAATAGAACAGAGCCAAATAGTAATCAAGGAACTTTGAACTTACACCGTGATACAGATACATAAAATCACTGATGTTGTGGTGGTAGCCATTGATATGACCCAAATGAAATCCTCCGCTTGTATGTTTTCCGCTTGGGATTTGATTTAAGGGTATCTTGTACTTGTTGGCTACGGTTCTATATGCTCTATGGCTATCTGTAACCAAAACGGTGTCTTCGGTGAAATGAGGAACAAGGGTCTTTTCAATATGAACAGGCTGTATTCTGCCAACACAAACACTCTGTAAGAAGTGATTATTGTTCGTATCCACACAGGACAAACAGCATACTTGCTGATTGCTGATACCCCTCTTTTTCTTCTGTTGCTCGTGTATGGTCTTTAAGACTTGAATGATTTTCTCCGTCTCCAAACCATTGATTGCATTGGAAAATCTCTCTTGCGACTTCAAATCCCCAAGTTTAACATAGTCCAACAACTCATCCTTGTTCTGTTCTTCGTTTTTTATGTACTTATGTAAGAAATCTATGTCAAATCCTTGGTTTTCAACATATTCGATTTTCTTCTCATAACTCAAATGGGTATACGGCATTCTGCCAAGTGTAACCAAGAAGAACATAGGGTCTTTAACGTCCTTAAAAGACAGAGGATAGTAATACTCGTCACTCTCTGCTAAACTCTTGAAATCGTCCTGATTGCTGACAAGCTGATGGAGGACAGAGCATACCCTATGTCTGTTGTGGAGTGCGGTCTGCTTGTTGATACCGAGTTCTTTGGCTATGGTACGGCAACTCTCACCTTGTAAGGTTAACTTGATAAACTCAATCCACTTACCAACAGATAATTTGGAGCGAAAGGCAACGGTGCCGTTGGTATCCCCGAAAGTCTTTCCACAATCTTTGCAGAGGTATCTCTGTCTACCGTTTCTTGTACCGTGCTTTATAGACTTAACAGAGCCACAATGAGGACAGACAACAGTATCCAAATCCTTTTCATTGGCATAACTTCTATGCTCTCTGCAACATTGGAAGAAGACCTTTTCTTCTTTGGTCAGTTGAGGTCTTGCACTTCTTCTGTTTTGAAGAGCAGATACTAATGCTTGGATTTGTTCGGCTGTTAAGTCAGCCACAGCAATTTGTTTTTGTATATCGTTGAAATTGGAATTGAAATCAGCCATAAAAATGTCCCCCTACAAAAATTGTTTCTGTAAAGGAACATAATTATTTCTGTCAGCAAAAAACTCATTTATGCATATTCATCAGTCAAAATGTATATTTTTTGCTCACCAATACTTATCTCGGACAGAGAGTTTCAATTAAAATCAGCGGCTATTTGCATCCGGAAACGCCGGTGATGACGGCTTGGTTACCTAACTCATCTCCGGATTGTACGACAAGCGGTGAGTGATTACAATCGGCACCCGGGCTGAGCGTCAGGTAGGGCATTTGGCTCTCCATTTGCATTTGCATTTGCACATTACTGGCTATTTTAAGCTGACCGCTTTCGACAACCTCTATTATACTGTGTTCGCTTTTATACGCTAAAATGACTGTAAGACTGGATTCGGAACCTAAAGTCATCTCACCGGCTTGTATCGAAAACCCGACATTGCCAATGCTGGTTTTGTTCTCAGGATTTGCCAGAGTGACGTCAGGCGTTCCCTCGCTGAGCTGGATTTGGATATATCTTTCTTCGGCATTGGCACCGTTCATATGCTGGTCTCCGATATTTCCGTTGAATACGGCTTCGTCATCTCCTCTTATGTCGATAATTCCGTGGCAAGGCTCATTACCGGCACATTGGATCCAGCTACTGGTACTGGTATCATTAATTTTCGCCGATTCAGCCGTAAAGCGTGTTCCATCAACAACGAGAGTGAAATTATTGTCAAGCGTTATTTTGCTGTTGGCTGAAATAGTAAAGTCAGCACCCAGCTTAAAGCTGATTCCACCATTTATGTCAGAGCTGTCAGGACACTTGAAGTTAACCACAGCGTTGTTTGTTACACTGCCGCCGTCCTGCCCCCGCGTCGGCCCTCGCTTTTCCCTGGGGGAGAGGTCCGGGCGGCGCGCCCAGTGGTCGCGCCCTACAATCCCCCCAAGGCCCCCTCTGACGAGGGGGCTGTCAGCCGTCAGGCTGACTAGGGGAGAGATACGGGCGGCCACATGGGGCCGCCCCTACAAAATCCCCTAAAATGCAATGTAGAACGACGGCGGGGGCAAGCCCCCCGCCCTACGTTGTTACGTCACATGGGGGCGGTGCGCCGAGTCGTCGCGCCCTACAGGGGTGCGTCACCCGCTACCCTCCGCACCACGGGGATGCGACCGGGCAGGCGCGTCTCAACGGGTAGCAGAAACAGCCCTCCGGTTTTGCCGCACAGTGGCAACGGGCGGGAGAACGGCTCTGTGTCAGAGACCACCCCGCGCCGGTACATTTCCGCCAAGCCCCCGAATCAAGCTCCCCCGTAAACGGGGGTCCGGGGGGCAGGCGACTAAGAGCACCACTTGGTGCTCGCCGGAGCCGTCCCCCGGCGATCTTTTCGCCCCTTTTGGATCGCTCCAAAAGGGGCTCGCCGCCGGGGCGGCGAAATTCCCCCAAATCAAAAGGCATGGAGCAAAACCGGTGGGAGGGGGCAAGCCCCTTCCCTACGGGGGCCAAAGGGTACAAATGGGACGGGCGGCCGCAGACAAAAAGAAAAACCCGCAAAGCCTTGTAACACAAGACTTTGCGGGTGATCTACGGTCATTCCCACTCGATGGTGGCAGGGGGCTTGCTCGTCACGTCGTAGACGATCCGGTTGATGCCCGGCACGCCGTTGACGATACGGGTGGAGATCCGGTCCAGCACGTCGTAGGGGATCCTCGCCCAGTCGGCAGTCATGAAGTCGCTGGTGGTCACCGCCCGCAGGGCCAGGGTGTAGTCATAGGTGCGCCCGTCCCCCATAACGCCCACGGAGCGGGTGTTGGTGAGGACGGCGAAGTACTGGTTCAGGTTTTTGTCCTCCCCCGCCTTGGCGATCTCGTCCCGGAAGATGAAGTCCGCCTCCCGGAGCAGGTCGGCCTTCTCCTTGGTGATGTCCCCGATGATGCGGATGGCCAGACCGGGGCCGGGGAAGGGCTGGCGGGAGACCAGATACTCGGGCAGGCCCAGCTCCCGGCCCAGCTGGCGGACCTCATCCTTGAACAGCAGGCGCAGGGGCTCGATGATCTCCTTGAAGTCCACATAGTCGGGCAGGCCGCCCACGTTGTGGTGGCTCTTGATGACGGCGGCGTC
>CALWVW010000013.1 GCA_944385075.1 uncultured Oscillospiraceae bacterium | reverse complement strand
ACGTTGCGCCAGTACTGGTAGAACTCATAGGGGCTGGTCTTGTTGGGGTCCAGCCACACGGCGCCCTTGGCGGTCTTACCCATCTTCTTGCCCTCGGAGTTCAGGAGCAGGGTGATGGTCATGGCGTGGGCATCCTTGCCCAGCTTGCGGCGGATGAGCTCGGTGCCGCCCAGCATGTTGGACCACTGGTCGTCGCCGCCGAACTGCATGTTGCAACCGTAGTGCTGGAACAGGTAGTAGAAGTCGTAGGACTGCATGATCATGTAGTTGAACTCCAGGAAGCTGAGGCCCTTCTCCATGCGCTGCTTGTAGCACTCGGCCCGGAGCATGTTGTTGACGGAGAAGCAGGCGCCCACGTCCCGCAACAGCTCGATGTAGTTGAGCTGCAACAGCCAGTCGGCGTTGTTCACCATCTGGGCCTTGCCGGGACCGAACTCGATGAACCGCTCCATCTGCTTCTTGAAGCAGTCGCAGTTGTGCTGGATGGTCTCGGGGGTCATCATGCTCCGCATATCGGTGCGGCCGGAGGGGTCGCCGATATAGCCGGTGCCGCCGCCGATGAGGGCCACCGGCTTGTTGCCCGCCATCTGGAGCCGCTTCATCAGGCACAGGGCCATGAAGTGGCCCACGTGGAGGGAGTCGGCGGTGGGGTCAAAGCCGATATAGAACACGGCCTTCCCCTCGTTGACCATCTTGGAGATCTCCTCCTCATTGGTCACCTGGGCAATCAGTCCACGGGCTTTCAGTTCTTCGTAGCAGGTCATCGATCTTACTCCTTTATGTTAAGTTTTTGAATCAAAAGCTTGACGCCAAATAGCAGGGACAACAGTCCCAACAGGGAGAATCCACCCCATAACCAGTTCCAAGTGGGATTGTCTACATCAAACATCCACCGCAATAGGGAATCCCAAACATCCCATCCGGCCGCAATGGCGGCCAGATCGAACAGCACATAGCCGCCGCCAGCCAGGTAGACCCACCTCCACCAGGGCCGATGTATCTGAAAGAACACCCATAGGCCAGCTACGCACAGCAGAGCCAGCGCGCCCATCAACCCAAAGTAGAGTCCGTTTTTTTCGTCCAGAATACTCAGCCAAAAATCTGCGTATGTTACCCGGTCGATCAGCGCCCAAAGCCGGTGCAAGTGAAATACACCAAACAATAGAAAAAACAGGGGCTCTATCCAAAAAATTTTTCCGGTCATGTCCGTGTATGTTCCTCAAGCCCCTGCCGGGCCTGGAGGACATTGTACCCCACCACGCCTACAATGACGATGGCCGCCCCGATGAGGGCGAAGGGGCCCATGGCCTCCCCATAGAAGACGGCCACCAGAATGGGGTTGAGCACCGGCTCGATGCCGGAGACCAGACTGGCGGTCACCGGCGGGGTGGTCTTCAGGCCGATGGCCAGCAGGATATAGGCCAGCGCCACCTGGAACACCCCCAGCACCACCAGACTGACAATGGCGGTGGTGGGAAACTCCGTCTCTTGGAACAGGAAGGGCAGGCCGGTGGCGGCGGAGATGACCTCCCCCCAGAAGACGGAGGAGAGGGCGTCGCTGTCTGGCATCTTGTTCATCATGAAGATCCCGGCGTAGGTCACCCCGGACAGGAGGGCCAGGAAATTCCCCAGCCCGCCGCCCATCTCCAGGCTGTCCACAAAGAAGAACAGCACTCCGCCGAAGACCAGGGCGCAGGCGGCCACGTCCAGCCGCTTGGGCCGCTGGCGCAGGAAGATCAGGGAGAACAGGATCACAAAGATGGGCGCGGTGAACTGGAGCACGATGGTGTTGGCGGCGGTGGTCAGCTTGTTGGCCACCGCGTAGAGGATATTGGTGCCGAACACGCTCAGCGCCCCCACAAAGATCCACCGGTTCCACCGGGGCGGGTGGTGGGTGACCGCCAGGAAAATGCCGATCACCACCAGGGCGATGGCGGTGCGCCCCCCGTTGATGGACACCCCGCTCCAGGGGATCACCTTGATGCACAGCCCCCCGATGCTGTAGAGCACCGCCGCCAGGAACACGCAGATCACGCCGGCCTGACCCTCTCTCTTCACGCTATCTCTCCTCTCTCAAGCAAAAAGCCCCCGTCCGGAGCAGTTCCGGACAGAGGGCATCAGACATGCGGTACCACCTCTGGCTCGTCCGCCCCTCGCGGCGGCGGACCTCACGGAGTGCGCGGCACTCCCCCGCGGTAACGGGCGGACCCGACCTGTCCCCTACTGGGCCGGGTCTCCTCCCGGCGGTTCAGGCGGTTGCTCCAAGGGGTAATTTCACAAAGCGCCCTCTCCCCCTCTCACCGGCCGGGGGCTCTCTGGGCAGGGTGATGCTCTGCTACAGCTCCTCTTCTTCACAGTGAGTGAACTGTAACACAGTTTGAGGGGATTGTCAAGGGGGAAACCCCGGATTTTCCCGGCTCTCCGCGGAGCAACGGCACAAGGGAGCGGCCGTCCAGCCGGGCGGCCGCTCCCCTTTCGATCAGATCTGCAGAGACGGGCTTACAGCCTCGCCACTCCGGAATCCCGGGCGGCCTGGGCCACGGCCTGGGCCACGGCGGGACCCACCCGCGGGTCGAAGGCGGCGGGGATGATGTAGTCCTCGTTGAGCTCCCCGTCGGAGATCAGGTCGGCCAGAGCCTGGGCGGCGGCCATCTTCATCTCCTCGTTGATGTCGCTGGCCCGCACGTCAAAGGCCCCCCGGAACACACCGGGGAAGGCCAGCACGTTGTTGATCTGGTTGGGGAAGTCGCTCCGGCCGGTGGCCACCACCTTCGCTCCCCCCGCCTTGGCGTCGTCGGGGAAGATCTCCGGGGTGGGGTTGGCGCAGGCAAAGACGATGGCGTCCCGGGCCATGGTCCGCACCATCTCGGTGGTGACGGTACCCGGGGCGGACACGCCGATGAACACGTCGGCCCCCACCAGCATATCGGCCAGGGAGCCCGCCTTCTTCTCCAGGTTGGTGACCTGGGCCATCTCCTCCTTGATCCAGTTCAGGCCCTCCCGGCCGGCGTAGATGGCCCCCTTCCGGTCGCACATGGTCACGTGCTGGAAGCCGGCGGACAACAACAGCTTGACGATGGAGATGGCGGCGGCCCCGGCCCCCGAGGTGACCACCTTCACATCCTCCCGCTTTTTGCCCACCACCTTCAGGGCGTTGGTCAGCCCGGCCAGGGTGATGATGGCGGTGCCGTGCTGGTCGTCGTGGAAGATGGGGATGTCGCACTTCTCCTTCAGCTTCCGCTCGATCTCAAAGCACCGGGGGGCGGCGATGTCCTCCAGGTTGATGCCGCCGAAGGAGCCGGAGATGTTATAGACCGTCTGGACAAATTCGTCCACGTCGTGGGTCTTGACGCACAGGGGGAAGGCGTCCACCCCGCCGAAGGTCTTGAACAGGACGCACTTGCCCTCCATCACGGGCATGCCCGCCTCGGGGCCGATGTCCCCCAGGCCCAGGACGGCGGAGCCGTCGGTGATGACGGCGCACAGGTTGTGCCGTCGGGTGAGCTCGTAGCTCTTCTCCGGGTGGGCCTGGATCTCAAGGCAGGGCTGGGCCACACCCGGGGTATAGGCCAGGGACAGGGACTCCTTGTCGTTGGCGGGCACGGTGGCCACCACCTCGATCTTGCCCTTCCACTCCCCGTGGAGTCTCAGGCTCTCTTTTGCGTAATCCATCTTCTTTTACCTCGCTTTTTTCAGAGTGTCATCACGGGACTGAGGGTCAGTCCGTGTCCTTTTTCTGGTTCTGCCGGTACTGGTCGGCCTGTTGGAGCAACTCCGCCGCCCCGTCCAAGAGGGCCTGGGTGACGCTGGCCCCGCCCACCAGGCGGGCCAGCTCCTCCCGGCGGCCCTCCCGGTCCAGCCGCTCCACGTTTGTATAGGTCCGCCCGTCCCGCTCCCCCTTCTCCACCGAGAAGTGGGTGTCCGCCATGGCGGCGATCTGGGGCAGGTGGGTGACGCAGAGCACCTGCTTCCGCCGGGCCACATCGGCCATTTTTTCGGCCACCTTCTGGGCCGCCCGGCCGGACACGCCGGTGTCCACCTCGTCAAAGACCAGCGTGCCGATGCCGTCGTCCTCCGCCAGAACGTTTTTCAGGGCCAGCATGATCCGGGCCAGCTCGCCGCCGGAGGCCACCTTCTGGATGGGGCGGAGCCCCTCCCCCACGTTGGCCGACATGAGGAACTGCACCCGGTCCAGGCCGGTCTCGTCCATGCCGTCCTCCCCCGAAACGGGGGCAAACTCCACCTGGAACCGGACCTTGGGCATATCCAGTTGCCGGAGCTCCTCCTGGACCCGGCTCTGGAGCTCCCGGGCCGCCTGTTGCCGGGCCTTGGACAGGGCCTCCCCCCGTCTTCCGGCCTCGGCCCTCGCGCCCTCCAGCTCCTTCTCCAGCCTCTGGATGGTGTCGTCCGCGTCCTGGATCTGCTCCAGCTCCCGGCGGCACCGCTCCAGATAGTCCAGCATATCGGCCACCGTGGGCCCGTACTTCTTTTTCAGCCGGTAGATCACGTCCAGTCGGCTCTCCAGCCGGTCCAGCTCATCGGGGGAGAAATCCAGCTCCCCCTCCAGGTCCCGCAACAGCTCCGCCGCGTCGTCCGCCGCGTAGCGCAGGGCAGTGAGCTTGTCCCCAAGCTCCTCCAGCCGGGGGCCGTACTTGGCCACGGAGCGGACGGCGCCCTCCGCCTCGCCGATCAGGTCGCAGGCCCCCGGGCTATCCTCGTTCCCGGACAGGGCGAACTGGGCCCCCTGGACCGCCTCCATCAGCTTTCCCGCCCCCCGCAACAGGGTCCTGCGGGCGTCCAGCTCCTCGTCCTCTCCCACCCGGAGCTCGGCCCGCTCCAGCTCCCGGATCTGGTAGTTGAGGGTATCCACCCGGCGGGAGCGCTCCGCCTCGTCCATCTCCAGTCCGGCGATCCGCCGCCGCAACCAGCTCATCTCCTGATAGGCGGCCTGATAGTCCGCCAACAGCGGCCCGGTCTTGCCGAAGCTGTCCAGGTAGCCCAGGTGGTACCCCGGGTCCAGCAGTTGCTGGCCGTCGTGCTGGCCGTGGATGTTCAGCAGTTGCCGCCCCAGCTCCCGGAGCTGGGCCACCGTCATGGGCCGCCCGTTGACCCGGCAACTGTTCCGGCCGTCCCCCTGGATCTCCCGCTGGAGCATCAGCTCCTCCCCGGGGTCGGGAAAGCCGTTGTCCTCCAGCCACCGGGTGGGGAGTTCCCCTGTGAACACCGCAGTGACAAGGGCAGACTTGGCCCCTGTCCGGATGAGCTCCCGGCTGGTGCGCTCCCCCAGGACGGCGCTGATGGCGTCGATGACGATGGATTTGCCCGCCCCGGTCTCTCCGGTGAGGACGTTGAACCCCCGGTCGAAGCGGATGTCCGCCGACTGGATGATGGCGATATTCTCGATGTGGAGCAATGAGAGCATGCTCTCCCCTCCCCTTCCGGCGGCGTTCCCGGGGGAACGCCTACTTCAGTAGCTTGTGGATCTCGTTGACGAACTGCTGGGCCGAGGCGGAGTCCCGCATGATCAGGATCCCCGTGTCGTCCCCGGCCAGACTGCCCACCATGCCGGAGATGTCCATGCCGTCCAGCGCCAGACACACGCCGGAGGCCACCCCGGGCATGGTGCGCACCACCACGATGTTCTGGGCCGCGTCTGCGGACACCACGCCCTCCTTGAAGATGTTCCGCAGGCGGGTATCTGTGCCGGCCCCCCGCTTCCGCTCGGACAGGGCGTACCGGTAGCCCCCGTTTCCGGTGAGCTCCTTCACCATGCGCAACTCCTTGATGTCCCGGGAAATGGTGGCCTGGGTGGCCGAGAAGCCCCGGAGCCGCAGTTCCTCCAACAGCTGGTCCTGGGTCTCCACATCCTTGGACTGGATGATCTTCAGGATCTCGCCCTGCCGCGCGTTTTTCATGGCATAAGTCCCCCCAATTTCTGATTGATCACTTGATAAAAGTTGCGGTCGGCCAGCCGGACCAGCCGGGTACAGTGGGCGGAGCGGCTGATCTCCACCCGGTCCCCGCCGCCGAGGCGCAACGCTTTTCCTCCGTCAATTGACAAGTATAAATACTTGCGGTTTCCTTTGGGCAGACGCACGGTGATGATCCGGTCCCGGTCCAGCACCATGGCCCGGGCGGCCAGCTGGTGGGCACAGACCGGCGTGACGATGAGACAGGTGGAGGTGGGCTCCACGATGGGCCCCCCTGCCGACATGGAGTAGGCGGTGGAGCCGGTGGGGGTGGCGACGATCACACCGTCACCGGTGACCGCCGTCACCGGGACCCGGTCCGCCAGCACCTCCATCTCCGCCACCCGGGCCATAGAGCCCTTGGAGATCACCGCGTCATTGAGGGCCAGGTCCTGGCTGATGAGCTTGTTGCCCCGCAACACCCGGACATCCAGCATCATCCGCTCCTCGGTGGCGAAGTCCCCCCTGGCCAGCGGGGCCAGCAGGGAGAGCTCCCCCCGCTCCAGCTCCGCCATAAAGCCCATGCTCCCCATGTTGACCCCCAGAATGGGGACGTGATGCAGGGTGGCGTCCCGGGCGGCGTGGAGGATGGTGCCGTCCCCCCCGAAGCAGATCAGCAGATCCGCCGCCGGGAGGGCCGTGTGGAGATCGGTCAGCTCCACCTTTTTGGGGAGCTCCATCCGGTCCCCCTTCTTGGGCTGAAAGGGGAGGCACAGCACGGTCTGGGCCCCCGCCTGCTCCAGGATCCGCTTTGCCTCCAGAGCGGCCCGGAGCCCGTGGTCCCGGTAGGGATTGGAGCTCAGTACGATCTTCACGGCGTCTCCTCCTTCCAGACCTGGTGGGAGCGCTCCACCAGCGCCCGCAGGTCGCCCCCGTAGGCCGGCCCCCCGGCCGCCTGGAGGTACCCCAGATATTCAATATTCCCCTCCGGGCCTTTGATGGGGGAAAAGGTAATATCCTTTACAGTAAATCCCGCCTGGGCGGCGTGGTCCAGAAAGTGCTCCAGCACCTCCAGATGGGTCTCCGGGTCCCGGACCACCCCCTTCTTTCCCACCTTGTCCCGTCCCGCCTCAAACTGGGGCTTGACCAGGCAGACCGCCTGCCCCTCCTCCCGGAGCAGGGGCCGCAGGGTGGGCAAAATCAGGTGGAGGGAGATGAAGGACACGTCCACGGAGAAGAAGTCCAGCGGCTCCGGGATCTGCTCCGCAGTCAGGTACCGGGCGTTGGTGCGCTCCATGCAGACCACCCGGGGGTCGTTGCGGAGCCGCCAGTCCAGCTGGTTATAGCCCACATCCACCGCGTAGACCCGCCTGGCCCCGTTCTGGAGCATACAGTCGGTAAAGCCCCCGGTAGAGGCCCCGATGTCGGCGCACACCGCCCCCTCCAGCCGGATGGGCCACAGCTCCATGGCCTTCTCCAGCTTCAGGCCGCCCCGGCTCACATAGGGGAGGGCGCGGCCCCGCACCTGGATCTGGTCCGCATCCCCCACCTGGGTCCCCGCCTTCAGTTGCTTCTGCTCGTTGACATAGACCTCGCCGGCCATGATCAGAGCCTGGGCCTTCTGGCGGCTCTCCGCCAGTCCCAGCTCGGTCAGGGCCACATCAAGTCGCCGTTTTCCCACGGCCCAACACCTCCAACACCTTGCTCGCGATCCCGGCGCCGTCCAGGGACAGGGACCGCCGCAACAGGCCGGTGGCCCCGTGGGGCACAAAGCCCTCTCCGCAGTTGAGCAGGACCACCCGGGCCGGCACTCCGGCCAGCTCTAACCAGGCCGCCAGCCGGACGCCGGCGCTCCCCTGGGCCGCGTGTTCCTCCGCCACCAGCAGGGTCCCGGTCCTCCGGACCGACTGGAGCACCAGCTCGGGCTCCAGAGGGAGCACCTGATTGAGCTTGATGACCTCGGCCCGGATCCCCGCCCCGGCCAGAAGGTCCGCCCCTTCCAGAAGCTGGTTGATCTCCGTCCCGTAGCCCACCAGGGTGACATCCTCCCCCGAGCGCAGGACGCTGGCGGGCTCCGCTCCCGCGTCGCCCACATAGGCGCCCTCCCCTCCCCGGGGGTAGCGCACCGCCACCGGCCCGGAGATATGGAACAGAGCCCGCTCCAGCATGGTCTCCAGCTCGGCGAAGCTGGCGGGGGCCAGGACAGTCATGTGTGGGACACTCCCCAGGTAGGCCAGGTCAAAGGTCCCCTGGTGGGTCTCACCGTCCTCCCCCACCAGACCGGCCCGGTCCACCCCCAGCACCAGGTGGAGATCCCCGATGGCCACGTCGTGGACCAGCATATCATAGCTCCGTTGCAGGAAGGTGGAGTACACCGCGAACACCGGGAGGGCGCCCTGCTTGGCCATACCCGCGGCCATGGAGACAGCGCACCCCTCGGCGATCCCCACGTCAAAGAACCGCTGGGGGAACTGCCGGGCAAACTGGGTCAGCCCCGTCCCGCCGGTCATGGCGGCGGTGATGGCGCACACCCGGCCGTCCCGCTCCGCCAATCGGACCAGCGTCCGGCCAAAGACAGAGGAGAAGTTCTCGCCGCTCCCCTGCCTTCTCTGTCCGGTCATCGGGTCGAAGGGGGGCACGCCGTGGAAGGCGTCGGGGTTTTCCTCCGCCAGTGGATAGCCTTTCCCCTTTACAGTTTTGACATGGAGCAGAACAGGCTCGTTCAGGTCCCGGGCGTATTGCAGGATCTTTGTCAACTGGCCCAGGTTGTGTCCGTCCACCGGCCCCAGATAGTGGAAGCCGAAATTTTCAAACATACTGCAGGGCAACAGGCTCTGCTTCAGGGCCTGCTTCACCCCGTGGGTCACCCGGTAGACCGCCCGCCCGGGGGCGGAGGCGTTCATGATCCGGCGGTAGTGCCGCTTGAAGGTGAGATACTGGGGCTTGAGCCGCTGTTTGGCCAGATGGTCGGCCACCGCCCCCACGTTGGGGGTGATGGACATGCCGTTGTCGTTGAGGATGACCAGCAACTGCTGGCCGCACTCCCCGGCGTTGGACAGCCCCTCATAGGCCAGACCGCCGGTGAGCGCCCCGTCGCCGATGAGGGCCAGCACCTTATAGTCCTCCCCCGTCAGGGCCCGGGCCCGGGCCATCCCCAGGGCCACCGCCACGGAGTTGGAGGCGTGCCCGGCGATAAAGGCGTCGTGGACGCTCTCCCCGGGCTTGGGAAAGCCGGACAGGCCCCCGTACTGCCGCAGGGTGGCCATGGCCTCCCGGCGGCCGGTAAGCATTTTATGGGGATAGCACTGGTGCCCCACGTCGAAAATCAACCGGTCCACCGAGGTGTCAAAGACCCGGTGGATGGCCACCGTCAGCTCCACGGCCCCCAGGTTGGAGGCCAGATGTCCCCCCGTCTCCGACACGCTCTGGACCAGATCCCGGCGCAACTGGCCGCACAGGGCCAGAGCCTCCTGGTCGCTCAGCCCCTCCAGAAGGGGATGGGGCTGTCGGGTTGTCTCATTCCGCAATTCCGATCCCTCACATCATCATTCCAACTCCGGCCCGGCCCTCACAGGAGCATGGAGCCCCCCAGACCGATGGCCGTCCCCAGCAGTCCCCCCATCAGCACCTGGGGCAATGTGTGGCCCAGGTGCTCGTTGAGGCGCTTTTTCTCTTTGAACTCCTGGGGCAGGTCGTCCCAGTGGTCCACCAGGTAGTTGAGTAACTTGGCCTGCTCCCCCGCCGCCCGGCGCACGTTGCACGCGTCATACATCACCACCAGCGCCATCGCCGCCGACAGAGAGAACAGCGGCGAGCGCCAGCCGCAGATCTGGCCGATGGAGGCCGTCGCGGCGCAGATGAAGGCGGAGTGGGAGCTGGGCATATCCCCGCTCCCCAGCATCCGGCTCAGGGCCAGCCCCTGCCCCCTGGCCAGGTTGATGACCGTCTTGATCAGCTGGGCCGCCAGCCACGCCAGGACGGCCAGGTCCAATGGCAGGTTGCCGGTAAAAAAGCCCATGCGGTCCCACATACGTCCTTCCCCCTTTCCCACCCCGCCCACCGGGCGGAGGTAGCCAAGGCGCGCCGCCACGCGCGCAGAGGCCGGCTTCCTATTTGAAAACTTGAAACGATATCTGTGCTCTCAGGTCCTCCGGCCGGCCAGACTCTCCGCCAGCCAGATCAAAAACTCCGGCCGGGCGAAGGGCTCCACCGCCCGGACCGCCTCCCGGGTCAGCTGATCCACCAGAGCGGCGCACCCCTCCAGCCCCAGGGCGGTCACAAAGGTACTCTTCTCATTGGAGCGGTCGGAGCCCACCGGCTTGCCCAGCTCTCCGTCCGTCCCGATCACGTCCAGCATATCGTCCCGCACCTGGAACGCCCGGCCCAGGGCCTGGGCATAGGTCCGGATCTGCTCCCGCTGTTCCCCGGTCCCTCCGGCGGCGATACAGCCCAGCTCGGCCGCCGCCCGGATCAGCGCCCCGGTCTTCAGACCCTGGAGCTGTTCCAGCTCGCTCTTTACCAGCGCCCGGCCCTCGCCCGCCATGTCCAGGGCCTGTCCGGCCACCATGCCCTCCGGGCCCGCGGCCCGGGACAGGCAGTCCACCGCCTGGACGATCCGCTCCCCGGGCAGATCCGCCCGGGCCAGCTGGCCGAAGGCCGCCGTCAGAAGGCCGTCCCCCGCCAGAATGGCGGTGGCCTCCCCATAGACCGCGTGGTTGGAGGGGCGGCCCCGGCGCATGTCGTCGTCATCCATGGCGGGCAGGTCGTCGTGGATCAGGGAGTAGGTGTGTACCATCTCCACGGCGCAGGCGAAGGGCAGAGACAGCGCCGGGTCCCCGCCGCACAGGCGGCAGGCCTCCAGCGTCAGCACCGGCCGGACCCGCTTCCCGCCGGACAGCAGGGAGTACTCCATGGCCTCCTGCAGGTCGGCATAGCGGGGCGAGCCCTGAAACACCCGGGCCAGGTACTCCTCGATCAGGGTCTGGTCCCAGGCAAGCTGGGCGGAAAAATCCTGTTCCATATCATGTCTCCTCCTGGAAGGGCCGCTCCACAGCCTGTCCGTCCTCCCCCGCAGTGAGCAGGGTCACCTTCTGCTCCGCCTGGTCCAGCTGGGCGGTGCACTCCCGCAACAGCCCGGCCCCCTCCTCAAAGAGGGACATGGCCTGCTCCAGAGGGGCGTCCCCCCGCTCCAGCAGACCCACGATCTCCTCCAGGCGGGCCAGCGCCCCCTCGAAGGTCAACTTTTTCTTTCCGGCCATGGGATACTCCTTTCTTCCGTCACAGGACTTGGCAGTCCAGAGTCCCGTCCGACAGGGTCAGCTCCAACCTCTCCCCTGTCCGCACCTGCTCCACCGAGGAGACCACCTGGCCCCCCTCTCCCCTGGCCACCGCGTACCCCCGGGCCAGTACCCGCAGGGGGCTCATGGCGTCCAGGGCGGCGGACAGGCGTGCCAGCTCCTCTCTGCGCCCGGCGAGACACCGCTCGAACCCGTGGCACAGTTGCCGGCTCTGGTAGTCCAGCAGGAGCCGCTTGTCCTTCCAATAGGAGGCGGGCTCCCGCATAGGCCGGCTGGTGGCCAGCCGGTCCAGCGCCTGCCGGTACCGGTCCAGCCGGAAGGTGATCGCCCCTCTCAGCCGCCCGCCGTCGCCCAGCAGGGCGCCGTAGATCTCGTTTTGATCGGGCACCGCCAGCTCCGCGGCATTGGAGGGGGTGGCCGCCCGCAGGTCGGCCACAAAATCCGCGATGGTCACATCGGGCTCGTGGCCCACCGCGGAGATCACCGGGATCTGAGAGCGGTAGATGGCCCGGGCCACCACCTCCTCGTTGAAGGCCCACAGGTCCTCCATGGAGCCGCCGCCCCGGCCGGTGATGATCACGTCGGCCACCCGGTTCTCGTTGGCCCATTGGAGGGCGGCGGCGATCTCCTCCGCGGCCCCCTCCCCCTGGACCCGCACCGGCAGGACCCTGATCCGGACCAGAGGCCACCGGGCCCCCAGGATCCGCACCATGTCCCGGACCGCCGCCCCGGCCGGGGAGGTGATCAGGGCGACCGTGCTGGGAAACCGGGGGAGCGGCCGCTTGTGGGCCGGGTCGAACAGGCCCTCCCGGGCCAGACGCTCCTTCAGCTGTTCAAAGGCCAGGTGCAGGTCCCCCACCCCCTCCGGGGTGAGGCGGACGCAGTACAGCTGATACTGGCCGTCCCGGGGAAAGACCGTGATCCGGCCGGCGGCGATGACCCGCATCCCGTTGGACGGGCGAAACCGGAGGGACGCGGCGTCCCCCCGGAACATGACGCACCGGAGGGCCCCCTCCCCGTCCTTCAGGGTGAAATAGTGGTGGCCGGAGGGGTAGACCTTGTAATTGGAGATCTCCCCGCTGATCAGAAGACCGGACAACAGCCGGTCCCGGTCCATCCACTGCTTGATGTACTGCCCCACCTGACTGGGGGTCAGCACGGTCTGTTCTCTCATCGGCTCCCCTCCAGCGCCCGCCAGGTGAGGACGGCCGTCCCCATGGCGTTGTCGGTGGCGTACTGTGGCTGGGCGAAGACCGCCTGACACGCCCGGGTCAACAGCTCCCGCAACCGGGAATTGGAGGCCACCCCGCCGGAGCACAGCACCGGCAGGCCCGGGTGCGCCTCCCGTGCGGCCTGGGTGGCCCGGAGCACCACATGGCACACGGTCTCCAGGACAAAGGCGGCCACCCGGGCGGGGGTCTCCCCCTCCGCCAGGCGCCTCTGCACCTGATTTTCCATTCCGGACAGGGAGAAGGACAGCCCGTCCAGCTTCACGGGAAAGGGCGCGACCCCCTCCGTCTCCCCGGCCAGGGCGCTGAGAGCCTTCCCCGCCGGGAAATCCAGCCCCAACAGCACCCCTGCCCGGTCAATCAGCTGACCGGCGGAGATGTCCTTGCTCCCGCCCAGGATCTCCGCCCGGACGCTGGTCCCCTCCGGCTCCACCAGAAGGAGCTCCGTGGTCCCGCCGGACAGGTGCCAGGCCAGAAAGGGCCGGTCCAACAGGTCCATCCGCCCGGCGGACCAGGCGGCCGCCGCCAGATGTCCCTGCTGGTGGGAGTGGGCGAAAAAGGGGACGCCCAGCACATGGGCCAGCCCCTCCCCCTGGGAGGCGCCGGCCAGGAAGCAGGGCATATAGGAGCCCTCCACCGCCCGGGGGCGGGTGCTGGCCCCCACGGCAACGATCTGATACCGGTCCAGCCCCCTCTCCCGCAACTGACCGAACAGCTGGGGCAGGCGCTGGACATGCTGAAACAGGGCGTCGCTCTGGCGCAGGCCCAGTTCCCCGGGCCGCACCGTCAAGAGACGTCCCACATGGATCCCCTCCCGGCCGTCATAGACGGCCAGGGAGGTGGTGTAATTGCTGGTGTCCAGACCCAGGACGGCCGGGATCACTGCTCCGCCTCCCGGGACTCCTCCTTCTTCTCCGGGCGGGGCGGGGTGTCCGCGAACTCCGCCCGGGCAAAGGAGCCCAGGATGCCGTTCAAAAAGGCCACCACGTCCTGGGGCTCATAGCGCTTGGCGATCTCCACCGCCTCGTTGATGGCGGCGGCGTTGGGGATGTCCGGCATGTATAACATCTCATACATGGCGGTACGCATGATGGCGGCCGCCATCCGGGGGATCCGGGCAAAGGACCACCCCACCGCGTAGCGGCCGATGTACTCGTCCAGCTCCGGCCCGTGGGCAAAGACCCCCTGGACCAGCTCCCGGATATAGCTCTCCTGCTTCTCGTTGGGGAACTGGGCATAGAGGGGGGAATCCTCGGCCAGCTCCTGAAAGCGCTCCCGGGTCAGCTGGCTGTCCAGCAGGGACTGGGCGTCCCCGTTGCCAAAGCCCAGCGAAAAAATCAGATGGACCGCGATCTCGCGGGCGTTACTTCTTGTCATGCTGAATATCCTCCCGTCCGGGCGCGCACTGGGGCCCGGCCATTTGTCATCTCTCCTGTATTATATACATGAATATACAAAAATGGAAGCCCCATTTCCTGAAAAATATTTTTTCTTTTCCCTTTGCTCCCATAAAAAAGGACCGCGCCGGGGCGGGTCCTCAAATGGAAAGGGCCGCCTGCCGGCGGCCCTTTCTCAGCGATAAAATTTGTGTCCGCCCAGCGTCGTCACATAGGTGCGGTTGCGGGAGGCCCAGCTGTTTCTGGCGGAGTCGAAATAGAGGGCTCCCTCCGTCTCCTCCACCACGCCGCCGTCCAGCACCAGCTTGGCGGCGATGATGCAGGACTCGGTGGGCGTCCGGTAAGCCAGGGCGCCAGACTTGTAGGTACTGAACTGATTCTTCTGGGCCAGTACCCCCTGGATGGTGTTGGGATAGATGGGGTTGGCCACCCGGTTCAGCACCACGTTGCCCACCGCCATTTTCCCCTCCAGGGACTGGTTGCCACTCTCCGCGTAAATCACCCGGGACAGCCAGAAGAGGTCCTCCTGGTTGTAGTAGCTGTCCCCCGGCTGGATCGCGCCGCTCCCACGGGTCACCGTAACAGTGCCGGCGGCGGCGTTCCAGCCCACCGTGGCGCCAAAGGCCTCGGCCACCGCCCACAGGGGGACGATCACCCGGCCGCCGGACAGCTGGACCCCCTCGGGGAGGTACAGATACCGGCCATTGGCCTCCAGATAGAGCTGGCCCACCTTGGCGGTCAGCCGCAGGGCGGGGGTGGTCACCGTGGCGGTGGAGCCGTCCCAGGCCACCTGGGCGCTGGGGTTCAGCGCCTGGGCCATGGGGGCCAGGGCCACATAGGTCACCCCGTCCTTCTGGACCCGGCCCACCTCGATCGGGGCGGGCACTCCATCGATCAGTAGCTTGTTGTCCGTGCTCTCGGCCACTTCCAGAGGATTGGCGCTGGCGGTGGCCTGAACGGCCCCCTCCACCGCCTCCTCCAGATGCACATACGCTTCAGTCTCAAGCGCCGCGCTCAGGAACACGGCGCTCTCCTCCTCTGCCAGCAGGGTGTCGGGCTGCTCAAGGGGCGCGCTGGCCCCCATCAGGAGGAGCAAGGCAAAGGCGCTGAGCAGAACGGAAACCAGCTTGCGTGTCATTGTCTTCACTCCAATAGATACAAATTTTGTCAAATTGATGACAAGCAAAAGCAACCTCTTGTTACTTTTGTTACCACATTGTAACCAATTTCATATTCCAAAACAAGGGCAATATTGCCTATAAATCCCAGAGTGAACTTGTTGATTTTGTCAGAATCTATGTAGAATACCCGTATTTTCTCCCATATTATTGTTTTGTTCCCAGATACTTCCATCCCACGACGGCCGAAAAAAACACCCCTCGCCCGGGGGCGGAGGGTGTTTTTTCTTCCTGTTTTTTCAGCTCAGATCCCCCGGTCCAGGGTCTTTCTCAGCTGGATCTTTCCGGCCAACGCCTGGTCGATCAGGGAGAGAAATTTCTCCCGGTCCTCGGGCAGGCCGCCCTTCAGGGGCAGGTAGTTGGAGGCGTGGTTGCTGGTGAAGTGGAGGGGGTCCACGTCCAGCTTTTCCACCAGCAGGCGGCACTCCTCCAAAATGTGGTCCGGGGAGCACACCTGGAACCGGCCCGCCAGCACGTCCTCCCCCAGGGGGGTCCCCTTGGCGGGGGCGAAGGTCATGGCGGACAGGTGGCGGGGCTTCATGGCGTTGATCATGGCGGCGGTGGACAGGATGTGCTCCCGCCAGTCGCCCCCCTCCCCCCGGGCCCCGGTCATCCCCAGGATCACCGTCACCCACAGGTCGATGCCCGCCTCCACCAGCCGCTGTCCGGCCAGGAGCATCTGCTGGGCGTCCACCCCCTTGTGGATGAACTTCAGCACCGTGTCGCTTCCGCTCTCCACCCCCAGGTAGGCCCGGGACAGACCCGCCTCATGGAGGGTCCTCAGCTCCTCCGGCGTCTTGGCCAGGGTACTGCGCGGCCCGGCGTAGAGGGTGACCTTCTCCAGCCGGGGGAAGGTGGCGTACAGCTTGTGGAGAACCTGGAGCAGGTCCTCTGTCTTCATGATGATGGCGTCCCCGTCCATCAGGAACACCCGTTGCAGGCCGGGGCCGTAGTAGGCCCGGGCCATGTCGATGTCCTCCAGGATCTCGGACACGGGCCGGATGCGGAATTTCTTCTCCTTATACATCCCGCAGAAAGTACACTGGTTGTTGGAGCAACCGATGGTACACTGGAGCAGGTAGCTCTTCCACTCCCCGGGCGGCCGGTAGAGCAGGTCGCTATCGTAGCGCATGGTTTCCTTCCTTTCCCGTTACGGTGATTTTCGATGTGGCGCGCCGGACGGCGGGACACAGGGCCTACACCTCCACAGGTTGCCCCTCCCGGAACACCTTGCGGATGTTCTTCTCCACCTTGCTCCGGGGGAGCATCACCTCATGACCACAGCCCTGACAGCGCAGTTTGAAATCCATCCCCACCCGCAGGACCAGCCACTCCTGGCTTCCGCAGGGGTGGGCCTTTTTCATCTTCAAGGTGTCGTTCACATGGATGTCCATACCGGGCCCCCCACACTCTCTAAGATGCCTTCTATTATAAGGAGGCCCGCCCCCCTTGTCAACGGGAGGGGCGGCGAAAACAGCGCGGGCGCCCCCGGCGCCCGCGCTGTTGCGCTGTGTTATGCCCTGTCTATTCCTCCCGTCCCCCATCCAGCGGAACGGTGGTCAGACCGATGCGCACAGACTCCACCTGTTCCGGGTCCACCGGGACCAGCCAGACGTCCCGGTACTCCAGTCCCATTTCGTCCTCCGTCCACTGGAAAGAGGTGCCTCCCCCCAACTCCCACCCACTCCCGATCTCGGTGCCATCCCTCAGAATCAATGTGGGCGACATCAGGCCAAATAGGCTCTGCTGGCAATCCGGATGTAGCTTCTCCGGCGCCCCCTCCATCAACGCATCCATATAGCGCTCCAGCTCCTCTCGGGAGGACTCGATCTCCACAGCAATCCCAGTACCTGTCACCTCCAGGCCCTCCATCGAGACGGTCAGTGCCTCCCCTGCCCGGTCGCACAGGACAAGCTCCGTGTCCGGCCCCCGCAGAGGGGCCTCCGCCTCCGGCGTCTCCACAGTGAAGTCCAGTTGCCAGATCCCCTCCGCCACTTCCACCTCCTCCACCGGAACGCCGTCCACGATCCGCTGTACCACCAGATCATCCAGCCGGACGGACACCGGCAACAGGTCACCGGCTTCTGGCGCGGGCGCCCCTTCCCAGTAATAGCGCCACAGAATCATCAGCCGCCCCGCCCCGTCCAGCTCCTTCCGGATGCTGGAGCAAGCGGACCACCCCTCCAGCCCAACTCCCGGAAGCGCGGTCAGCTCCAGGTCCGTCACAGAAAAATCCATGGCCCGCGCCTGCTCCGGGTCCAGCGCCCACTCCGGCCATTCCATCCCCTCCATCACCAGAAGGAGATACAGCACATTCTCCCCCACGGTGGCGGAGTCCACTGTCAGCGTCACGCCGTCCACCGTCCGGCTGACGCCGATCTCCTGGCTCAAGCGGTCCAGATAGGCCGCCTGCTCCTCCGGCACGGCGCTTCCGGAAGACCTCTGCCATATGGCGGACAGAAGTCCGCGGATATCGCCGGCCGCCCCCTGATAGACCGCGGCAGTCCCGCCGCACAGCATCACAGCGATCAGTGCCGCTATCAGAGCGGCCGACCCCCGGCGCACATAGCGGCTCCCCTTGTGCCCGGCGCGGTCCCGGTCTGCCTTGACCGCCTCCCACACCCGTTGCGAGGGGCCGACCCCCTCAAAGGCCCGCCTCATCACCTGACTCCACTGTTCCATGCCCCTCCCTCCTCTACTCCTCTGTCAATTTTCTGCGCAACTGCTCCCGGCCCCTGGCCAGCTGGGTCTGGACGGTGGAGGGCCTGCGCCCCAACAGCTCCCCCACCTCCTCCACCGAGTACCCCTCATAATAATAGAGGTACAGGGGCAACCGATAGAGCCGGGGCAGGGACAGTACCGCCTCCAGTAGCTCCGCCTGCTCCTCCCTGCCTGCGGGCAGAATGGCCGACAGCTCCTCCAGAGAGACCGTCCTGCGCCGCCAGGGGGCGGTCAGGAGCCGCCGGGACTCGTTCACGGCCACCCGGATGAACCAGCGCCTGGCGTGCTCCGGACTCTCCAGCTCCGGACAGGCCCGGAGAAACCGGACCATCACATTCTGGGTCACGTCATCCGCGTCCGCCGGGTGGCCCACACAGTTCAGGGCGACCCGGTACACCAGCTCCAGATAACGCTCCGCCAGCGCGGCCAGCTCCCCGTCCTTTTCCATGTGCCTCACCCCCTGTGGTGTCCTTCTGCTTCTAATACCCGGAAGGCGCCTCTTTTATCTCATGCCGGTAAAAAAACAGCGCGGGCGTCCCGGCGCCCGCGCTGTCTCCATATAAAGTGAAATGCCTTGACGATCTAATCCCGGCGGCAGATCAGGTTGATATCTCAGCCCTTGACCAACTCCGCGGTGTCCATGGCGATCATCAGCTCCTCGTTGGTGGGAATGACCAGAGTGCGGACGGTGGCGCCCTCGGCGGAGATATCGACCTCCTCGCCGCGGAGCTTGTTCTTCTCCGGGTCGATCTTGATGCCCATGAACTCCAGGCCGGAGACGATGTTGGCCCGGTTGCCGCCGCCGTTCTCGCCCACGCCGGCGGTGAAGATGACGGCGTCCACCCCGCCCATGGCGGCGGCGTAGGAGCCGATCAGCTTCTTGACCCCGTACTCAAAGACCTCCACGGCCAGGGCGGCCCGCTGGTTGCCCTCCTTGCCGGCGGCCTCCAGGTCGCGGAAGTCGGAGGAGACGCCGGAGATGCCCAGCACGCCGGACTTCTTGTTCATGATGTTCAGCATCTCTTTGATGTCCATGTTGTACTTGCCCATCAGGTACTCCAGGATGCCCGCATCGATGTCGCCGGTGCGGGTGCCCATGGGCAGACCGGCCAGGGGGGTGAAGCCCATGGAGGTGTCCACGCTCTTCCCGCCCTTGATAGCGGTGACGGAGGAGCCGTTGCCCAGGTGGCAGGAGATGAGTTTCAGCTCCTCGATGGGCTTGCCCAGCATGGCGGCGGCCCGGCCGGCCACATACTTGTGGCTGGTGCCGTGGAAGCCGTAGCGGCGGACCTTGTCCTTCTCATAGTACTCATAGGGCAGGGCGTAGGTGTAGGCCACGGGGGGCATGGTCTGGTGGAAGGCGGTATCGAACACGGCCACCATGGGGGTGCCGGGCATCAGCGCCTGGCAGGCCTTGATGCCGATGATGTTGGCGGGGTTGTGCAGGGGGGCCAGGGGGTTGCACTCCTCGATGGCGGCCATCACCTCGTCGGTGATCAGGACGGACTTGGCGAACTTCTCGCCGCCGTGGACCACCCGGTGGCCCACCGCGTCGATCTCCTTCATGGAGCCGATGACGCCGTTCTTGGGGTCCACCAGGGCGTTGAGCACCGCCTGAATGGCCTCGGAGTGGGTGGGCATGGCCACGTCGGCCTCCTTGATGGCCTCCTTGCCCGCGGGCTTGTAGGTGAACTTGCCGTCGATCCCGATCCGCTCGCACAGGCCCTTGGCCAGCACCTGCTGGGTCTCGGGGTTGAGGAGCTGATACTTCAGGGAAGAGCTACCGGCGTTGATGACTAGGATATTCATGGGACTCGTCTCCTTCACAATCAAAATTTAAGGGGCGCTCTGGGTTGCCTTGGCTGTGAGAATGTACTACAATAAAGGCATCCGGTATGGTACTATCATACCGCTTTTTCCCGGTCAGGACAACCATTTTTTTCACATTCGCCATATTTTTTTCGTCCGTCCGGCCCTACTCCCCCACAGTCAGGAGGTCCGCCCTTGAACGTCATCGGGATCGTCGCGGAATACAACCCCTTCCACACCGGCCACGCCCACCAGATTGCCGCCAGCCGGCGGCTGTTGGGGGCGGACTGCGCCGTGGTGGCCGTCATGAGCGGGAACTGGGTCCAGGGCGGGCGCCCCGCCGCGCTGGACAAGTGGACAAGGGCCAGGCTGGCCCTGCTGGGGGGCGCGGATCTGGTGCTGGAGTTGCCCACGGTGTGGGCGGTCTCCTCGGCGGAGACCTTCGCCCGGGGGGCGACCCAACTGCTGGCGGCCAGCCAGGTGGTGGACACGCTCTCCTTCGGGAGCGAGTGCGGCGATGTGGACCGCCTGTGCCGGGTGGCCTGTTGCCTCAACACCCCGGAGCACCAGGAGCGGGTCCGCCGCCTTGTCCGGCAACAGCTCCCCTACGCCGCCGCCCGGCAGCAGGCGGTGGAGGAGCTTCTGGGTCGGGAGCTGGCCGGTCTGCTCGCCTCCCCCAACAACAACCTGGGGGTGGAGTATCTGCGGAACCTGGAGCGGGACGGCTGGGCCATGGGGGCTGTCACCGTCCGCCGGGAGGGCGCGCCCCACGACAGCGTGCTGGGTGAGTGCGCCGTCCCCCCGGCCGGAGGTGCGGCCTGTGTTGCCCCCCCGTTCCTCTCCGCCACTCAACTCCGGCTGTTTCTGGAGCGGGGAGACTGGGGCGCGCTGGAGCCCTATCTCCCGGAGGGCGGTCTGGAGGTCCTCCGGGCCGGGTGGAACGGCTTTCCCTCCCTGGTCCGGGCGGAGCGGGCGGTGCTGGCCCGGTTACGGACCATGGCGGCGGAGGACTGGGCCCGACTCCCGGACAGCGGGGCGGGAGAGGGCCTCCCTCCCCGGCTGGAGCGGGCGGGCCAGCAGTGCCGCTCGCTGGAGGAGTTCTTTGCCCTGGCCAAACCCAGGCACTGGACCCGCGCCCGCCTGCGCCGCCTGCTGGTGTGGGCCTGGCTGGGTCTCACCCAGGGTGACCGGCCCGACATCCCCCCCTATCTGCGCGTGCTGGCTTTCAATGGGCGGGGCCGCACTCTTTTGCGGGAGATGAAGGGGCGGGCCTCCCTCCCGATCCTGACCAAGCCCGCCCATATCAGGGGGCTCTCCGGCTCCGCCAGGGCCCTCTTTGCGCTGGAGTCCCGCTGTACCGACCTGTACGACCTGTGTCTGGAGACCGTCCCCGCCCCCGGCCGGGAGTGGACCACCGGCCCCGTCATCCTGGAGTGAACCATGAAACGACGCCATTTTTCCCTCTGTCTTTTCGCCCTCCTCCCCCCTCTCCTGCTGGTGGGACTGTTTCAGCTGTTGAAATCCCGGACGGACCTGATGGCCCGCTGGGTGTCCGGCTTCATGGCCCCGGTCGAGCAGTTTTGGGGGCGGCTTTGGTCCCACCTCCCCTTCTCGGTGGCGGAGGTACTGACCGCCCTGTTTCTGGCGGGCTGTGTGGTCTGGCTGGTCCGGGCCATGGTCCTTCTGGTGCGGAGACGGGAGTTGGCCCCCTTCCTCCGGCGGCTCCTGGCCCTGGTAGCGGTCTGGCTCTGGCTCTGGGCGGGGGTGTGCTGGCTGTGGAACGCCGCCTACTACGCCCCCTCCTTTGCCCAGCGCTCCGGGCTGGAGACCGCTCCCTACTCAGTGGAGAAGCTGGCCTCGGTCACCGGGGAGTTCGCCCGGGAGGCCGCCCGGCTGTCCACCCGGGTGGCCCGGGACGGGGAGGGCCGCTTTGCCGAGGAGCTCCGGGACTGCTTTGACCGGGCGGTGAACGTCTACGACAATCTGTCAAGGGAATTCCCTTTCCTCTCCATGGAATCGGTGAGGGCCAAGCCGCTGATCTGCTCCCGGCTCCAGAGCGTCCTGGGCTTCACCGGGGTCTACCTCCCCTTCACCGGGGAGGCCAACGTCAATATCGACGCCCCCGCCTGCCTGGTCCCCGCCACCATCGCCCACGAGATGTCCCACCAGCGGATGGTGGCCCTGGAGGACGAGGCCAACTTCGTGGGTATCGCCGCCTGCGCCACCTGTGACGACGAGGTGTTCCAGTACTCCGGCTACCTTATGGGGCTGATCCACCTGTCCAACGCCCTGTACGCCGTCTCCCCCGACTCCTGGTACCAGATCTCCGGGCAGTGGTTCACCCCGGAGCTGTCCCGGGACTGGGAGGACAACAACGCCTACTGGCGCTCCCTCTCCTCCCCGGTGGAGGAGGTGGCGGAGGGGGTCTACGACCACTTTCTCAAGGGCAACGACCAGGAGCTGGGCATCCGCTCCTACGGGGCCTGTGTGGACCTGCTGGTGGCCTACTTCGGCTGACCCCGGCTGGAATTGCCGTATATAAAGCGCACCCCCTTGGAACAGCTCCGAGGGGGTGCGCGTTTGTCTTGTATTGTTGCTGTCCGTACAGCGCTCAGGCGTTGGCGGGCACGTGGATGACCCCCACGGGGCACTCCTTCACGCACAGCTGACAGCCCACGCACAGGGATTGGTCAATATAGGCCAGGTTGTTCTCCACCGTGATGGCCTGCTTGGGGCAGGCCTTGGCGCACTTCATACAGCCGATACAGCCGGCGGTACAGGCCTTGCGGGTGTCGGCCCCCTTGTCCTTGTTCTGACAGAGGACCACGGGCTTGCGCTTGTGCTCGGGGACCACGCTGATCACCGCGTTGGGACACACGGCGGCGCAGGCCCCACAGCCGGTACACTTGGCGTAGTCCACCTTGGCGATGCCGTCCACGATGTGGATGGCGTCGAAGGCGCAGGCCCGGGTACAGTCGCCATAGCCCAGACAGCCGTACTGGCACATCCCGTCGCCGCCGTACAGGCCCTTGACCGCCTGACAGCTGGAGATACCCTGGAACTCATAGCGCTTGGAGGTCTTTTCGCAGGTGCCGGAGCAGGCCACCACCGCCTTCATGGGGGTCACGGAGCCCGCCTCCACCCCCATGATCTGGGCGATGGCGGCGGCGCAGGCGGCCCCGCCGGGGACGCACTTGTTGACGGCGTTGCCGTCCTCCACGATGCTCTTGGCGTAGTCGGCACAGCCCGCACAGCCGCAGGCGCCGCAGTTGGCGCCGGCCAGGACGCCGGTGATCTGCTCCACCCGCTCATCCACAGGCACATACATGACGATGGAGGCCACCACCAGGATGACGGCGCCGATCAGGCCGATCACAGTGACCAGGATCACCGCCATCAGGATCATTTGCATATCCATTCTACTTTCCCCCTCCCCTTATACGCCGAAGATGGACTCGACAATGCCGCCAAAGCCCATGAAGGACAGGGAGACCATGGCCGCGGCCACCAGAGTGATGGGCAGATCCTTGAAGCACTTGGGGGTGACCGCCTGCTCCACCCGGCGGCGCACGCCGGAGAAGAGCACCATGGCCACCAGATAGCCAATGCCCGCGCCGGCGGCGCAGATGATGGACTCCAGGAAGTCATAGCCGTTGTCGATGTTCAGCACGGTGACGCCCAGGATGGTGCAGTTGGTGGTGATCAGGGGGAGGTACACGCCAAGGGCCTTGTACAGGGCGGGGATGTACTTCTTCAGGATGCTCTCCAGCAGTTGCACCAGGATGGCGATGATGAGGATAAAGACGATGGTCTGCAGATAGCCCATGTCCCACTTCAGGCTCCCGTCCGGGTTGGCGGGGGTGAGCAGGAAGGTCTGGATGGGCCAGGTGGCCGCCGTGGCCATCACCATGACGAAGGTGACGGCCAGGGACATACCCACCGCGCTGTCCAGCCGCTTGGACACGCCCAGGAAGGGGCAGATGCCCAGGAACTGGACCAGCACGTAGTTGTCCACCAGGATCATGGAGAAAAAGATAACAGCAAGCTCAACAGCCATTATGCATTCCCTCCTTCCGCAGCCTCAGCGGGGGCGGAGGCCTTCTCCTTCTTGGGGCGGGTGGTCAGCCAGGTGGCCGCCGCCATCATCACGCCGAAGATGAAGAACCCGCCGGGGGCGCTGGTCATAATGGTGAAGGGGTCCACCGACTCGGGCAGGACCTGGATGGCAAAGCCCTCAGGCAGGAAGGGGAACAGCCCGTCCAGCCCGGACATCCAGGTGCCGGAGCCCAGCACCTCGCGGATGGTACCCATGATGGTCAGGGTGATCATAAAGCCGATGCCCATGCCCAGACCGTCCAGAGCGGAGTCCAGGACGCCGTTCTTGGAGGCGAACATCTCGGCCCGGCCCAGAATGATGCAGTTGACCACGATCAGGGGCAGGTACACGCCCAGCGCGGAGTCCAGGGCGGGCACAAAGGCCTTCACCAGCATCTGCACCACCGACACAAAGCCGGCGATGACGGTGATATAACAGGGGATGCGCACCTGATTGGGGATGACCTTCCGCAGGGCGGAGATCACGATGTTGGAGCACACCAGCACGAAGGTGGCGGCCAGGCCCATGCCGATGCCGTTGGACGCCATGGTGGAGGTGGCCAGGGTGGGACAGGTGCCCAAGACCAGCACGAGAACGGGGTTTTCCGCCAGGAAACCGTTGGTAAAAATCTTCCACTTACTGTTTTTGCTCATCTCAGCTCACCGCCTTTCAAGGAATCTGGTTGTACGCCGCGATGGCGGCGTTCACCGCGTCGATCACCGCGGTGCTGGAGACGGTGGCGCCGGAAAGGGCGTCCACATCCTGATCCAGCACCAGGGGCTGGGCGGCGGACAGGCCGTCATACTGCGCCAGATACTCGGGGTTGCTCACCACGTTGGAGCCAATACCCTTGGTCTCGCCCTGCTCGGTGACCTCGATGGAGGTGATCGTGCCGTCGGGGCCGATGCCCACCATGATCACCACGTCGCCGCCGTAGCCCTTGGCGGAGGCGGTGATGGCGGCTCCGGCGCCGTTGTTGGCGGTGTAGACGGCGGACACGCCGTCCACGGAGATGCCGGCCACCTCGGTGAAGCCGTCGGCGTCGGGGAGCACCGCCAGCCGGGCGGCGTTCTCCGCCTCGATCCGGGCCTCCTCAA
>CALWVW010000012.1 GCA_944385075.1 uncultured Oscillospiraceae bacterium | reverse complement strand
CACCTCGGTGAAGCCGTCGGCGTCGGGGAGCACCGCCAGCCGGGCGGCGTTCTCCGCCTCGATCCGGGCCTCCTCAATGATGGGGGCGGTGACCTCGTTGGTGGCGGCCAGAGCGGCGGTCACCACCACGCAGATCAGGGAGAGCACCACAATGGGCTTTCCAATACGATTCCAGTTGCTCATTTCCCGGCGCCCTCCTTATTCTTTTTTACCTTGGCGATGCCCAGGCGGTCCTGCCGCGTGAGCTCCTCGATGTAGGGCACCACCAGATTCATCAGCAGGATGGAGAAGGACACGCCCTCGGCCATGGTGCCCAGGAACCGGATGGCGCAGGTGATGACGCCAAGGCCGATGCCGAAGACCAGCTTGCCCTTTGTGGTGGTGGGAGAGGTCACATAGTCAGTGGCCATGAAGAAGGCGCCCAGGATCAGGCCGCCGGACAGCAGTTGCACCACCGGGTCCCGGCCCGCCGCCAGGGAGAGCACCGCCACCGTGGCCAGGTAGGTCACGGGGATGGTGGGACTGATGACCTTGGTCCAGATCAGGTAGAGGCCGCCCGCCAGCAGAGTGATGGCGCAGGTCTCGCCCAGCACGCCGCCGTGGTTGCCCAGCAGAAGGGTCACATAGCTCTCGGAGCCCAGCTGATCGGCCACCGCCAGCGGAGTGGCGGAGGCCAGGGCGTCCAGCCCCTCCGGGTGGGGGTAGTTGGACATGGCCCCGGCAAAGCCCATGGCCATGGCGATCCGGCCCACAATGGCGGGGTTGGCGAAGTTATAGCCCAGACCGCCGAAGAGTTGCTTGACGATGACGATGGCGATGAACGCGCCCACCAGGGCCATCCACCAGGGAAGGGTGGCGGGCAGGTTGAAGGCCAACAGCATACCGGTGACCACGGCGGAGAAATCGCCGGTGGGGTTCTCCCGGTGCATCAGCTTGCAGGAGGCCCACTCAAAAAACACACAGGCCGCCACCGTGATGGCGGTGAGGATCAGGGCGTTGACCCCGAAGATGACCACCGCGGCCACCAGAGTGGGACACAGGGCCAGACAGACCCGTTGCATGATCTTCTGGGTGCTGTCCGCGCCGGTGATATGGGGGGCGGCGGTGACGATCAGTTTGTTGCCCATCACTTCTTACCTCCATTCTTCATCATGATCTTGGCCAGGGCGATGGAGGGGGCCAGCGGCCGCTTGGCCGGGCAGACGAAGGAGCAGGTGCCGCAACTCATACACAGGTCGGCGTTGAGCTGGACCAGAAGATCCACGTCCCCGTTGTTATAGGCCTGGACGATCTCCTTGGCGGACAGACCCAGGGGGCAGGCGTTGGCACACCGGCCACAGTGGATGCAGTTGCTCATCTTGGGGGTCTGGGACGCCTTTCGGGAGAAGGCCAGCACCGCGTTATTGTTCTTCAGGACCGGCTGATCCAGGTCGGCGATGCAGGTGCCCATCATGGGGCCGCCGTAGAGGACCTTGCCGGGCTCGTCCGTGAAGCCGCCGCAGAAGTCGATCAGCTCCCGCACGGGGGTACCGATGACCACCTCCACATTCTTGGGCTCCTTGACGATATCGCCGTCCACCGTCAGCCGCTTGGTGGTCAGGGGCATCCCGGTGGCCAGATACTTGCCCACAAAGGCCACCGAGGTGACGTTCATCACAATGACCCCCACGTCGGAGGGCAGGCCGGGGAAGGGCACCTCCCGGCCGGTACAGTTCTCAATGAGCACTTTCTCAGCGCCCTGGGGGTAGCGGCAGGGGAGCTCCTTCACCTCCACCCCGGCAGGGACCGCGCCGCGCATCTTGGCGATGGCCTCTGGCTTGTTCCCCTCGATGCCGATGATACACCGGGGGATCTCCAGATACTTCATCACCGCCTGGATGCCGTCCAGAATGAACTGGGTGTCCTCCAGCAGACAGCGGTTGTCCGAGGTGATATAGGGCTCGCACTCCGCGCCGTTGATGATCAGCGTGTCGATCTCGTCCAGGTTCTTGGGGGCCAGCTTGACCGCCGCCGGGAAGCCGGCGCCGCCCAGACCCACCAGACCACTGGCCCGGACCGCGTCCTGGAAGGACTTCAGATCGGTCACCTGCGGCGGCGCGACGGCGGGGTCCACGGTCTGCGCCCCGTCCGGGATGATGACCACAGCGGTCTGCTTGGCCCCGTTGGACCCGGTGATGGTGGTGATGCTGTCCACGATCCCCGACACGCCGGAGTGGATGTCAGAGGACACAAAGCCCCCGGACTTTCCCACTACGGTCCCCACATAGACCTGGTCGCCCTTGGCGACCGCGGGGGTGGCGGGGGCGCCGATGTGTTGACTCATGGACAACACGATCTTCGTGGGCAACGGCATCTTCACCGTCTCCATACCGGAAGTCCGCTTTTCATGGGGGACCTGCGCGCCGAGCGCAGACCGTTTGAGGAATTTGCTCATTCAGATTTCGACCTCCCTATCTTGCTTTCTCCGTGCAGAACTCTGCGGCCGCCCGCTTCCGTCAGGAAAGCACCCCTTCCCCTTCGAAAGCCGCGCTCTCTCCTATCAAGACAACCACAGTCCCGCCGCGCCGGGCCGCAGACCGGATGCGCGACAAAATCCGCCGGCTCCCGTTTTTTTCTGAGGAGCCGTCGGCTCTGCTTGTATGCATTATGATACACCCTTTCCCGTCAAAATGCAAGCTGAATTGCGGTCAGGCACCATATTTTGGTGAAAAAATTTCAGGGCGGCGGGGATGCTCCATGCATCTCCGCCGCCCGTCCGGTGGTCCCGCCTGCCAGAAAAAATCGCCCTGTCCCGCCCGGCTCACCCGCGCCGGTCAGAAAAGTTCAGGGGGCGCGGAGAGAGACCCTCCGCGCCCCGCGCTCCCGGTCAGCAACCGCAGTTCCCGCAGTTGTTGTTGCAGTTGTTGTTACAGCCACAGCTCCCCCAGCTCCCGCCACAGCTGAACAGGATGATGAGCAGGAGAATGATCCACAGACAGCTGTTGCCGCCCCAACCGTTATTGCAGCACCCCATATGAGTACCTCCTGATTTATGAATGGATTTGAGAGGGCTGTCTGCCGCTCTCATCCCATCATATGGCCGGCGCCGGCCCGGGGTGCCTCCCGTTTCAAATTTTTTCCGCAAAGGCCCGCAACATGGTGGCCACCTCCGCCCGGCTGGCGTTGCGCTGGGGGCTGAGGAGCCGCTCGGTGCCCGAGGTACTGCTGATGATCCCCTCGGCCACCGCCCAGGACAGGGCCTGCCGTGCCCAGGTGCTGGACTCCTCCAGATCCCCGTAGGGGGACAGGTCCGCGCCCAGAGACATCTCTACCCCCAGATAGTTGGCGCCGAAGCTGTACAGCAGTACCGCCAGCTGTTCCCGGGTGACACGGCCGTCCGGATTAAAGGCCCCATCCCCCGTGCCCGTGGCGATCCCCTGGGCCACCCCCCACCGCACATAGGGGGCGTACCACATACCGTCGGCCACGTCGGTCAGCTGGACCTGGGCCCCGTTCAGCTCCTCCTCTGGAGCGCCCGCCAGCTGATAGAGCACCGTCATCAGCATGGCCCGGGTCATGGGCTCGTTGGGGCCGAACCGGTGCTCCTCCAGCCCGGAGAACAGGCCGTTCTCGTAGGCGTAGCCCACCGGCTCATAGAACCAGTCGTTCCGGCTCACATCAAAAAAGGGGGTGGGATCGGCAACTCCTCCGGACAGGGCGTACCCCCCCTGCACCCCCAGGGTGGCGTAGCCGGACAGCACTGTAATCTGGGCGGTGGTGCCCTCCCCCACCAGATAGCGGTGGCCGGAGGCCAGCATACCGCCGGAGGGGAGCTCCGTCCCATCGGTCACGTCCACCACAGCCCCGGTGTGGGTGGCGGTGGCGGTGCCCTGGAGCATCAGGAGCCCGGCGCCGGTGGTCAGGGTGATGGTCTGTCCGTCGCTCCACTCCCGCTGTTGCAGGGTCTCGCTGTACAGCCCCCCCGCGCTCTCGCCAGTCTGGCCCCCCTGGACCGCGGCCAGCTGGTCCCGGGCCCGGTCATAGGTCTCCTCCAGGGCGCGGTCGGCGGCCTCCTCCCCGGCCTGGACCGCCTGGGGGAAAAAGGTCTCGGTCAGATAGCGCAGGGACACCAGACTGTCCCCGCCGGACAGGCCGTAGGCCCCCCCGGCCAGCAGGGCCATCACCAGCACCAGGGCAACCGGGCGCAGAAGTCGTTTCATAGGGTCTCCTCCTCTTCCCTCTGCCGGGCGGGTTGCTCTCTCTGGGTGATCATATAGCTCAGAGCCAGCAGACTGTCGGAGAAGTGGACGGACTCCACCACCACGTCGTCCCGGTCAAAGGTGATCTCATAGTTGGTAAAATTCCAGATGCCCCGCACGCCGGCCTGGACCAGCCGGTCACCCATCTCCTGGGCCGCGGAGATGGGCACCGTCAGCATCCCCACGCTCACCGGGTGCTGGGCAAGAAAGGGCTCCAGCTCGTCGGTGTGGTAGACGGGCACCCCGGCGATCCGGGTGCCCACCACGGCGGGGCTGATGTCAAAGGCCGCCAGAAGCCGGAAGCCATTGCTGGAGAAGCGGAAATTCTGGATGATGGCCCGGCCCAGGTTGCCCGTGCCCAGCACCACCAGGGTGTGCCCCCGGTGGATGCCCAGGATCTCGCTGATCTCCTCCTTCAGGCTGTCCACCTTATAGCCGTAGCCCTGTTGCCCGAACTCGCCGAAGCAGAACAGGTCCTGTCGGATCTGGGAGGCGGTCAGCCCCATGGACCGGCCCAGGGCGCTGGAGGAGATCCGCACCACCCCCGCCTCCTGAAGCTCGGAGAGCTGGCGGTAGTAGCGCGGCAGGCGGCGGATCACCGCAGTAGATACCTTTGTGTTTCGTCTCATGGGTCGCCCCTTTCCCCGGTGGGTCCTCTCCGCGTCGCAAACGTCGTCTCTCCCAGTTTACCCGAACTCCCCCACCCTGTCAATTTCTTTTCTTTTCCTACGGCATCGCTATCCCGACACCCCGGCCCCCCGCAGGACCTCCGGCGGCAGGGCGGGAAAGGGGATCACCGGGGCGGGGACGGCGGGGTGCTCCCCCAACAGCTTCTCCATCCAGACCATGTCGTACCAGCGGCCGAACTTGTAGCCGCACCGGTGGAACTCCCCCACCATGCGATAGCCCAAATGGGCATGGAACTGGGCGCTGTTTCGGTTCAGATACTCGTCCTCCTCCCGGGGGTAGCCGATGCAGGCGTTGAGGTTCCAGATGTTCTGCGCCCGGGCCACGTTCTCCAGGGCGGTATACAGCCTCCGCCCCAGCCCCATCCTCCGCCGCTCCCGGTCCAGATAGACGGTGGTCTCCGCCGCCCAGCTGTAGGCGGCCCGGCCCACAAATGGCCCCAGGTAGGCGTAGCCCAGCACCGCCCCCTCCCCCTCCGCCACCAGATAGGGGTAGCGCTCCAGAGTCCCCTCCACCCGGTGGCGAAACTCCTCCAGCTCCGGCACCTCCCACTCAAAGGTGATGGCCGTGTGCTCCACATAATAGGCGTAGATCCCCAGGAGCTTCTCCGCATCCTCCGGCCGTGCGGGCCGGATCACCACCGCCGTATCCACAAAGCGCCCCCCCTCTCCTTTTTTCCGTATTCTACCCCAACTTTTTCTCCCTGTCAATTTGCCAGTATTCCCCCGGCTGTCTTGACAGGGTGTCCGTCAGATTTTATAATTTTTGCAGAGGGCGCGGTCTCTGTAGCGCCCGGCAACCCGAGCTTGTCTGAACGAAAGGAGCGATTCCCATGAGCGATTTGATCCAAGTCCTATCCTATGAGGGGGAAGGCATCGACGAGGTGTACAACAACGGCACCTGGCTACTGAGCATCAAGAACTGGCGGGCCACCAACGATGTGGAGAACATCCACCGGCTGGAGATCCACCACACCACCGACCAGCAGTTCATGCTCATCTCGGGCAAGGCCTGTCTGCTTCTGGCCCCCAAGGGCATGGACGGGGAGACGGAGCTGGAGATCCAGCCCCTGGAGATCGGGAAGATCTACAACCTCCCGGTGGAGACCTGGTTCAACAACGTCCTGTCCAAGGACTGCAAGCTCATGTACTGTGAGAACGCCGACGCCGGCGAAAACGGTAACAGCGAGTACCGGGAGCTCACTCCCGCCCAGATCGAGGCCGTGACCAAGAAGGTCCGGGCCGCCATGTGAGCCACATTTCTCTTCCCTTCTGTAGACGACGCGAGGAAGACGGTCAATCCGTCTTCCTCGCGTTTTCACATCATGCGGACGATCTCCTTCTTCAGCCGGGCAATGATCCGCTTCTCCAGCCGGGAGATATAGGACTGGGAGATGCCCAGCTGGTCGGCCACCTCCTTCTGGGTGCACTCCCGCCGCCCGTCCAGGCCGAACCGCAGGGTGATGATGTGCCGCTCCCGGGGCTCCAGCCGGTCCATGGCCCGGTGCAACAGCTGGCGGTCCACATCGGCCTCCAGGGGCTGGACCACCAGGTCCTCCTCCGTCCCCAGCACGTCCGACAGCAACAGCTCGTTGCCGTCCCAGTCGGTGTTCAGCGGCTCGTCAAAGGAGAGCTCCGTCTTCTGGTTGGCCGTCTTGCGCAGGTGCATCAGGATCTCGTTCTCGATACACCGGCTGGCATAGGTGGCCAGCTTGATGCTCTTGGCCGGCTGATAGGTCTCCACCGCCTTGATCAGCCCGATGGTGCCGATGGAGATCAGGTCCTCGATGTTGATCCCGGTGTTCTCGAACCGGCGGGCGATGTAAGCCACCAGACGCAGGTTGTGCTCGATCAGCCGGTCCCTGGCCCCGCTGTCCCCCTGCTCCAGCAGGGCGATGAACCGGGCCTCCTCCTCCCGCTTCAGGGGGGCGGGGAGGGTATCGCTCCCCCCGATGTACATGACCTTTCCCGGCGGCAGGAGCCCCAGCCAGTCCAGTACCGCCCACAGTCTCTTGCTCAACATACGCAACGCGATCCATCCTTTCCGTCCACGGGGCCGATGAGGGCCCGATAGCCTCCTCCGTCCGACACCGGTGTGGGGGACAGGGCCACCAGCGCCGGGCCCAGCCCCTCCCCGTCCAGCTCCAGCCCGTCCGCCCGCACCGCCAGGAGCAATCCCCGGGGCACCCCCACCGAGCGGTAGGGCAACAGGCGGAACCGCCCCCGCCACTCCCCCGTCCCCAGCCGCGCCAGGCCCCCCGCCGGGTCCGACAGGTCCGCGGAGACGGGCCGGTGTTCCCGGGGAAAGAGGGGGGCCAGGCTCTCCCCCTCCGCCACCATCACCGGGCGGCCCGACACCGGGTCGGTCAGGGTGTTGCCCGTGTCCACCAGGGCGGTCAGGGTCACCGCCCGCCCGGCCAGGCGCAGGGTGACCTCCACCAGCTCCCCGGTCCGGGCGCTGTGCCGCCCGAGCCGCTGGAACACCAGGGTGAGCACCCCGTAGCACACCGCCGCCGACAGGAGCACCACCTTTACATCCAGGGCGGAGTAGAATACCCCGTTGCCCAGGGTCAGCCCCTCTCCCCCCATCAGGCCGATGGCCACCACCCCGCCCCCGAAGGCACAGGTGAGGACCAAAAAGAGCAGTCCCTGCCGCAACAGCCGCCGGCTCCCCCCATAGGCCGCCAACAGCATCCCCAGGGCGGCGGACACCCGGCAGAGGGGGTGGGAGAGAAAGCCCAGGCCGGGCAGAAAGATGGCCACCGCATACAGCCCCCCCAGCGCCCCGCCCAGGGCGAAACGCCACCGGCGCAGGGGCTCCCCCGCCAGCCGGGCGGCGGCCAGCAGTAGCAGATAGTCGATGACCCCGTTGAGCAGGAACAGGGTGTCCACATAGATGACGGTCACTGCCCCTCTCCCCCTCTCCGGCCTGTCTCACGTCCTCCATTATAGGCGCCCCGGGGGAAGAAAGCGGTCTAATCCGGGGCGGGGAAATCTGTCACTTTCCGCCCTCTCCCCCATTGACTTTTTTGCTGTCCCGGCTTATAATATCGTTAGACGATATTATAAGCCGATAATTTTTCAGGAGAGGAGGGTCGCCCATGCCGGGACGGGAACGCGGGCCGCTGACCGAGCCCATGTACTATGTGCTGATGTCTTTTTTGAAGCGGGAGATGTGCGGGATCGAGATCACCGACTTTGTGGAGCGCAAGACCGGCGGGCGGGTGCGTCTGGGGCCGGGCACCCTCTATACCCTCCTGGCCAAGTTCCAGGACGAGGAGTGGATCGAGGAGACCCAGGTGGACGGCCGAAAGCGCACCTACCGCATCACGGACCGGGGCCGGGCGGTCTTCCGGGAGGAGCTGGAGCGCCTGCGCGCCTGTGCCGCCGACGGGGAGGAGGAATTCCGATGAGCAAGACCACCATGCGCGTCATCCCCTGCGGGAGCTTTGACATCCCGGGGCTGGAGCTCTGGCTGTCCAAGCTGGCCGGGAAGGGCCTGCGCTACCTCACGACATTCGGCCCCTTCGCCTGCCTGGAAACGGTGGCGCCCGTCCAAGTCCAGGTCCACCTGGAGCCCATCCAGGGCCCGGCGGAGGAGAACCCCGAGCTGAACGCCCTCTACGAGGCGGCGGGCTGGGAGTTCTGGGGCCTGTTCCGCAATGACTTCTTCGTCTACGCCACGGCGGACCCAGAGGCCGCGGCCCACACCGACCCGGAGGCCCTGGACTGGGCCCTGCGGCGGTTCTTCCGGCAGAAGCTTGTGGGCGGGCTACTACTGATCTTTTTCAATTTTCTGTTGCTCGGGCTATACCAAAATGGGGCCATCTGGGGTATCGACCTGACCTGGTTACACCACTATCCCCTGGATGCTCTGGACATTTGGCCCATACTCCCCTGGACACTGTCTCTGATTGGAATGGGACTGCTGGACCTGGCCTATCTGCTGGGGCTGGTCCATCTGGCCCGCTACCGCCAGAGAGTGGGCTCCGGCCGCCGGGTAACGGGTCGACGTGGAATCGGGTGGCTGACAATGGCAGGGACTCTAGTGCTTCTCCCGGTGGTGATTAACTGTATTCAGCTCATCGCCGGGCAGGACTACCGCCCCTACGACCTGGAGGGCTCCGGCTTCGTCACCCTGACGGAGCTCGAGGGGGAGGACGTCCGGCTCTCCGGGGACCCGATGTACAACATGGACTACATCTCCCACGGGGGCACCCTCCTGGACCCGGAGAGCTGGTACTTCCAGCAGTACGCCTCCTTTGGGCCGGACCAGAGCCCCAGCGGCGTGCCCCATCTGGAGGTCCGCGCCGTCCGCTACCCCCTGGAGGTCCTGGCGGAGCTACGGGTGGATGAGTGGAGCGGCATCCTTACCAACGGCTCCCAGGAGTGGATAGACCTGGGGCCGGTGGAGGGGGCGGATCAGGTCCTCTACGCCCGCCGGGCGGAACGGACCCACACCAGCGAGATCACCGGGAAGACCCGGGTCTTTCTCCCCGGAGGCGAGCTGATCCTGCGCAGGGGGGACACCGTCCTCTATGCCGACTACTACGGGGAGCAGAATCTGCCGGACCACCTGGACGCCTTTGTCCGCACCCTGAACAGCCTGTGAGGAGGGACTGCCCATGAAACGCGTCTATAAGCTGACCCCAGTGAGCCAGTACGACATCGCCGGGATGGAGAGCTGGCTCCAGGACATGGCCGCCCGGGGTCTGCACCTGAAGAAGTTCCGCCCCCTGTTCTGCACCTTTGAGAAGGGGCCGGCCGCCCCCATGCGCTACCGGGTGGAGCCCCACTTGCGGGCGCTGGACGAGGACCTGCCCCAGCAGATGTTGGAGCTGTACGAGGACTTCGGCTGGGAGTTCGCGGACGAGGTGAACCGGACCCAGCTCATTTTCCGCACCGCCGACCCCAACGCCCCCGAGCCCCACACCGACCCGGAGCTCCAGGCCCGGGGCTGGCGGAGGATGTACCGGAGCGACCGGAACGGCTTCGTGCTCCACGTCCTCTCCCTGTTCCTCCTGGCCGGCTTCCTGCTCTATGTGCTGTTCGGGGCGGGGGCGCCGGTGTACGCCACCGTCACCGGCCCCGTTCTGCCCCTGGTCCTTCTGCTCCTGTTCGGGATCGGCTCCCTGGCCCCCTCCTACCGGGATCTGTGCCTGCTGTCCACCCTGGTGCGCTCGCTGGACGCGGGGGTGCCCATGGAGCACCGGGTAGCCTACCCCCGGCGGCGGCCCTGGGCGGTGCCCGCCTTCCTGGCCGCCGTGGCCATCGAGGTCCTGCTGTTGGTCTTCTGGCTGGTCCTCCCCTTCGTCGGGGGACAGATATACCGGGTGGCCGACGTGGAGGACTTCACCCCCCTGTCCCTGGAGGCCCTGGAGGGGGCGGACTACGACCCCTATGTCATGGCCAGCGACGGCTATGTGGACTACGCCAACTTTGCCCGGCCGAATCGCTACCTCCTGTCCACCCAGTGGGAGGTGTTCCAGACGGGCCAGTGGGAGGAGAATGGACAGTGGACCCGGCTGGAGATCCTGTGGTTCGATTTGCCCGCCCCCCTGTCCTTCCTGTCCCGGCCCCTGGCCCGGGAGCTACTGGATCGGGCCATGGAGCTGGACGACGACATCTGGTGGACGGCCGAGGAGTCCGTTACCTGGGACGTGACCTACGCCCCGGACACCGACCTTCTGGCCACCGCCCGCTGTGAGGCGGGGGGCTTCCAGGCCGCGGTGGCCGCCGCCGGGGACAAGGCGGTGCTGGTGCGGTACACCGGCCACGGGGACCTGTCCGGCCACTGGAGAGAGATCGCCGGAATGGTGGAATGAGCCGTCTTGTGTAAAAGCAGAAACAGAAAGGAGTGTCTGTCATGAAAAAGATCTTCAAGCTTCTCCCCGTCTCTGTCTTTGACTTTCCCTGTCTGGAGCTCTGGCTGGGCCAGATGGCCAACGAGGGCCTGTTCCCTGTGAAGATCCGTAGCCCGCTGGCCGTATTCACCCGCACCGGCACGCCGGGCACCCGGTTCCGGGTGGAGCCCTGCGGGACCGAGGTCTATGACGGGGTGGGGCCGGACCAGGACAAGCGGGATCTGTACCGGAGCTTTGGCTGGGAGCTGGCTTTCGTCTTCCACAATGACGGCAATGTGCTGGCTCTGTTCTACACCGCCACTCCCTCCGCCCCGGAGCTGTACACCGACCTGTCGGCCCAGGCCGCCACTCTGGAGCCGATGCTGGACCACTTCCGCCGCAGGTTGCGCCAGATGCTATACCTCGCCCCGCTACTCATTCTGCTGTTCCCCCACTCACGCCTCGGGAGCAGGATCAGAATATTTTCTTCCCGTTTTTTGGACATCCATGACATCTATGAGAAGGCCACTTTGCCCTTCTTCATCGCCGCCATCGTCCTTTTCTACATCGGCATATCGGAGCTATTGCGGGACTACACCGCTCTCTCCCAGGTGCAGAAGCAGATGGCCCAGGGGGTCCAGCCCACTCCCCGGGGGCCGTCCCGGCGGTATCTGCTGTTCAGTCTTTTTAACCTTCTCGTCTGTCTCGTGTTCCTTGTGCTCCTGATTCTCTCCGGTCTGTCTCTTCTCTTTTCCCTGTGATCCCTGTCTTTTCTGAATCTGATGAAAGGAAGCGGTCCTATGAAAAAGATCCGGAAGATCCTCCCGGTCTCCCTCTATGACATCCCCGGCACCGAGCGCTGGCTGGAGCAGATGGCCAACGAGGGCCTGTTTCCGGCCAAGCTGGGAAATCTGGGGTCCCGCCGGGCGGTCTTCGTCCCCAACGGCGTCCCCGGCACCCGGTTCCGCATTGAGCCCGGCCGCCGGGACGACGGCAACGACCCCTACCCCGACCCGGTCCAGCGGGAGATGTACCGGGAGGCCGGATGGGAGTACCGCACACCATGCCCCCTCCCCCCACCCCCACACAAAAAGGAGTCACCGCCATGAACACCATCTGGAAATTCATCCCCGTCTCCTTCTATGACACCGCCCGGCTGGAGCAGTGGCTGGAGCGGATGGCCGCCGAGGGCATGATGTTCCTCCACCCCTTCCAATTCGGCCTGCTCGGCTATCAGACCTTCCACTGGGGCAAGTTCTCCCGGGAGGAGCCGAAGCCCCAGCGCCGCTACCGGCTCTGCCCCGCGCCCGAGATGTACAGCTACCCCACCCCGGAGCAGATGGAGCTGTACGAGGCCTCCGGCTGGAACTTTGTCACCACCTTCACCACCCAGTGCTTCACCTACTTTCTCTTCTCCTCCGACGACCCGGAGGCCCAGGAGCCCTACACGGACCCGGACTCCCTCCGGCTGGCCCTGCGCTCCCCGCTCCGGGACGCCTGGCTCTGGATCGTCCTGGCCCTTCTCAACGTGTTGTCGGGCGTCTGGCGCCGCTCTCAGCTTGCCAGCAATCCGCTGGTCTACGATCTCTCCCTGACCGACCTGATCCTGATCCCGCTGTGGGTGGCGGTGACACTGGACCTGCTGGTCTCCTGGTATGTCACATGGCGCTTCCGGCGGCAACTGAAGAACGGGGAGTTCAAAAAGCCCAAGTTGCCCAGGGTCCTGGCGCTCCCCCAGTATCTGCTCTCCCTGTTCCCCTTCCTGGCCGCCGGGCTTCTGGTCTTTACCCTCGCCTTCACCACCCTGCGGAGCGAGAGCGGCATCCCCCTGCCCGAGTGGGACCCGGACTTTCCCCTGGTCACGCTGGACCTGATGGAGGGGGACGGGAGCTGGACCCCCCACGAGGACTTCACCGTCACCATGAACCGCCCGATCCACATCCGGTATAACGCGGTGGACATCGACTACTCTCTCCCCTTCTCCAGAACGCTTGTCTGCTACCATGTCAACCAGGGGGGCTCCGGGACCAGCGGAGAGTCCAGCCTGGATCTCTACTACTACCTGGCCCGGAGCGGCCACGGGGCGGAGGACCAGCTGGACGCCCTGCAGGAGTACGCCACCAGCGGAAAAGATCTGACCGCCCTCCCCGCCGGGCTCCCCTTCCAGAGGGCGGATATCCCCGGAGCGGAGGAGTTCCTCTACCGCCGGGAGGACACCCAGTGGGAGGTGCTGGCCCGGCGGGAGGACCGGGTGCTGTCCCTGACCTATGACGGCAATCTGGACCTTGAGGACTGGTTCGGCGATATCGCCGCCATGCTCACTCCGACCGGCCCCTGACAAAACAAGGTGGAAATCAGGTGATCCTATGAAAACCCGACCGTGCGTCAAGCTACGTCTCCCCTTCTCCTTCTACGACACCGCCCGGCTGGAGCAGTGGCTGGAGGACCGGGCCCGGGAGGGGTTGCTCTTTCAAAGGTTCCTCAAGCCCCTGTGGCCGAGGGCCAAATTCCTGCGGGGGGAGCCCGCGCCCCGGCGGCGCTATCGGCTGTGCCCCGCCCCGGACCGCTACACCGGCAGGCCGCCCCAGGAACAGCTGGAGCTGTATGAGGCCTCCGGCTGGCAGTACGTCTCCTCCCTCAGCCTGCCCATCTTCTGTTACTACGTCTTCTTCACCGACGACCCCGCCGCTCCGGAGCCCTTCAACGACGCCAATTCCCTCCGCACGGCCCTGCGCTATCCCGTCTCCAGCTCCGTGGTGACGGCGCTCCTCTGGGTGGCGGTGCTGGCAGGCCGCGGCTACCTGTTCTCCCTCTCCCCCCACATCACCACAGACCCGGTATTTCCCCTCCTCCAGTTTCTTGTTTTCCTGCTTCTGGTTTTTTCCGCGTTGGACGACCTGTTCAGCTGGGCCGCCGCCCTGTTGTACCGGCGCCGCCTTCGGGATAGCGCCGGCCCCCGGGCCGCCCTCCCCATGGCCCTCACCCGGGGGCAGATAGTCTGTTCTGTTGCCTGCTCCCTCTTCATTCTGGTCTTCCTGGCCCTGATGGCGGCGGTCTTCCTGCTGAACCGCGCCAACGTCCCCCTGGCCCAGTGGGACCCGGACTTTCCCCTGGTCACGCTGGCCCAGATGGAGGGAGACGGGAGCTGGACGCCCCGGGAGGACCCGGAGCTGGCCATCCCCAGGCTTGTGGGTCTCCCCTCCTCCATCCACTACAACGTGGCGGACCTTCAGCGCATCCCCCCGCCCGCCCCCGTCCACACCCACTACCACATCGACGAGGCGGGCTCCGGGACCAGCGGGAGCTCCCACCTGGTGCTGGACTACTACGTGGCCTGGACCCGGCGGGGCGCGGAGGGCCAGCAGTCCAAGCTGGAGCGGTATTTCACCGGGGAGCGCTACTACTCCTTCCCCGCCGGAATTCCCTTCCAGAGGGCGGATATCCCCGGGGCGGAGGAGTTCCTCTACCGCCGGGAGGGGACCCAGTGGGAGGTGCTGGCCCGCCGGGAAAACCGGCTCCTGTCCCTGACCTATGACGGCAATCTGGACCTGCGTGACTGGTTCGGCCATATCGCCGCCATGCTCACCCCGGAGAGATAAATCGACTGAAAAGGCTGTAGCCCGTAAGGGCTACAGCCTTTTCAGTCGATGCGCTCCAATAGTTCTTCGATCTCTGCCCGGCTGTAACAGCCGTTGAGGACGGCCAGCAGGGCGTTGGCGGTCATGTGCTCGGGCAGGTCCAGGCGGCGGAGCAACACCTGCCGCCGCCGGGCGCTGTCCGGTCCGCCGGACAGGCCGGCGGCCATCAGATCGGCCTTGGTCAGTGGTGGGCCGGACCGCTCTCTCCGGGCCTCCTCCCCCAGGAAAGTGGCCCCCGCCCGGCGGAGGACCTCCTCCAACACCTGGGGCGGCATCCCTTCCACCCCCAGCTTGCCCTCTCTCCCCCGCTGGCGCTTGCGCCGCTCCTTGCCGTACACATCCGGGATATAGGCGTGCTTCAAATACCGCTCCGGGATGGCCCCCCGGATCCGGTTTCGAATGACAAAGCCCGCCCCGTCCGAGTCGGTGAGGACGATGAGCCCCCGCCGCTGGGCCGCCCGGCGGAGGAGGGCCATCTGCTCCCGATCCTTGAAGATCCGGAACCCCCCGGTCTCCAGGATCAGGGTGTCCACCACCTGGGACAGAGTATTCCTGTCGTAGCGGCCCTCCACCACCACGGCCTCCCGGATGTGTAGCATCTCTCGCTCCCCCTCTCCGGTGTCAGCCGCCCTGGACCGAGGAGGCCAGTTCCAGCATCAGGTTGGTCAACAGCTCCCGCCCGTCCTGTCCGGTGGATTTCATGGCCAGATCCGCCTGCCCGCACAGCACCACCGCCCGGCGGCACCAGGGCAGGGAGAACCGCCTGGCGCTGGCCATCAGCTTGTCCGCCGGGTAGGGCTTCAGATTCCAGAGCCCCGCCACATAGGCGCCCCCCCGGCCCTGGGCCAGGGCCAGCCGGGCGGAGTACAGCTGGCGCATCTGCCGCCCCAGGGACCACAGGATCTTGATGGGGGCCTCCTGCATCTGGAACAGCTCCCCCAGCACCGACATGGCCCGGTCAAAATTCTTCTCGCCGATGGCGTCGGTCATGCGGAAGACCACCGCGTCCAGCTGGGGGGTGGCCACCGCGTCGATGTCCTCCCGGGTGATTCGGGGGCCCCGGGCGCAGGCGCCGATCTTCTCGATCTCCCCGATCAGGTTGTTCATCAGGTCGCCGCACAGGAAGATCAGCTCCAGGGCCAGCCGGGAGTCGATGTCCTTGCCCAGCGCCTTGAAGCGCCGGCGCACCCAGTCGGTCAGGTCCCCCTGGCTCTGCCGGACGAAGTCCACCACCGTGCCGTGCTCCCGCAGGGCGGCGGCCAGCTTGGTCCGGGCGTCCCCCTTGTAGTCGATCAGGTCATAGAGGAACAGGACGCAGGTGTAGTCGGGGAGCTGGGACAGGATGCGGATGTACTCCTCCCGGTCCTTCTCCCCCGCCTTGAACAGGTCGAAGTCGGTGACCTGGACCAGAGTCCGCTCCGCCATCATGGGCAGGCAGTCCACCGCCTCCTCCAGGGCCCGGGGGGACATCTCCTTGGTGCTCAGCTCATGGAGATTGAACTCCCCCATCCCCCCGGTCAGCAACTGCTCCCGCAGTTTGCCCAGATAGTGGTCCCGGAGGTAGGTCTCCTCCCCGTGGAACAGGTACAGCTTGCCCGGCGTCCCGGCGGACAGGTCCTGCTTCAATCGTTTCAAACCGGACAGATCCGGCTTTCCCTTTGCCATATGGGTCTTCCTCCCAGTTTCAGGATCACGACGCCCGCCCCGTGACCAGGACGGTGCCGTGCAGATCGGTGCGGTAGATCTCGGCCCCGGCGGCGTCCAGGCGGAGCAGTGTCTCCTGGGCCGGGTGGCCGTAGCTGTTGCGCGCCCCCACGGAGATGACGGCCACATCGGGGCGGGTGGCCTCCAACAGCTCCCGGGTGGTGGAGGTGTCCGAGCCGTGGTGGCCCACCACCATCAGCTCCACATCGGGCAGGTCCACCCGTTCGAGGAGTCCCAGCTCCCCCGCGCCGCTCAGGTCGCCGGTGATCAGCACGTCAAAATCCCCGGCGGTGGCCACCACTGTCAGGCCCAGCTCGTTGGTGTCGTTGCTCTCCAGCACCGGGGCGCAGAGGGTGAGGTTGGCCCCGCCGCCCAGCTCCAGCCGCTGGTCCGTCTCCACAAAGCGCACCCGGCTCCCCTGCTCCTCCGCCAGGGCCAGGATCTCCGCCCGGAGCGGGGCGTCCTCCTCCACGTCGGGCAGGGCGATCTCCTCCACCCGGATGCGCCGGAGGAGCTGTGGGATGCCGTTGGCGTGGTCCGCATGGTAGTGGGACACCACCAGCAGATCCAGAGTACTGCGCCCCAGGGACTGGATATAGTCGGCGGCGATGTCCCCCGGGTCGTCCAGGCTGTCTCCTCCGCAGTCCACCAGAGTCAGAAAGTCCCCGGTGCGGACCAGGACGCTCTGCCCCTGCCCCACGTTCAGCACCGCGGCGGACAGGTCCCCGGAGTAAAAGGTCAGCCCGTTCCACAACAGGGCCAGGGTCAGAGTGAACACGCCGGAGCAGACTGGCATCCAGAGGGGAACCTTCCCCCGGGCCCGGATGCACACCGCCAGCAACAGATAGAACAGGGCCATCCACGCCCAGTAGTACACCGACTGGAGGGACAGGGCCGCCAACGCCGGCCGGGACAGCAGGTCAATGGCCCAGTTGAGATACTGGACAAGGGGCGTGAAGGGGACCGCCAGCACAGCAGCCAGCCCCGGGGTAAACAGGCCGACCACCCCCACCGCCAGCCCGCCGAGAAACAGCAGGCTCACCGCCCAGAGGGTGAGCAAGTTGGAGATGGGCGCGATCAGGGACAGGGTGCCGAAGTGGAGGGCCACCAGCGGCATGGTGAACACCGTGGCCCCCAGAGTGGCAGACAGGTTGGAGACCACAAAGCGCGGGGCCATCCACAGGAGCTCCTCCCACCGGCCCTTGGGCGGCCGGTCCAGGTGGCACCGGGCCAGCATCCAGCGCTGAATGGGGTCGGAGGCCGTCTGGATCCCCGCCACCGAGGCGAAGGAGAGCTGAAGCCCCACATGGGCGGCGGAAAAGGGGTTGACCAGAAGCAACAGCATCAGGGCGAGGCCCAGGGAGGTGGGACCGTCCCGCTCCCGCCCCAGCAGAGGGGCCGCCTGAAGCATCAGGATCATGACCGCCGCCCGCAACACCGACGGGGTGTTGCCCGCCACCCCGCAGAAGAGCACCGCCCACACCGCCGTCAGCACGGCGGTGGACCGCTTCCCCTTTCCCAGCAGGCCGGAGATCAGACCGGCCAGATAGGCCAGGTGCATCCCGGACACCGCCACCGTGTGGGACAGGCCGGTGCGCTCCAGCGAGGTGGTGAACCGGTCGGTGAGGTTGTCCCGGTTTCCCGTCACCAGGGCCCGGACCAGACCGGCCTCCCCCTGGGGAAAGGCCCGGTCGATGCTCTCCCGCAGTCCCCTGGACAGGGCGGCGGGCCAGTACGGCACCGGGATGTGCTCCGGGTGCTGGATATCCAGCCGCCCGTAGGCCTCACCCCGGAGGAAGATGCCCTTGGCGGTGTAGTAGGTGACGGGCTCGCCGGAGAAGGTCCGGTCCCCCAGCGTACAGTGGGCGATGGTGGAGATCCGGTCGCCCGGCCGCAGGTCCGCCCCCTGCTCATCCACATAGAGCACGGCGGACAGGGTGACGAACCGCCCGGTCTCCACCTTCACCAGCACCGAGTAGCCCCCGTACTCCGCCTCCTCCGGCCATTCGGCCACGGTGGCGGCCAGGGGGACGGTCCGGCCGTCCAACGCCTGGGCGGGACGGAAGAAGACCGCGCTGTAGACCGCCGTCCAGAGAAAGCCCGCCGCAAGTCCGCCCAGCACCAGCCGGGCGGCCAGCCGCCGCCTCCCCCGGAGCAACAGGGGCAGGAGGACCGCCGCCAGGGCGCAGAGGGCGCCCAGCCCGGCCAGCCAGGGGTCCAGCTTTCCATAGACCGCCACAAAGACCGCCGCGGAAAAGGAGAAGGCCACGGCCGCCAGCTTCCGCATCCCCTCTCCCCCCTGTCCCATTGCAATCTTATGGTTAGAGTACCATGCTCCGGCCCATTTTGCAAGGGGGCCGCGCCCCGCCCTTGTCTTTCCCCGGGAAATGTGGTAAGATGGCTCCACTTGTGAGACACGGAAGGGAAGGCTCGCCATGACCGACTACTTTCATCTGCATCTGGACCGGGACCGCCTGCTGGCCCTGTCCTCTCTGGGCCTGGCCCATCTGGGGGACAGCGTGTTCGAGGTGATGGTCCGCTCCTGGCTGGTCCTCCACGGGAAGGCCAAAGCCAAGGACCTCCACCGGGCCACCGTCCGGTATGTGGCCGCCCCGGCCCAGGCCGCCGCCGTGGAGCGGCTCCTCCCCCTGTTGACCCAGGAGGAGGCGGACGTCTACCGCCGGGGGCGGAACACTGCCCCCCACTCGGTGCCCCGGGCCGCCAGCCGGGGAGAATATCAGGCCGCCACCGGGCTGGAGGCCCTGTTCGGCTGGCTCTACCTCCAGGGGCGGACCGAGCGGCTCAATGAGCTGTTTGAGGTCATCATGGCGGAGGCGTGACCGGCCCGCCGGGCCGTCGCGCCCTGCGGGGATGCATTTGACATCGTCCCCCAAACTTATTCGTTCTCAATTCCTAATTCCTAACTCCTCATTCCTAATTTTATCTCCACTCTTCACTCTCAACTCTTCACTCTCAACTCTCCACTCTGAACCCGAGGTGATCCTATGCCCCTGGACGCTCTGTGCCTGTCCGGCGTGGTCCATGAACTGAATACCGCCCTGGCCGGGGCCAAGGTGGACAAGATCTATCAGCCCGGCCGGGATGAGGTCGTCCTGGCCCTCCGGGCCCCTGCGGGCAATGTGCGGCTCCTCCTGTCCGCCAATCCCAACCAGCCCCGGCTCCATCTCACCCAGTTGCCCCTGGAGAACCCGGACAAGCCCCCCATGTTCTGTATGCTCCTGCGCAAGCACCTGTCGGGAGCCCGACTCCTGGCGGTGGAGCAGATCCCTCTGGAGCGGGTGGTCCGCCTCCGGTTCGAGGCCCTCAACGAGCTGGGCGACCGGGTGGAGCGAAAGCTGGTGCTGGAAGCCATCAGCCACCACTCCAACTTACTCCTGCTGGACGGGGAGGACCGCATCCTGGACTGTGTGCGCCGGACGGACTCCGGCCTGGACCTCAAGTCTGGCAACAGCGGCCGTCTGCTCCAGCCGGGGATGTTCTACCGCCTCCCCACGGCCGTCGCCAAGGCTGACCCCACCGGCACAGATCGAGAGGGGCTGGAGGAGCTTCTGGACCGGGCCCCGGAGGAGAGCCAGGCGGACAAGTGGCTGTTGGACACCTTCTCCGGCCTCTCCCCCCTGGTGTGCCGGGAGCTGGCCTTTCGGGCCGGGGGCGCCACCGATGTGCGCCTCCACCAGCTGGGGCCGGAAGGCCGGGCCGCCCTGCTGGACCGGCTGGAGGCGTTGCAGAATACTGTAAAGGAATCTCGCTATATGCCCGTAATGATCACTGTGGATGAGCGGCCCCGCGACTTCTCCTTCCTGCCCATCGGCCAGTATCAGGGGGCGGCGGAGGTCCGGGACTACCCCACTTTCTCCCTGTTACTGGACGACTTCTACGCCCAGCGGGACCAGCAGGAGCGGGTGCGGCAGAAGGGACAGGATCTGATCCGGGCAGTCACCAACGCCCGGGACCGCACCGCCCGAAAGATCGGCAACCAGGAGAAGGAGCTGGCCGCCACCCGGGACCGGGACCGGTTGCGCCAACTGGGGGACATCCTCACCAGCAACTTCTGGCAGATGGAGCGGGGGATGGCCCGGCTCCGGACGGTGGACTTCTATGACCCGGAGGGCAAGGAGATCGACATCAGGCTGGACCCCCTTCTCACCCCCCAGCAGAATGCCGCCAAATATTATAAGGACTACAACCGGGCCAAGACCGCCGAGGAGATGCTCACCATCCAGCTGGACAAGGGCCGCAGGGAGCTGGACTACCTGAACAGCGTGCTGGAGGCCATCTCTCTGGCCGAGGGGGAGCGGGACCTGGCGGAGATCCGGCAGGAGCTGGCCGATACCGGCTATCTCCGCCCGGGCAAGACCGCCAAGGTCCGCAACAGGCGGGTGACCTCCAGGCCTATGGAATTTATGTCAACCTCCGGCCTGCGCATCTCGGTGGGCAAGAACAACAGCCAGAACGACCTGCTCACCTGCAAGCTGGCGGGCAAGGGAGATATCTGGTTCCACACCCAGAAGATCCACGGCTCCCATGTGATCCTGTGGACCGAGGGGCGGGAGCCCGACCTGCAGAGCCTCAACGAGGCCGCCTGTCTGGCCGCCTGGTTCTCCCAGGCCCGGGACAGCAACAAGGTGCCGGTGGACTACACCCCCGTCCGCTTTGTAAAAAAGCCGGGGGGCGCCCGGCCGGGGATGGTGGTGTACACCACCTATGAGACCGCCTGGGTGAAGCCCGACGGGGAGCTGGCCAGGAAACTTCGTGTCAAGTAAAATAACTGTATAGCGGCCGCCCCAGATGGGACGGCCGCTGAGTTTTATCCATCAAATTCCGTTTGGTGCTCCCGGAAGAACTCGTAGTAGGCCCGCACGTGGGGGAGCTGGGTCCAGGGGCGGACCTCCACCTTGTCCCCGTCCAGGTCGTAGATCTTCGCCCCCCGCAGGGACAGCAGGAAGGGCGAGTGGGTGGCGATGACGAACTGACACCGGTAGAAGCGCACCGAGTCCTCCAGAAACTGCCGCAACTCCAGCTGGAGCCGGGGGGACAGGCTGTTCTCCGGCTCGTCCAGCAGGTACAGTCCCCCCTCCTCGATCTGCCGGGTGAAGAAGAGGAAGGCGCTCTCCCCGTTGGACTGGCCGGGCACGTCGTTCATCACCCGGTCCCGCACATAGCGGGAGCCCGTCTTGCGCTGGGCGTCGGCCACCTGCCGCAGGCGGTCCACGTCGGCCAGGGAGCGCATCTGGAAGCTGGCGTACCGGGCCTCGGCGTACTCCGCCAGCAACTCCTTCCGCCGCCGGTCGATGCCTTCGTTCAGGCTCCGCAGGTCCAGGAGATAGTCGAACACATCATCGCTGGTGATGACCCGGCTGGCCTCTTTGACCGCCCGGTCAAAGGCGGGGGCGGTCTCAGCCTGGCACAGGTCCAGATACCGCCCGAAGAAGGCGCTCCGGTTGAACACCGCCCCCCGGTGGAGGCTCAGCTTCTCCCCGATCAGGTTCAGGATGGTGGTCTTGCCGCTCCCGTTGCCCCCGCACAGGATGGTGACGGGCTCGAATCGGAGCCGGGGCACTTCCCGGCTCAGAAAGATGCCGAAGGGGTAACGGCTGGTGTAGCAGGTGCGCTTGTTCTCCCCGTCCCGGGACAGAAAATTGGTCTCCTCCGAGACGGAAGGCAACTGAAAAGACCGGATATAGACCATGGGTCCCTCCTCTCCCCCGCATCCCGGCGGGAGATACAGAGCGGCGCGCGGAGGGCCCTCCCCCGCGCGCCGCCGTCCGCATCAGACAGACACTTTGCTCTTGAGATACTCGTCAATGGACTTGGCCGCGTGCTTGCCTGCGCCCATGGCCAGAATGACGGTGGCGGCCCCGGTGGCGGCGTCGCCCCCGGCGAAGATGTTGGGACAGGAGGTACAGCCCCTCTCGTCCGCGGCCACACAGCCCTTGGGGCTCTTGTCCAGGCCGGGGGTCCCCTCGTAGCTCATGGGGTTGGGCTTGGTGCCCAGGGCCATGATGACGGTGTCCGCCTCCATCTTGAACTCGCTCCCCTCTACCACCACCGGGCGGCGGCGGCCGGAGGCGTCTGGCTCGCCCAGCTCCATCCTGATACAGGTGATGGACTGGACGTGTCCCTGCTCGTCCCCCTCGATGGAGACCGGGTTGGTCAGCAGGTCGAACACGATGCCCTCCTCCTTGGCGTGGTGGACCTCCTCCGCCCGGGCGGGGAGCTCCGCCTCACTGCGGCGGTAGACGATATGGACCTCGGCGCCCATCCGCTTGGCGCACCGGGCGGCGTCCATGGCCACGTTGCCGCCGCCCACCACGACCACCTTTTTCCCGTGGAGGATGGGGGTCTCCGACTCCGGCTGATAGGCCTTCATCAGGTTGATCCGGGTCAGGTACTCGTTGGCGGAGTACACCCCCACCAGGCTCTCGCCGGGGATCTTCATGAACATGGGCAGGCCGGCGCCCGAACCGATGAACACCGCCTCATATCCCATGTCGAACAGCTCGGGGATGGTGAGCACCTTGCCGATGACCATGTTCAGCTCGATGTCCACACCCATCTTTTCCAGGTTGGACACCTCCCGGGCCACGATGGCCTTGGGGAGACGGAACTCGGGGATGCCGTAGCTGAGCACGCCGCCGGCGGTGTGGAACGCCTCGAACACCGAGACGGAGTAGCCCATCCGGGCCAGCTCCCCGGCGCAGGTGAGACCGGCGGGGCCGGAGCCGATGACCGCCACCTTCCGCCCGTTCTTGGGGGCGGTGGCCACGTTGGCCAGGCCGTGCTCCGCGGCCCAGTCGGCCACGAACCGCTCCAGGCGGCCGATGGCCACGGGCTCCCCCTTGATCCCCCGGACACACTTGCCCTCACACTGGGTCTCCTGGGGGCAGACCCGGCCCGAGATGGCGGGCAGGGCATTGGCGTCGGACAGGATCTGATAGGCGGCCGCGATATCCCCCTCGGCCACCTTGGCGATGAAGTCCGGGATGGGGATCCCCACGGGACAGCCGCCGACACAGGGGCGGTTCTTGCAGTGCAGGCACCGCTGGGCCTCGTTCTGGGCCTGCTCCAGGGTATAGCCCAGGGCCACCTCCTGGAAGTTGGCGTTGCGCACGTTGGCCTCCTGCTCCGGCATGGGGGTCTTATTGGGTTGCATGTTAGCCATTCATGGCACCTCCTCCCAGACGGCAGGTATGCTTCTCCTTGGCCCGCGTCTCAAAGTCCCGATAGGTGGCGTTGCGGGCGATGACCTCGTCAAAGTCCACCTGATGGCCGTCGAAATCCGGGCCGTCCACACAGGCGAACTTCACCTCGCCGCCCACGTTGAGCCGGCAACAGCCGCACATGCCGGTGCCGTCGATCATAATGGGGTTCATGCTGACGGTTGTGGGGATCTGATACTTCTCTGTGGTCTTGCAGGCAAACTTCATCATCATCAGCGGGCCGATGGCGAACACGTGGTCAAAATGGGCGCCGCCGGCGATGAGCTCCTCCAGCTTGCCGGTGACAAAGCCGTGATAGCCATAGCTCCCGTCATCGGTACACATGTGCAGATCGGTACAGGCCTTGGACATCTCCTCCTCCAGGATCACAATATCCTTGGTCCGGAAGCCGGCGATCAGGTCCACCTGGTTCCCCGCCTCGTGCAGGGCGCGGGCCACCGGCAGGGCGATGGCACATCCCAGACCGCCGCCCAGCACCGCCACCCGGCCCAGATCCTCGACCTCGGTGGGCTTTCCCAGGGGGCCCACAAAGTCGTGGAGGCAATCTCCCTCCTCCAGACCGTCCAGCGCCAGGGTGGTAGCGCCCACCTTCTGGTAGATCACGGTGACCAGTCCCTGGTCCGCGCTGGAGATGGTCAGCGGGATCCGCTCTCCTTTCTCATCCACTCGCAAGATAATAAACTGGCCCGCCTTGGCTTTGGCGGCCACCAGGGGCGCGTACACCGAGATCTCGCTGACCTCCGGCGTCAACACCCGTTTCTTTGCGATTTCATACTTCTTCAACGACTGCTCCTCCTCTTACTTCGATCTCTCTCCGAGGATCCCTCCCCGGACCCTTTTCTTCATCCCATATCCTGAAACGCGGACATACCGCGCAGATCACAAATTGTTTGCTACAGCCACCGGCGGCGCCGGTATCCGCCCCCATAGCGGCGGCGGCGCCTGACCCGTACGATCCCCCGGACCACCAGGGCCACCAGAGCCACCGCCAGGGCCAGCACCAGCAGAGCCACCAGGGTGATCCAGCTGGGACTGCGCACCAGCTCGATGGGGTTCCAGCTGTGGCTGACCTCCTTGCGCCCGTCGGGCTGGGCGTAGGAGCCGGGCAGGCCGTCCTCTCCAAAGGACTGGAGATAGGCGGCCAGGGCGTACCACTCCTTGAGCTCATTGCCGTACCGGTCCCGGACGATGTGCTGGGAGAAGTCGGCAATGGGGGCCCCCTGGGCGTCCTTGGGCACCACGGAGAGCAGTCCGAAGGACTTCCCCTCCACGGTATTGAGCATCTGTGCCAGATACATCCCGGTGACCACCCGATAGAGCTGGTCGTCCACCAGTTGTCCGGACGGCTCCAGCTCCGGCGAGGGCCGGAGCTCCAGCACCCGGTTGAACAGCATCCGGTGGGTGTTGAAGGTGTAGTCCAGCCCGGACAGATAGAGCTGTGCCTCCGGCATGAGCGGGGACACCGAGGCGTCGATCTCGGCCACCGTCTTCAGATCCGCTCCGGTCAGGTAACAGGACACCAGCGGGTAGCCCGAGGTCCCGTCCTCCCCCACTCCCATGGATAGCACGTCGAAGGCCTGGGAGACGGTGATCTCCCCGGCTGGCAGAGGGGCCCGGAGGACGCCGTCCGCCGTGATGGTCACCGCGGGCACATGGTCCTCCCCCTCCTCCCGGGCCAGGGCCCAGGCGAAGGCGTCGGCCACCAGCTCGCCCAGGGCATTGCCCTCCTGCACCCCGGACTGGGGCATGGGCAGATCAAAGCCGGCGTCGGTCAACACCTGGTCGTAGCTCAGGCCGTACCGGGAGAGATAGGTGCCGCTCACCGCCCCCTTCCACTGCTCCACCAGGGAGGCGATGGCCCGGTCCTCGGGCAGAGTCTCGTCAATGGGGGTCAGGTGGTAGTCGGTCAGGGTCTTCTCCCCGCCCTCCTGCCAGGTCAGCGTGATCGAGCCCAGGTTCTCACAGTAGGGCCCGGCGGACACGATATAGGTATCCCCCACCAGGATGGGTTCATACAGGGTGGTGTGGGTGTGGCCGGAGATGATCAGGTCGATGCCCTCCACCTGCCCGGCCAGCTGTTCGTCCTCCGAGTTCTTTTTCTTCTCGTCGGTGCCGCCGTGGGACAGGCAGATGATGAACTGGGCTCCCTGCTCCCTCAGCGCGTCCACACAGCGCTGGGCGCTGTCCGCCCGGTCCTCCAGCACAAAGCCGGAGGTGGGGGCGCAGTCGTGGGAGTCCTCCCCCATAAGTCCGAAGATCCCATAGGTGACCCCGCCCCGCTCCAACAGCATGGAGTCCTGGACCCCATAGGCCGCCATGGCCCGGCGGATCTCCAGGGCCTCCGGGTTGTCGGGGGCGGGCGCGTAGTTGGCCATGAGCAGGGCGGGCAGATCGTCCCCACTGCGCACCGCGGCCTGGAGCATCTGGGCGAAGCCGTCCCCCTCGTGATCAAATTCGTGGTTGCCCGCGGTGGTGGCGTCGTACCCCATGGCCCCCATGGTGCGCAACTCCGCCGCCTGGGTGGTGTAGAGGGTCTGGATCAGCGAGCCGATGGAGAAATCCCCTCCGTCCAGGGTCAGGGCGTCCGGGTGCTCCTTCCGCTCCCGCTCCAGCGCCGTCATCAGTCTGGCGTATCCCCCGGACTGCCCGCCCTCCGCCGTGTCCTGCGGCAGAAAGTGGGAGTGAAGATCGTGGGTAAACAGTACCGTGGTAGTGTGGCTCAGGGGCGCGGTGTCCTCCGCTCCCGCCGCCACAGGGAAAAACACAAACAGCGCAATCAGGATCAGGATCA
>CALWVW010000011.1 GCA_944385075.1 uncultured Oscillospiraceae bacterium | reverse complement strand
GCACCCTGCACAGCAGGGTGCTCCGGGCCAGGGCCCGGGCCTTCACCCGCACCGCCAGGGTGCGCAGGGTCAGGGCGACGGCCAGCGCCATCCCCGCCGCGCCCCCCACGAACAGGGCCGTGTAGAGATCGACGGACAAACTGTCCAGCGAGGTGGCGGCCACGTTCCCCTCCCACAGCCGGATCAGGTAGTCCCCGCTCTGGAGGGCCATGGCCAGACCGCCCACCAACAGGGCGGCCATGGCCAGGAGGTACAGGTCGAAGAAGATCTTCTCCTGCCAGGTGAGGAAAATGCCCTCCACCCCCCTCTTATGTCCCCCTGTCCACATAAGGGCCAGGACACACAGCCCCGCCAGAGCCAAGAAGCTGGCGAAACCGGTGACATTGCTGTCAAAGTTGGCCCGCTCCTCGCCGTAGTCGACGGCCAGGGCGTAGAACTCGTCCTGGACGGTGTCGTCCATGGCCCAGGCCACCCCGCACTCCAGCACCAGGGGGATGGGCTGGGCCGACAGGACGCCCGCGTCGGGGCTCTCCGCGCTTGCGGTCTCCTCCCACCAGCCGTCGGGCGTCCAGGCGAAGCTGTTGCCATCCACCCAGTAGTCCCCCATATCAAAGCCGGCGTAGTAGACGGCGTCCGCCGTCTCCTCCAGCACCTCGCCGGGGGCCAGGTTGCCCCCCAGGGTGAAGCTCCCGTCGGCGGTGCGCACCTGAAAGCGGAACCAGGTCTGTGCCGGGTCCAGCCGGGCGGAGAGAGCGGCGATGTCCTGCTCATACTGGCGGGTCTGCACATAGCTCAGCGCCTCGTCCGGCCAGATCCGGTAGGCGTCCTCCCCCCGGGACTGCCAGAACTCCACCCCCGCGGCCCACTGCTCCTGGTCGGTGTAGTCCCCCAGGGGGAGCTGTCCCACCGCCAGGGAGTCGGCGATCAGGGCGGCCACCGCAGCCTGCCGCTCCTGGAGCAGGTTTTGGAACCGGTAGGTGTCCTGCCAGCTGTCCAGCCCCTGGTAGAGGAGCCCCCGGAGGACGAAGGTCCCGAACAGGCCGGCCAGACAGGAAAACACCACCAGCAGAAGGGCGGCGCCCCCCTTGCACCAGGGGCTCTCCTGTATCCTTCGCGCTCTGCTCACTCACTTTCCCCCCTTTTCGATCTTATAGCCCAGACCCCAGACCACCTTCAGATACCGGGGGTCGGAGGGGTCGATCTCCAGCTTCTCCCGCAGGTGGCGGATGTGGACGGCCACCGTGTTCTCCGAGCCGTAGGCCGGGTCGTTCCACACCTGCTCGTAGATCTGGGAGGAGGAGAACACCTGCCCCGGGTGGGACAGGAGCAACCTGAGCACGTTGTACTCGATGGGGGTCAGGGACACCGGCTCCCCGTCCAGGGTGACCACCTTGGCGCTGTCGTCCATGGCGATGGGCCCCACCGACAGCACCCCGGGCGTCTTCTCCGCGCCCCCCAGGGCGGTGTACCGCCGGAGCTGGCTCTTCACCCGGGCGATGACCTCCAGGGGGTTGAAGGGCTTTGTGATATAGTCGTCCGCCCCGATGTTCAGCCCCAGGATCTTGTCCGCGTCCTCGCTCTTGGCGGTGAGGAGGATGATGGGCACGTTGCTCCCCTCCCGGAGCTTGGCGGTGGCCCGGATGCCGTCCAGCTCGGGCATCATCACGTCCATCAGGATCAGGTGGATCTGGTGGGTCTCCGCCGCCCGGATGGCCTCCTGCCCGTTATAGGCGCGGATGGTCTGATAGCCCTCGCTGGTCAGGTAGATGTCCAGGGCCGAGACGATGTCCCTGTCGTCGTCACAGATCAAAATGGTGTACATTCCCGTTCCTCCCGCTGTCACGTTTCTGCTCCTAGCATAACACACAGGTTTTAAGTTGCAAGGGCAATTTATTTAAGGATTTCTTAATTTCGCCCCCGGCCCGCCCTCTGCCCGGCAAAAAGCCGCCGCCCCCGAAGGGGGGCGGCGGCGGGAAGGAGGGGTTCTATCTGTCGTTCTCTCTCCCGAATTCCTTGGTGAAGTAGTGTACCATGATGATGGTGGAGGTGACAAAGGCCACAAAGTCCGCCGTCGCCTGGGTCAGCTCCAGGCCGGTCAGCCCGAACTGGCCGGACAGAAAAAAGACCAGCGGGATGTACGCGCCCTGGCGGCAGATGGCCAGAATGGTCGCCCGGAAGGACTTGCCCAGGGACTGGAACAGCATATTGGAGAAGGACAGCACCCCGCTCAGGGCCAGGGTGAAGCACTGATAGCGGAAGGCCCGGGTGCCGATCTCGATGACCAGGTCGTCCCGGCGGAAGAAGGTGACGATCTGCGGCGCGAACAGGAAGCCCAGCACCGCGCCGACGGCCAGGATGATGGTGCAGGTCCGCAGGGAGAACACCAGCGCCTCCTTCACCCGGTCCAGCTTCTTCGCCCCGTAGTTGTAGCCCAGCACGGGCTGGAACCCCTGGCCGAAGCCGATGACGATGGACTGGATAAAGTTGAACACCTTGTTCACAATGGCCAGGGCGGCCACCGCCGCGTCCCCGTAGAGCCGGGCGTTCCAGTTCATGGCCATGGTGGCGAAGCTCATGACGCTCTGGCGGAAGAAGGAGGGCATCCCCTGCCGCAGGATGGCCAGATAGACCTTTCCCGACCGGGCGATACAGGCGGGGCTCACCCGCACGTCGCTCCGCTTGAACAGGAAGAAGGAGGCCAGGATGCCCATGCTGACGCACTGGCTCAGGAAGGTGGCCGCCCCCGCCCCCCCGATCCCCATGTGGAACACATAGATGAACAGGGGGTCCAGGAACATATTCAGGATGCCGCCGGTGGCCAGGCCGATCACCGACAGGTTCGCCTTTCCCTGCCACCGCAACAGGTTGTTCATGGTGAAGGCCAGGGTCATCACCGGGGCGCCCAGCAGGATGTACCGGGCGTAGTCCACCGCGTAGGGGTGGATGGTGTCCGTGCTCCCAAGCAGCCAGATCAGCCGGTCCAGGTTCGTCAGCCCCAGCACCGACAGCAACAGCCCCAGCGCCAGGGCGGTCAGCACGGCGCTGGAGGCGTAGCGGTCCGCCTCCGCCCGCTCGTCCTGCCCCAGCAGGCGGGAGACGATGGAGCCCGAGCCCATGCCCACGGTGAAGCCCACCGCCTGGATGATGGCCATGACCGAGAACACCACGCCCACCGCCCCGGAGGCGCTGGTGTTGATCTGGGAGACAAAGAAGGTGTCCGCCATGTTGTAGATGGAGGTGACCATCATGCTGATGATGGTGGGGATGGCCAGGGTGGTGACCAGTTGCGGGATCGGGGTCTCCAGCATCTTTTTGCGCTGGTCCGGGTGCTCCTTGGGGGTACTCTGGTGAAAATGGATGGGCAATGCTCTCACTTCTTTCTGTCCGGGTATCCCGTCTCTCCGGCGCCGGGATCGCAGTGGAAGGCCAAACGCCTGAAAAGGTCCCGGGTGGACCTCTCTGGGATCATTGTATACCTCGCCCTCCCGTTTTGCAAGAAAAGTTTTTTATTATTTCATGTATTTCAGCATTATTTTTTGCACGTTGCCTTTTCCGCCCGCCCCGTGATATAATCGGTCCATACCACACCACAGAGGGGGTCCGTTGCCATGCCGGCGATCCAGGTCTGGACCAAACAACACCGCTCCGTCTGGGACACCCTTGTCCGGGACGGGGTCTACCGCGCCCGGCGGGAGTTTATCTCCCTGGACCTGCAGGAGCACGCCCCCCTGGTCCTCCCGGTCTACGACTGGCTGGTGGAGCACATGCCCCAGACCCACCGGCCGCCCCAGGCGGAGTACCCCGTCTGGGTGTCCTTCCACCGGGAGGCCACCATGCTCCCCGGCCCCGACACGGTCATTCTGGAGCTGTCCCTGGACCCGGAGCTGATCACCCCCATCAACATCGCCAAGTGGGGGGCCATGCTCAACTACTCCTATCTCCCCGCGGACGAGGCCGACCGCCGACAGCACCAGAAGCTCCTGGCCAGTCTGGGCATCAGCGACGCCAGGGCCTTCATGACCCCCTTCTACCCGGAGGTCAGGGGCCAGATCCTGGACAGCTGGCAACGGCTGTTCGACGACACGGTCCAGCTGGGCAACGACTTTGCCTACGGCACCATATGGGAGGTCCGATCGGAATGGGTAACCAATCTTCTCACCTGACCCTCTACTCCGCCCAGGCGGAGCCCGTCTATCAGGCCATCCTCCGGGACGGGGCCTGCTACTCCCGGCCGGAGTACGTCCAGAGCAAATACGGCGAGAGCGCCCACATCTTCCTCACCGCCTACCGGTGGTTCGTGGAGCAGTTCCTCCGCTATGTCCCCCGGCCGGAGGGGGCCCAGTTCCCCTACTGGGCCTTTGCCGACCTGTGGTCGGTGGACACCTCCGGCCCGGGGCGGGTGCTCACCCTGGAGGTGCCGGCGGACCAGGCGGTCCTCTTCGACCTGTACGACTGGAACCGGATCGTCCAGCTGGGCTATCTGGGGCTGGACCGGGAGGAGGAGCGCCGCTGGCGGCGGGAGCTGTCCCTCCAGGGCCTGCGGGAGTACGACGTCATGTCCACCGCCTTCTACCCCCAACAGCGGCAGGAGATCCTGGACAGCTGGCAGAGGCTGTTCCGCCACCACGCCGCCCTGCTGGCCGGGGACCGGACCGGGGTGGGCGGGGTGCAGGCGGGGCTCTGGTGCATCCGCCGGGAGTGGGTCGTCCAGGTCCGGTGAGTTTCCCCGGCTTTATGGTCAAAAAACGAGCTGTTGCGCCGCAACAGCTCGCTTTTTTCTCGGTCCGTCAGAAGGGCAGGCCCAGCCCGCCGGTGATGCTCTGCATGGTGCTGGCCGCGTCGCTGTCGGCGGCCCGCATGGCCTCGTTCACCGCGGCCACCACCATGTCCTGCAACATCTCCACGTCCTCGGGGTCCACCGCCTCCGGGTCGATGACCAGCGCCTTCAGCTCGTGCTTGCCGTTCACCGTGGCGGTCACCACGCCGCCCCCCGCGGCGGCCTGATACTCCTTCTCCTGGAGCTCCTGCTGCATCCGCAACATATCCTGTTGCATCTTCTGGGCCTGCTTGATCATGTTCATATTCATGCCGCCGCCCATGCCGGGCATCCCCCGGCCTCCAAACCCTTTTGCCATTGGTGGTTCGCTCCTCTCAGTTCGTTATTGTATGATGATATTGTCAAATCGTTCTCCAAATGCCAGCAGATCGTCCAGCCCGTCCCGGGGCGCCTCCGCCGGCGGGGGCGCCGCCTCCTGCCCGGCCGGTTGTTCCTGGGGCGGCTCGCCGGTGACCACGCTCACCTGGGGCTCCCCCCCGAACAGGGCGGCGGCCGACCGGGTCAGCCCCTCCAGAATGGCGGGCTTGTTGAGCATGGAGCGGGTGAACTCGCTGTCCACCCACAGGGTCAGCCGCCCGTTCCTCCAGACTCCCCGCACCTTGGCGGGGTTGTTCAGATAGGGCATCACCGTGGGGGGCACCCGCCCCTTCAGCCCCGCCACGAAGGAGGGCCAGAAGGCCCGGTCCCCCACGGCGGACTCTGCCGGGGCGGAGCCCGCCGGTCTCTCCGGCGGCCGCTCCGGGGCCGGGGCCGCCGGGGCCGGCCGCTCCTCCGCGGGGGCGGGCGCCGGTGCAGGCTCCACCTCCCAGGGGGGCGCGTCCTCCGGGGCGGCGGGCGGCCGTTGCTCCGCCCCCTCCCCCGGGGTCTCCTCCCTCGGGGCCCTCTCTGCCGGGGCCGTCTCCACCCTGTGGGCGGGGACCCCCTGGGCCAACCGCTCCTCCAGACTGGCCACCCGGGCGGCCAGTCCGGCGAAGGACTCGTCCAGCCGCTCGTCACTCAGCCGGATCAGGCAGAGCTCCGCGTCCGTGCGGCGGTTACTGCTCCGGGACAGGTCGGCGGTCGCCGCCTGGAGCACCGTCAGCATCTGCAACAGCCGCTGGGCGGACAGCTTCTCCCCCAGCCGGCGCATGGTCTCCTCGTCATAGCCCCCTGTCAAAAGGGCGCTCCCCCCCCGGGGCGCGGTCTTCCGCAACAGCAGGTCCCGGGCCAGGGAGGACAGCTCCCCCAGCACCGCGCCCACATCCTTCCCGTTGGCGTACAGCCGGGACAGGGTCTCCAGGGCGGCGGCGGTGTCGTGCTCCGCCATCCGCTCCATCAGCCCGGCGGTCTCCAGATTGCCCGCCAGGCCCAGGGTGTCCAGAATGGTCCCCTCGTCCACCCGCTGTCCTCCGCCGGAGCACTGGTCCAGCAGGGACAGGGCGTCCCGCAGGCCGCCGTCCGCCAGCCGGGCCAGCAGGGCGGCCCCCTCGGCCGTCAGGTCGATGCCCTCCTGCCCGGCCACATAGGACAGCCGCTGGGCGATCTGCCCGGGCAGGATGCGCTTGAAGGAGAACTGCTGGCACCGGGACTTGATGGTGGCGGGCACCTTGTGGAGCTCGGTGGTGGCCAGAATGAACATCAGGTGGGCGGGGGGCTCCTCCAAAATCTTCAATAGCGCGTTGAAGGCGGGGGTGGACAGCATGTGCACCTCGTCCACGATATACACCCGCTTGCGGACGGCGGCGGGGGTATACACCGCCTCGTCCCGGAGGGCCCGCACCTGGTCCACCCCGTTGTTGGAGGCGGCGTCCAGCTCCAGCACGTCCAGGATGGAGCCGTTCTCGATGCCCAGACAGGCGGGGCAGGCGTTGCAGGGGTTGCCGTCCACCGGGTGCTGGCAGTTCACCGCCCGGGCCAGGATCTTGGCACAGGTGGTCTTTCCGGTGCCCCGGGTGCCGGTGAACAGATAGGCATGGCTCAGCCGGTCGCCGGCCACCTGACGCTTCAGCGTCTCTGTGATATGGGACTGCCCCACCACATCGTCAAAGGTGCGGGGCCGCCATTTGCGGTACAGAGCCTGATACATCCGATCCCCTCCGTCAAAGGATAAAACGCCGCTTCGGCGCGGAACAAGACCGCACACCGGCCTTTGGAGCGCGGGATATGCCCGTTACCTGGACAGCCTGCTCAAGACCAGCGCCCCCGCGGCACACGCGGCGGGCCGCTTAGTGCTGCTCGGTTCCCCGCCTGACACGGTTCACGGAGCCACGTTGCGCGGGACCGGTCCATCATCGCCACTTATCCAGGGCAGACGACACATCACACGTCCGGGGGCCGGGATTCATCCCCGCTGTAGCGGATTGCGGGTACAGGGCACCGCTATCTCCCCGACTAGTGCGGCCTTGCTCCGCGCCGAGGCGGGAACAAAATCCGCCTTGTATTGTACTATATTTTCCCGCGTTTATCAATGCTAATTTTCAAAAACCCGAAAGAATCGGGCCGGAGCGCCCCCCTCTCCCGGCAAACGGCCCCGGAGGCGCGCCTGGGCGCCTCCGGGGCCGTTGGGGGATGCAGTTGTGGGGTCACAGGCCCAGGGCGCGGTTGACCCGCTCCACCACCTGGGACATGGGGCGCTCCAGGTCCCCCCGGAGCAGGTCCAGCACCTGGTCCTGGCCCTCCGGGGTCAGGAACGGGGCGGTGATCCGGCGGAACTTGCGCTCCATCCAGGCCATATCCACCCGGTCGTCCCGCTCTCCGTCAGCGGCATAGACCCGGCTGTTCACCGTCCTCCCGTCCTTCAGCCGGAAGGAGACCCAGGCCAGCCGCTTCTCCGGGAACTGGCGCTCCATCTCCGGGTCCACCTCGAAGGAGAGCCGGTCCATCATGGCCAGCACCCGGGGGTCGCGGACCGCCTCGTCACACACCTGCCGGTAGCCCACGTCCCCGTGGATGATGGCGGCGGCCACCGGGTAGGCGATGTTGTACTGGGCCTCGTCCGTATCCCGGGGGCGTATCTTGCTCAGCCGGGCGGCGGAGTCAAAGGTGTGGACCGACACATGGCCCACGTCCTCCGGGGCGATCCCCTGGGCCGCCATCAGCTCGATGGACGCCTGGATGGGCTGGTGGGCCCAGCGGCAACAGGTATAGGGCTTGAAGTAGAGGTTCAGGATCTCGTACTCCCGCCCCAGGGTGTCCGTCAGGCGGCGGTACTCCTCCGCCTCCAGCAGGTGGGTGCAGGCCGTCTCCCCGCCCAGGGTGTCCAGCACCGCCAGCACCCCCACCATCACGCCGAAGGGGGTCCCGTCCTTGTTCATGGAGGGGTGCTCCACCGCCCGCATCACCGGCGTAAGGGGGGCGTGGAACTCCGCCATGGACAGGGCGGTGTTCAACTGCTCCCGGCTCATCCCCAGCACCCGCCCCGCCACGGCGGCGGTAGCCACCGCGCCGTAGGTCCCCGTGCTGTGGAGGAAGCGGTAGTGGTCCTGGAGGGCCAGCCCCTCCCGCACCGCCACGTCATACCCCACCACCAGCGCCGTGAGATACTCCCGGTAGGAGATGTCCCGCTCCAGGGCGGCGGCCAACAGCCCCCCGATGAAGGAGGTGCCCGGGTGGCCCTTGATCATGTTGTGTCCGTCGTCGATGTCAAAGGAGTTGGAGGCGTGACCCATGGCGATGGCCGCCCCCAGAAAGCTGAAGGTGTCCCGGCACCCGGGGACGGTCAGGTCTCCGGGCTCCACATGGGCGGCCAGCCGCCTGCCGCACTGGAACTGGGTCCCGTGGCTCCCCAGGATGAGCGCCATCATCAGGTCCACACTGCACACCAGCGCCCGGTCCCGCACCTCCCGGGGCAGATCCTCCCATCGGGTGCGGAGGATGTAGTCCTCCACCCGGTAATCGGTCACAAAGTTCATCCCTGGTACACGCCCTCGTTCAGATAGGCCAGCAGGGCCTCCTTGCTCATGCCGCCGATGCCCAGGTAGTCCAGGGTGTACCGGCTGTCGAAGAAGCTCTTCTTGTGCATGGCCCCCGCCAGCACGATCATGGAGTCGATGATGGGGGTGGGCACCCCGTAGGCCACGCCCAGGTCGTGGTAGATCTTGCACCCGATGGGCACGTCCTCGGTCATGTAGCGGTGGTGGATGCTGTTGGGGCCGGTGTTCCCCTCGTTGGAGGGCTGATCCAGGGGGAAGACCACGTTGTCGTTGCCGTGCTCATCCAGCCCCATGTACTCCTGGGTCAGCACACTGCGGCGGGAGAAGAACATCTCATACTTATACTCGGGGCACCCCACGCCGATGGCCCTGGCCAGGGCGATCTCCTCGTTGTAGAACTGGTACTGCACCTCGCAGATGGAGGGGCACAGGCCGTGGGAGTACATGGAGTAGGTGGTCTTGTCGTGGCCGCAGAAGATGACGCCCCAGTTCTCCATGGTGGACACGCCCAGCACGGTGGCGGGGACGTGGATCACCGGGTTGACGTTGGCAAAGTCCACGTCCAGCACGGTGTTGGCCCGGGAGGGGCCGTCCCCCTGGGTGACCGCGTCCATACAGGGCAGGTATTTGGACGCCTCCAGGAAGGCGTCGGTGTCCGTCATGGGCAGGGCCGCCCCCCGGAGGGTGATGGCCCGGTACTTCACTCCCACGTGGGGGAACTGGAAGTTGCCGATGCTCTCGATCCGGGTGCCGTAGGGGGCGGAGGACCAGCCGCCCACGATGACCTTCTTGGTGCACCCCATCTCCCGCATCAGCCGGCGCAACAGCAGACAGCCGAAGTTGTCCGCGAACACGTTGACCACCTGGCCGTCCTCCAGATGGGGGATCAGGGCCCGGAAGGTGGCCTCGTGTCCCCAGGAGCCCATGGCCACCACGATGTGCCCCGCCCCCTTGACGGCGGCGGCGATGTCCGAGGTCACCAGATCGAAGAAGGCCCGGCCGGACCGCTCGAAGCAGTACTTATTGCGCTGGACCCCGTCCAGCAGGATCCCCGTCTTGTCCAGGTCCTTCAGGGACTTCTCCGCAAAGGGCATCCCGTCGTACAGCCGGACCTCCCGCCCGGCCAGCTTCATGTCCGCGGCGCAGGTCTTGCCCACGGCGCCCCCGCCCAGCACGGCGACAGGCATATCCTTCAAATATTCCATATTGCTCATCATGATCGACCTCCATCCGTTTTTCCTGCACATTTGGGAGGGGGGAGCAAAATTTCCCCGCCTTCCCCTCTGGTCAAAGGATAACAGAGGGAGTATAATTTGTAAAATAGATGGTTATGATTGTTGCCATCGAAAATATCGTTTTATGGAGGGAGCGCCGTGGAGCTCAGAAATGTCATCTCCTTTCTGCGGGTGGTGGAGCTGGAAAACTTCACCAAAGCCGCCCAGGAGCTGGGCTATGCCCAGTCCACCGTCACCTTTCAGATCCAACAGCTGGAGCGGGAGCTGGGCGCCCCCCTGCTGGACCGGGTGGGCAAGACCGTCTCGCTCACCCCCCTGGGGGAGCAATTTCTGGGCTACGCCACCCAGCTGGTCCAGCTGAACGAGCAGATCCAGAACCTGGGCCGCCCCGCCTCCCAGATCCGGGGCACCCTGCGGGTGGGGATCCTGGAGTCGCTGTTCACCTGGATCTTCGCCCGGCAATTCCCCGCCTACCACGAGAGGTTCCCCTTAGTCCAGGTGGAGACCAAGATCGCCTCGGGGGAGGAGCTCCTGGAGATGCTCCGCCGCAACGAGCTGGATATCGTGTTCCTGCTGGACTGGGATCTGGCCGGGCACCGCTGTACCCAGGCCCTGACCCACCCGGAGCCCATCGTCTTTGTCTGCCGCCCGGACCACCCGCTGGCCGGCCGGAGGGGGCTGGCCCTCTCCGAGGTGCTGGCCCAGCCGCTGATCCTCACCGAGCGCAAAAGCGTCTACCGCCGCGCCCTGGCGGAGGTGGCCGCCCAGCAGGGCCTGCCCCTGCGCCCCACGCTGGAGGTCAACCACACCAACATCATCGTGGAGCTGGTACAGCGGGGGCTGGGCATCTCCCTCCTCCCGGCCTACACCGTCCGGCGCCAGCTGGCGGCGGGCGAGCTGTGCCAGCTGGAGGTGTCCGACTTCTCCCTGACCCTGTGGAGCCAGATCTTCTACCACCGGAACAAGTGGGTCACCCCCCAGATGACCGGCTTTATCCAGGTGATTCAGGAGTTTTTCCAGGAGACGACATAAAAACGGGGCCGCTCCACTGAAGCGGCCCCGCTGTCACGGCGCGAATTGATTGGTCTGTGGCCGGTAGGAGTAGCCGAGGCGCTCCAGCTTCTCCCGGACCGCCCGGACGTCGGCCCCCTCCCGGGCGCACAGCTCCTCCAGGCTGTCGCCGGTGTCCCGCAGGCGGGTGTTGACCACGCTGAGCAGGATGACCGGGTCCTGGGGCAACACCCCCGCCCCCTTAGCCCGGAGGCCAGGTCATGTCCCGGCCGGCGAGCACATGGAAGTGGAGATGGGGGACGGACTGCCCCGCCTGCTCCCCGATATTGGATACCACCCGGTAGCTCTCCAGCCCCAGATCCTTGGTGACCTTGGAGATAACCGCGAAGATGTGGGCCACTACCGTGGCGTTCTCCGGGGTGACCTCGGCCACCGAGGCGATATGGGTCTTGGGGATCACCAGGAAGTGGGTGGGCGCCTGGGGGTCGATGTCGTAAAAGGCGTACACCGTCTCGTCCTCATACACCTTGTTGGACGGGATCTGCCCATTGGCGATCTTGCAAAACAGACAGTCAGACATAGCTTGACCTCCTTTGTCGTCGAGATAGTTCTATTGTACTCCCCGGAGGGAAAATTGCAACGGCAAATTGGAAAAAAATCTCCGGCCCGCCGGGCGGTCCCGGCGGGCCGGAGCGGCCGCCCTCCCATCGGCGGCGCGAGAGAGGCCGGCGCCCCGACCGGGCGCCGGCCTTCTGCGATCACTCGATGGCGATGGCGGAGCTGGCGGGCAACTCCTTCTTTGCCTCCTTGGGCAACGAGATCTTCAGGATGCCGTCCTCATACTTGGCGGACACATCCTTGGTCTCCACATCCCCCACATAGAAGCTCCGGCTACAGGCGCCGGCGTACCGCTCCTGGCGGATGTACTTGCCCTCCTTGTCCTTCTCGTCCTTGTCCAGACCCTTGGCGGCGCTGATGGTCAGGTAGCCGTCCTTCAGGTCCACCTTGATCTCATCCTTCTTGAACCCGGGCAGGTCCACATCCACCTCATAGGTGTGCTCCGTCTCCCGGACGTCCGTCTTCATCAGGTTCTTGGCGTGCTTGCCATAGAGGGGGTCGCGCCCGCTCCACATGGGGAAGCGCATCCAATCGTCCCCAAAGAAATCATCAAACAGGTTCTCGCTGAAAATGCTGGGCAACATAAGTCATTCCTCCATTCTTCGCACTTATTCTTGCCCTTCGGGAGGTCCTCTCGGTCCCTCCCCCTTGGAACGATTTTATTATACCACCGAAATTAGCGCTGTCAACATGAGAGTGCTAATATTTACAAAATATGTGATTTCTGTTCACAAGATATCCGATTTTCTCCGCCCCCTCCGAAAAAGGCGGCCCTGCCGCCGGGTCATCTCCCGGGGGCATACCGGGCGACACTATCACCTATCACAATTTGGAATAGCTAAAAATTTACAATCTTTACACATTTCCACAAAAATGGTACAATCGGGCTGGAGTACAAGGAGGCTGACAGACTGACCGGCGGGGGAGAGAGACCATGAGTCATGATTTGAACATCAAGCACCTGGAGTATTTTCAAAAAGTCGTCCAGCTCGGTTCCATCAACAAGGCCGCCCAGGCCCTTTTCATCTCTCAGCCCTATCTGGGCAAGATCATCCACGACCTGGAGGACAGCTACGGGTATCTGTTGCTGAACCGGGGCAGTCAGGGGGTGACGCTGACCCCGGAGGGGGAGGAGTTCTCCAAGTGGGCCAGCTACATCCTGGAGGAGGTGGGAAGCCTCTGGCGCGGCTCGGAGGAGCGGGAGGACGACTACCAGCACCTGGCGGTCTCCATGACCAAGTTCTCCCACGTGATGGAGAGCTTCATCGAGGTGGTCATGAAACACCGGGACCAGAAGACCTTCAGCCACCGGCTGTACGAGGGGAGCCCGGACGAGGTGGTGGAGGACGTGTTCACCGGGCGGGCCACCGTGGGGGTGTTCCACTTCGACCGCAGGCGCCGCCGGGAGGTGGAGAACCTGCTGTCGGCCAAGCACCTGGTCTACCGGCATCTGGCCTACGCGGAGCCCCATGTGGTGCTGTCCAAAAACCACCCCCTGGTGCGCGGTGGACAGCCCATCACCCTGCGCTCCCTGTCCCCCTACGGCGTCATCCACTACCTGGGGCAGTATGACGAGCTGATCTCCAGCCTGTTCGGCTCGGAGCTCTTCCGGGAGCAGGACGAGAGCAAGGTCATCTATCTGTCCAACCGGGAATCCCTGTTGCGCCTGATCTCGGTCAGCGATTTTTACAGCATCGGTATCCACGACTTTGAGCTACAGGATTTCGGCTATCAGGACATCTCCATCCCCATCGCGGACTGCGACTTCTCCTTTGAGTTCGGCTATGTGTATGCCAAGGGGACCCGCCTGTCCCGGATCACCCAGGAATGTCTGAAAAACATCGAAAAGCGGCTGAGCTGAGGGCCCCGGCGTTAGTTTTCTTATTTATACCCCCTCTATCCATTTCGCATTATACAACAGGCCGGCCCTGTGCTATGATGGACCCATCGAACGCGGCCGCCCAGGACGCGCAGGGGAGGAGGTGAATGGTGTTTTGATTCAGAATCTGTTGGACCGGGCCCTGGCCCAGGCCCGCCCGGCGGTGGAGTTGGGCGAGCCCGCCTCCTATATCCCGGAGCTGGGCAAGGTGGACAAACGGCAACTGGGCGTCTGCCTCTACACCCTGGAGGGCGGCCGGTACTCCGCGGGGGACACCCGGGTGCGCTTCAGCATCCAGAGCATCTCCAAGGTGATCAGTCTGGCCGCGGCCCTGGAGCGGCGCGGGTTTGACACGGTGTTCCAGCAGGTGGGGATGGAGCCCTCCGGCGACGCGTTCAACTCCCTGGTGCGGTTGGAGACCTCGGAGAGCCACCCCAGCAACCCCATGATCAACTCCGGGGCCATCGCCGTGGACAGCTATCTGGCGCCGGTGATCTCCTTTGAGGAGATGCTCGCCTTCACCCGGGCGCTGTGCCTGGACCGGGAGATCAGCCTGGACGAGCGGGTGTACCGCTCGGAGATGTCCAATATCTCCCGCAACCGGGCCATCGCGTACCTGCTGGAAAACAAGGGCGTGATCCAGAGCGACGTGGAGCAGACCCTGGACTTTTATGTCAAGATGTGCTCCCTCAGTGTGACGGCGGAGAGTCTGGCGGGACTCGGCCTGGTGCTGGCCAGCGGCGGCGTGGACCCCAACACCGGGGCCCGGTTGCTGAAGGCGGAGACGGCCCGGGTGGTCAAGACCATCATGCTCACCTGCGGGATGTACAACGACTCCGGCCAGTTCGCGGTCCGGGTGGGCATCCCCTCCAAGAGCGGAGTGGGGGGCGGCATCCTGTCCGTGGTGGACCGGAGGATGGGCATCGGCATTTTCGGGCCCGCGCTGAACCAGAAGGGGAACAGCGTGGCGGGGGAAAAGCTTCTGGAGTACCTCTCCGCCCAGCTGGATCTCCACATCTTTGCCGAGCAGAAGTGAACTGCCGGACACCGGCAGACCTTGTAAGACAGAAAGAGGAGGGAACCCAACATGGATACATTGTATGTGATCTACAACGACGTTATCAACAGTTTGAGCAACTTCCTGTACACCTATATCCTCATCATCCTTCTGGTGGTGGGCGGCATCTACTTCACCATCCGCACCCGGTTCGTCCAGTTCCGGTATTTCCTCGAGTCGATCCGGGTCATCCTGCAACCCAGCACCGACAAGGCCAACGTCTCCGCCTTTCAGACCCTGATGGTGTCCACCGCCTCCCGGGTGGGGACGGGCAACATCGCCGGCATCTCCACCGCCATCTGTGTGGGCGGTATGGGGGCGGTGTTCTGGATGTGGATCACCGCCCTGCTGGGGAGCGCCACCGCCTTTGTCGAGGGCACCATGGCCCAGATCTATAAAAAGCGCGCCGCCGACGGCAGTTGTTACGGCGGCCCCGCCTATTACATCGAGCAGGCCCTGAAAAAGCGCTGGCTGGGGGTGCTGTTCGCCCTGGTGATGATCCTCACCTACATGGTGGGCTTCAATCTGGTGGCCTCCTTCAACATCGCCGACTCCTTCAAGGCCTTCGACTTCTATCACCCCAAGCTCACCCCCCTGATCGTGGGGATTCTGGTGGCCGCCCTGTTCCTGCTGTGCATCAGCGGCGGCGGCAAGCAGATCGCCAAAATCACCGCCGTCATGGTCCCGGCCATGGGCGCGCTGTACTTTGTGGTGACCCTGTACGTGGTGGTCACCCACGTCACCCTGATCCCCTCCGTGTTTGCCGGGATCTTCGCCAACGCCTTTGATTTCAAGGCCATCTTCGGCGGCTTTGTGGGCTCCGCCGTGATGCAGGGCATCAAGCGCGGCCTGTTCTCCAACGAGGCGGGCATCGGCGCCGCCGCCTGCGCCGCCGGCTCCGCCGGGGTGTCCCACCCCGTCAAGCAGGGGCTGGTCCAGGTCCTCTCCGTGTTCATCGACACCATCCTGGTGTGCACCGCCACCGCCATGCTGTTGCTGTGCTCCGGGGTGGAGTTCAACGAGGACATCGCCGGGATGCCCTACGTCCAGGCCGCCATGGAGAGCACCATGGGCGAGTTCGGCGTCATCTTCATCACCGTAGCTCTGTTCCTGTTCGCCTTCACCACGCTGCTGGGGAATTTCTACTACGCGGAGACCGGGCTGTCCTACCTGTGCCGGGAGGCCCCGGCCAGGGGCCTGAAGTACCTCCAGCGGGGCATCGCCACCGTGGTGGTGGTCCTGGGGGCCGTGATGGAGTTGAACACCGTGTGGAACACCGCCGACGTGCTCATGGGGCTGATGGCCATCATCAATATCCCGGTGCTGGTCTATCTGCTCAAGCCGGCCCTCCGGTGTCTGCAGGACTACACCCGGCAAAAGCGGGAGGGGGACGACCCGGTCTTCAGGGCCCGGGACATCGACCTCAAGGAGAAGACCGATTTCTGGCAGTGAGCCGGGAGGCCCCCGACAGAGACAGAGGCAGGCTCTGCGCCGCCTTCCGGCGGCTGGCGCGGGCCGCCGGAACCCAAAAAGGAAGGACTTCCTCTCGGAAGTCCTTCTTTTTTATATGGGGCGGTTAAAATCGATATTTTGGATTGATAGGACCGTTGCAAGCGAGCCGCCCAACGGCCCTTCTGGGCCGCGCCGCGAGTGCGGCGTAAATTCCCGGCCTGCGGCCGGGAATTGCGCAGGGGCGGCTTTGCCGACCCCGAGCATTGAAATACCGAAGGGTGGAGCGACCAGCGGGAGCGGAACCCAAAACCGTTACTCTTTCCATGACAGACAAAACCGCCGCACAGCGGCGGACCCAAACCGCAACCCAGCGAAGCGGTTGCGGTTTGGAAGCGAGGAGTAGCAGAATGAGTGCGCGATGAGCTTTGCAATAAAATGAAAAAGCTCGTCGCAAGCGATATGACGCTTACGACGAGCTGGCAGAGGCGGTTAAAATCAATATTTTCGATTTACGACAGCGCTTCGAAAGGACCACCCAACCGGCCTTCTGGCCGGCGGCGCGAGTGCGCCGTAAATTCGGAGCCGTCGGAGGCGGCGGAGAATTGCGCAGGGGCGGCTTTGCCGACCCCGAGCATTGAAATACCGAAGGGTGGAGCGACCAGCGGGAGCGGAACCCAAAAAGAAAGACACGACGTAAGTCGTGTCTTTCTTTTTGGAAGGGACGGTTAAAATCGATATTTTCGTTTCAATAAAAATGCCGCCCGTAGGGCGGCACACCAACTGCGAGCCCAACAAAGTGGGTCGCAGTTGGAAAGGAGGAGCAAGGGAGCGGGCGGATGACGTCTTTTTTGCCACAGGCATAAAAAGACGTCGGAGCAAAGCGGACTTTGCTCCGACGTGGTGCGGCTGACGGGAGTCGAACCCGTACGCCCGTCCGGACACAAGCACCTCAAGCTTGCCAGTCTACCAATTCCAGCACAGCCGCATAGAGCGGTCTCCCCACCCGCAGGGGGCAGTTCATAGCCGCTCAATTATTATACTGTCCCGCTTCGGATTTGTCAACGAATTTTTTCCGAATCTGTCATGATTGCTCCCTCTGCTGGGCGGCGATGGCCTCCCGCTCCTTCAAAAGCTCCTCCCGGAGCTTCCGGGAGTCCCACTCCCGGTTGACGTCCGTCAGCACCGCCTTCAGGGGGATGGGGGGCAGTTGGGCAAAGCGGATGACCTGCAACACCTGCTGGAGCAGTTTGTCCCCCAGGCCGCAGAACACCAGCATCCGCTCCGGGATGGGCGCCTCATCGGTCTCCACCGGCTCCCCCTCCCCCCGCTGGAGCTCCTCCAGGGGGATGTGGTAGCGGTTGGGCTCCACCGGCCGCATCCGCAGGCGGAGCATGGCAAAGATCTGCCGCAACTTGGCGTACTCCGGGCCGCCACAGTTATACATCAAAACGATTCCCGCATTTTTCATCTCGTATTCCTCTCTTTGCCGGGGCGGGCGGACAGCCGCCCGCCCCGCGCCGGTCGATCCGCTCTCTTACACCTGGGCCAGGGCCTGCTCGATGTCGGCGATCAGGTCCTCCGCGTCCTCGATGCCACAGGACAGGCGCACCAGATCCGGGGTGATCCCGGCGGCCACCAGCTCCTGGTCGTTCATCTGCCGGTGGGTGGCGGAGGCCGGGTGCAGGCAACAGGTCCGGGCGTCGGCCACGTGGGTCTCGATGGCGGCCAGCTTCAGGTGCTTCATAAAGGTCTCCGCCGCGGCCCGGCCGCCCTTGAAGCCGAAGGACACCACGCCGCAGGTGCCGTTTGGCATATACTTCTGGGCCAGCGCGTGGTACTTGTCCCCCTCCAGGCCGGGGTAGGTGACAAAGGAGATCTTGGGGTGGTCCTTCAGATACTTGGCCACCGCCAGGGCGTTCTCACAGTGGCGGGGCATCCGCACGTGGAGGCTCTCCAGGCCCAGGTTCAGCAAAAAGGCGTTCTGGGGGGACTGGATGGAGCCGAAGTCCCGCATGAGCTGGGCGGTGCACTTGGTGATGAAGGCGCCGGCGTTGCCGAACTTGGTGGCGTAGGTGATGCCGTGGTAGCTGTCGTCGGGGGTGCACAGGCCGGGGAACTTGTCCGCGTGGGCCATCCAGTCGAAGTTGCCGCTGTCCACGATACAGCCGCCCACCCCGGCCCCGTGGCCGTCCATGTACTTGGTGGTGGAGTGGGTGACGATGTCGCACCCCCACTCGAAGGGCCGGCAGTTCACCGGGGTGGCGAAGGTGTTGTCCACCACCAGGGGCACCCCGTGGGCGTGGGCCGCCTTGGCGAACCGCTCGATGTCCAGCACGGTGAGGGCGGGATTGGCGATGGTCTCGCCAAAGACGGCCTTGGTGTTGGGCCGGAAGGCGGCCTCCAGCTCCTCGTCGGAGCAGTCGGGCTCCACAAAGGTGAAGTCGATGCCCATCTTCCGCATGGTCACGTGGAACAGGTTATAGGTGCCCCCGTAGATGGTGGAGGAGGCCACCACGTGGTCGCCGCAGTTGGCGATGTTGAAGATGGCGTAGAAATTGGCGGCCTGGCCGGAGGAGGTGAGCATGGCGGCGGTCCCGCCCTCCATGTCGCAGATCTTGGCGGCCACCATATCGTTGGTGGGGTTCTGGAGCCGGGTGTAGAAATAGCCGCTGGCCTCCAGGTCGAACAGCTTGCCCATATCCTCGCTGGTGGCGTACTTGAAGGTGGTGGACTGGATGATGGGGATCTGGCGGGGCTCCCCGTTGCCCGGGGTATAGCCGCTCTGGACGCACTTGGTATTGATTTTATAATTGCTCATGGACCTTTCCCTTCTTTCTGGACCATGCCGGGCAACCGTCCGCCCGGCCGACGTTCAAAATAACAGTTTAAGATTACAGAGGGATCGCCCATTTGTCAAGAGGGGGTTTCGCTCCGGCCGCGGGAACCGCCCCCGCTCCCCGCCCTCCAAAAGACAACTCCGGGGCCGCCCGAAGGCGGCCCCGGAGCCACAGCGGGGGTCACTCCCCCCGATAGCCGATGCCCTTGGTGGTCCTGCGGACCGCGCCGCTCAGGGCGAACAGGGCGATGGCGTTGGGAATGACCATCAGATTGTTGAACATATCGGTCAGCTCCCACACCAGGCTGTCGGACATCATGGTCCCCAGGAAGATGAACAGCAGGGCCAGCACCACATAGACCACGTTGGCCTTCTTGCCAAAGAGGTAGACCACGTTGATCTTACCGAACAGGTTCCAGCTGAGGATGGTGGAGAAGGAGAAAAAGAACAGACAGATGGCCACAAAGCCGTTGCCGGCGGCGGTGCCGAACACGGAGCCGAAGGCGGCCTGGGCCAGATTGGTGTTGGACAGGGTCTCTGTCACCGCGCCCACATAGCCGTTGGCCAGGGGGCCGTCGGGGGTATACAGGGTGGAGAGAATGACCAGCGCGTTGAGGGTCAACACGATGAAGGTGTCGATAAAGACGCCCACCATGGCCACCACCCCCTGCTCGTGGGGGGTCTTCACGTTGGCCTGGGCGTGGGCGTGGGGGGTGGAGCCCATGCCCGCCTCGTTGGCGAACAGGCCCCGCTTGGCCCCCTGGGTGATGGCCACCTGGATGGCGCTTCCGAAGGTGCCGCCGATGATGGCCTGGGGCTGGAAGGCGTACCGGAAGATCATGGCCACCGTCTCCGGCACATACCGGATCCGGATCACCAGCACCACCAGCCCGCCCAGCAGGAAGATCCCCGCCATCAGGGGGACCAGCTTCTCGGTGACCGAGGCCAGCCGCTGGACCCCACCCAGAAAAATGAAGCCGCAGATGACCACCAGGACCAGACCCACCGTCCACCCGGGCACGCCGAAGGCGTTATGGAAGGTGGAGCCGATGGAGTTGGACTGGACCATACAGCCCATGAAGCCCAGGGCCAGGATAATGGCCACCGCGAAGAAGCCGGCCAGGAATTTGCCGAAGCTGCCCTTGAAGGCGGTGGTGATATAGTACACCGGGCCGCCGCGGATGGTGCCGTCGGGGTCGATCTTGCGGGTCTGGATGGCCAGAGTGGCCTCGGCGTAGATGGTGGCCATGCCAAAGAAGGCGATGACCCACATCCAGAAGATGGCGCCGGGCCCGCCCACCAGGATGGCGCCCGCGCAACCCACAATGGCGCCGGTGCCCACCTGGGCGGCGATGGCGGTGGCCAGAGCCTGGAAGGAGCTCATCCCCTGCTTCTGCTTGCCACCCCGGAGGGAGAGGTCCCCAAAGACCTTTTTCATGCCCTCCCCCAGGCACCGCACCTGTACGAAGTTGGTCCGGATGGTGTACCACAGGCCCACGCCCACCAGCAGAAACAGCAGAATATAGTTGGACAGGTAGGCGTTGACGGTGGTGACAATGGGAGACAGGGTCGCTTCCAGTGATTCGATCATGCTTTGTCCTCCTTAAAATAAAAATGGAGCGGCCGGGACCGGCCGCTCTGGAGAAACGCGCACAAAGAGACAGGCACTGCTTCAGGGCCCGTCTTCTCTGTCCTTTTGCCTGAGAGATTCCAGCGGGGGGCCTTCTCCTGCTCCCGCCGCTTTGCCCCTTCGGCACTCGCCATTGAGTTTCTCCAGAGTCACATCCGCACCCAGTCCCCGCAACGGCCTATCCGCTCTCTCCCCAGACGCGAAAATAGGCCGGCAGGTTCCTGTGTACTTCATCTGTCGCGATTGAATTGGCGCTTCATCATACCATACCCCCTCTTTTTTGTCAAGATATCCCATTTGAACCCCATCTCCGCCCCTCCCGCCCTCTAGTCTGTCCCAGGTCCGGGGAAAAGTTTACAATTTGCTCTTTTTTCTTGGGGAAAAGTATGCTATACTTTTTAAGATTGATTCGACCGTTTCCTCCGGAACAGCGCCGTATCACTGGATTCAAATCTACAACCGAGAGGTGTTTTCTATGAGCCTGTTCACCAAAATCTTTGGGACCTCCTCCCAGAGAGAGCTGAAGTCCATCTACCCCATCGCCGACAAGGTGGACGCCCTGGAGGAGGAGTACAAGGCCCTCACCGACCAACAGCTCCAGGCCAAGACCCCCGAGTTCAAGGCCCGTCTGGCCCAGGGCGAGACCCTGGACGACATCCTGCCCGAGGCCTTCGCCGCCTGCCGGGAGGCCGCCTGGCGGGTGCTGGGCATGCGCCCCTACCGGGTCCAGGTGGTGGGCGGCATCGTGTTGCACCAGGGCCGCATCGCCGAGATGAAGACCGGCGAGGGCAAGACCCTGGTGGCCACCCTGCCCGCCTATCTGAACGCCCTGGCGGGCAAGGGGGTCCACATCGTCACCGTCAACGACTACCTGGCCAAGCGCGACAGCGAGTGGATGGGCAAGGTGTACCGCTTCATGGGCCTGACCGTGGGCCTGGTGATCCACGACGTGCCCCCCCGGGAGCGCAAGGCCGCCTATGACGCCGACATCACCTACGGCACCAACAACGAGTTCGGCTTCGACTACCTGCGGGACAACATGGCCATCTACAAGCAGGAGCTGGTCCAGCGGGGCCACGCCTTCGCCATCGTGGACGAGGTGGACTCCATCCTCATCGACGAGGCCCGCACCCCCCTCATCATCTCCGGCCAGGGGGACAAGTCCACCCAGCTGTACACCGTGGTGGACCAGTTCGTCTCCCGCCTGAAGTGCCAGCGCATCGCCAAGGTGGACGCCAAGGAGGAGGAGGACCCCGACCTGGACGCGGACTACATCGTGGACGAGAAGGCCCGCACCGCCACCCTCACCGCCCGGGGCATCGCCAAGGCGGAGCAGTTCTTCCAGGTGGAAAATCTGGCCGACATGGAGAACACCACCCTGTCCCACCACATCAACCAGGCCATCAAGGCCCACGGGGTGATGAAGCGGGACATCGACTATGTGGTCAAGGACGGACAGGTCATCATCGTGGACGAGTTCACCGGCCGGCTCATGTTCGGCCGCCGGTACAACGAGGGGCTCCACCAGGCCATCGAGGCCAAGGAGCACGTGGAGGTGGCCAACGAGTCCAAGACCCTGGCCACCATCACCTTCCAGAACTACTTCCGCCTGTACGACAAGCTGTCCGGCATGACGGGCACCGCCATGACCGAGGCGGAGGAGTTCGGCACCATCTACGAGCTGGACATCGTGGAGATCCCCACCAACAAGCCCCTGGCCCGGATCGACCAGCCCGATGTGGTGTACAAGAACACCGCGGGGAAGTTGCGGGCCATCGTCGACCAGATCGAGGCCTGCCACCAGAAGGGCCAGCCCGTACTGGTGGGCACCGTGTCCATCGAAAAGTCCGAGGTGCTGTCCGACCTGCTGGACAAAAAGGGCATCAAGCACAACGTCCTCAACGCCAAAAACCACGAGAAAGAGGCCGAGATCGTGGCCCAGGCGGGCAAGTTCGGCGCCGTCACCGTGGCCACCAACATGGCCGGCCGCGGCACCGACATCATGCTGGGCGGCAACGCGGACTTCCTGGCCCGGGCCGACCTGCGGAAGGCGGGCATGAGCGACGAGCTCATCGCCGAGGCCACCGGCTACGCCGAGACGGACAACCAGGAGATCCTGGACGCCCGGCGGCAGTACGCCCAGGCGGAGGCCAAGTACAAGGAGTCCATCAAGGCCGAGGCCGAGAAGGTCCGGGCCGTGGGCGGCCTGTTCATCCTGGGCACCGAGCGCCACGAGTCCCGCCGCATCGACAACCAGCTCCGGGGCCGCGCCGGCCGCCAGGGCGACCCGGGCGAGACCCGCTTCTTCCTGTCCCTGGAGGACGACATCATGCGCCTGTTCGGCTCTGAGCGGGTGATGAACATGATGGAGCGGCTGGGCGTGGACGAGGACACCCCCATCGACGCCAAGATGCTCTCCGGCGCCATCGAGAACGCCCAGAAGCAGGTGGAGTCCCGGAACTTCCAGACCCGGAAGAACGTCCTGCAGTACGACGACGTGATGAACACCCAGCGGGAGATCATCTACAAACAGCGCCGGCAGGTGCTGGACGGCGAGGATCTGCAGGCCTCCATCCAGAACATGCTCCACACCATGGTGGAGAACGCCATCCAGGGCCACATGGGCGAGCAGAACCACATGACCGCCGAGGACTTCCAGCAGGCGGTGTCCCACTTCCGCACCATGTTCCTGCCCGCCGGCGAGCTGATGCTCACCGACGAGGAGCTGGCCCAGTACGACGCCGAGGGACTGGTCCAGCTGGTCCTGGACCGGGCCACCGCCGCCTATCAGGCCAAGGAGCAGGAGTTCGGCTCCCCCATCATGCGGGAGCTGGAGCGGGTCATCATGCTCCGGGTGGTGGACGAGTACTGGATGGACCAGATCGACGCCATGAACGACCTGAAGCAGGGCATCGGCCTGCGGGCCTACGCCCAGACCGACCCGGTGGTGGCCTACAAGAAGGAAGGCTACGAGATGTTCGAGAACATGGTGGCCGCCATCCAGGAGGAGACCCTGCGCCGCCTGTTCCTGGTCCGCCTGCGCAAGAACGAGGAGGTCAAGCGGGAGCGGGTGGCCAAGGTCACCGGCGAGTCCGGCGCCGGCGACGGCACGGTGAAGAAACAGCCCGCCAAGAAGGTCATCAAGATCGGCCGCAACGACCCCTGCCCCTGCGGCTCCGGCCTGAAGTGGAAGAAGTGCACCTGCAAGGAGTACCACCCGGATCTGCAATAAAATCAGAGCGACCTCCAGTCCAACCGCGCCCCGCCTGCCGCCGGTCCCCCCGGCCCGCAGGCGGGGCGCTTTTCTGTCCTCTCCCCCCTCGGCGGGGGCCTCCCCTCCCCGGCACTTTTCACAAACTTATTTTTCTCCTCTCTCCCCCTTGCGGAAATGGAAAATATTTGATATGATAAATATGACAAAAAATATATGACTCAAGTTGCAATTATTGGAACATCGTTACATTCTTTGGAGTCTGGGGGGGCGCATCATTCCAAAAGAGGAAAAAATACTACTATCCCGCGACCGATATTATAGTTTAAGGATGTGTTATTTTGTTACTCTCAGGAAAAAGCCTGAAGCGGGAGTTCATCCGCTTCATCACGGCGACGATGGCCTCTCTGATGGTATTCTCTCTCTACTCCATGGTGGATGGTCTGATGGTGGCCATCGGCGTGAACGAGTACGCCATGAGCGCGGTCAATCTGTCCCTCCCCTTCACCAACGCGCTGTTCTCCATCGCGATCCTGTTCGCCGTGGGCTCCTCCACCCTCATCGCCATCCACCTGGCCCAGAAGCGGTACCACGAGGCGGATGTGCTGTTCTCCCAGAACTTTGTGACGCTCATCCTCCTGGGGGTGGCCGCCACCGTGCTGGTGATGGTCTTTCTGGAGCCCTTCGCCCTTCTGCTGGGGGCGGACAGCCTGACCCTGGGCTATGTGAAGGAGTACCTGCTGGGTCTGGCGCCCTTCAGCGTCTGTTTCCTCATCTCCTACAACCTGGAGGTGCTGGTCAAGACGGACGGCTACCCCCGCTACGCCCTGTGCACCGTGATCACCGGGTGTCTGACCAACTGCGTGCTGGACTATATCGCCATCTTCTGGCTGGACATGGGGGTGTTCGGCGCCGCGGTGGCCACGGGGATCTCCCAGATGGTCACCTGCATCCTGTACCTCATCCACTTCTTCAGCAAGAAGTGTACCTTCCGCCTGCGGCGCTTCCGCTTCGACCCGCGGCTCTATGTAGCCGTCTTCCCCATCGGCTTTGCCGACGGGGTGACCGAGCTGTGCAACGGGCTGATGATCTTCCTCTTCAACCGCACGGTGCTCCACTACATCGGCACCGACGGAGTGGTCACCTACACGGTCATCGCCTATGTGAACACCGTCATCATCAACCTGATGATCGGCATCTCCCAGGGGGCCCAGCCCCTGGTCAGCTACCACTACGGCAAGGGGGGTACCGGCAGTGCAACGTGCTGTTGCGCTACGGCCTGACCACGGTGTGCATCCTCTCCCCCCTGATCTTCGCGGGGCTGAACCTCTTCGCCCCCCAGATCGTGGGCGGCTATCTCTCCCAGGCCAGCGCGGAGCTGGTGACCTACTCCATCGGCGCCTTCCGGCAGTACAGCTTCGCCTATCTGATCGTGGGCTTCAACGTGGTGATCGGCGGCTTCATGACCGCCCTCAAGCGGCCCGTCCCGGCCAACTGCATCTCCATCGGCCGGGGCCTTGTCCTCCAGAGCGCCAGCCTGCTGACCCTCGCCGCCCTCTTCGGGAGCGACGGCCTGTGGTTCACCCCCATCATCTCCGAGGCGCTGTGCCTGTGCCTCTCCCTCTTCTTCCTGCGGCGCTACCGGCAACAGTTCAGCCAGTAGGCGCAGGCCGCCCCCCCACTGAAAAACCCCTGGCCGCGGACAGACTGTCCGCGGCCAGGGGTCGTTTTTCCGTCTCCGTTTTCAGGTCAGCTTCGGCCCCACCGCCGGGATCCGGTTGACCAGCCAGGCGAAGGGCAGAGACAGCGCGAAGTACACCAGGGCAAACAGGGGCACCGCCAGCGCCAGGGGCAGGGACAGCATGGAGACCCCGAACCACCGGAACACCAGCACCCACAGCTGGTGGAACAGGTAGATGCCAAAGGCGTAGGCCCCCACCTGGTACACCGCCCGGCGGCGGGAGCGCTCCTCGCTGACCCCCAGCACATACCGGAACAGGGTGCAGAAGGCCACCGCCGCCAGCACCACGTTGGGGGAGGTGTAGGTGTACCAGAGCTCCCGGCTCCCGCCGATCAGCTGGGGGCCCATCAGGGTCAGCACCAGCCCCAGCACCCCCAGAAAATACAGCAGGAACTCGGCCACCCGGCTGATGGTGTAGTGCCGCAGATACCACCCGGCCACATAGCACCCCACCCAGCCCAGCACCAGATGGACCCGGAAGCGCTCCAGCTGGGCCGCCAGGACGCTGTCCGGGTGGAAGGCGCTCCACAGGGGGAGGAGCCCGGCAAACAGCAGGCACAGCCCCAGGAAGTAGAGGACCTCCCCCCGGCTGGCGGAGGAGGTGAACCGGTGGACCACCGGGTGGACCAGATAGAGGCCCACCAGGGGGTAGAGGGGCCACAGGTGGAAATAGGTATCCCCCCTGGCGGCGGCCACCAGGGCGCCCCACACCCCGCCCGGGGTCAGCGTCCCGCCGCCCAGCAGATAGGCCACCACCGCGTACACCGCCCCCCAGAACACCAGCAGGCAGAAGGCCGGGAGGGCCAGCCCCAGCAGGGCGGAGGGGAAGTGGGGCTTGCCCCCGTCCAGGGCGAACATCCCCCACAGCAGGAACAGGGCCGGGACGGACCAGCTGGTCAGCCCCTCATAGACCGAGAGCACCTGCCACTGGCCGGAGTCCGCCGGCACCAGCGCCTGCCCCTGTTGGGCCAGCAGGAGCATGATGGCGCACAGCACCGTGAACACCCGGAAAAAACCTGGCCACCCCAGGTTGCGGTCCCGGGCCGCCATCAGGGCCGCTCCGGCACGATCTCGATCCAGTAGCCGTCGGGATCGGCGATAAAATAGATGCCCATGGCCGGGTTTTCAAAGCAGATGCACCCCATCTCCCGGTGCCGGGCGTGCATCTCCTCAAACCGGTCCGTGCGGAGGGCCAGGTGGAACTCGCACTCCCCCAGGTCATAGGGGGCGGTCCGGTCCCGGAGCCAGGTAAGCTCCAGCTGGAAGGGACTGCCCGCCGCATCCCCCAGATAGACCAGCCGGAAGGAGCCGTCCTCCGCCTCCTTCTGCCGTACCGGGGTCAGGTCCAGGGCCCGCCTGTAAAAATCAAGGCTCCGCTCCAGATCCAGCACATTGAAATTGAAGTGGTCAAATCTTGTCATATTGTCCTCCTGTTCTTCTCTGTGACCATCCCGGTCCTCTGTCCTGATCCAACTCTCCTCTACTCCGCCTTCTTGTCCACCCACTCGGTCCGGAACTTGGAGTAGACGATCTTCTGCTCCCCATAGAGCCCGTAGTAGCCCGAGAGCATATAGGAGATGCCCACGCACAGGGCGTACAGGGGCAGGTTCTCGCCGCCGAACAGCTCGTAGGACAGCAGGATGGAGCTGATGGGGCAGTTGGTGGCCCCACAGAACACCCCCGCCATCCCCAGCGCCCCGGAAAAGCCGTGGGGAAGGCCCAGCACCGGCCCCGCCAGGGTGCCGAAGGCACAGCCGGTAAAGAGCACCGGCACGATCTCCCCGCCCCGAAAGCCCGCCCCCAGGGTGAGGGCGGTGAACAGGATCTTCCACAGAAAGGCCGCGGGGATGGTCTCCCCGGCCAGCATCTGGCGCATGGCCGCGTCCCCCGCCCCGTTGTAGGTCTGCTCCCCCAGGAGCACCGTGAGGGCCAGCACCAGCACGCCCCCCACCGCCGCCCGGACCACCGGGCCGGGGAGCACTCTGGCGTACAGCTTGGGCGCGGCGTGGACCGCCTTGCAAAACAGGACGGAGACCAGGGCGCACAGCAGACCCAGGGCGGCCACCTGCAACATGGCGACCGGCGCCAGGGGAAGGCTGTCCCCCACCGGGTAGGGCACGCCCCGGTGCACCCCGAACATCCGGGCCACCAGCAGGGCTACCTGGGCGGACACCAGGCAGGGCACCAGCGCCGCGTAGTACATGACCCCCACGCTGACCACCTCCATGGCGAAGACGGCGGCGGTCAGCGGCGCCCCGAACAGGGCGGAGAAGGCGGCCGCCATGCCGCACATCACCATCACCCGCCCGTCCTTCTCGTCCAGGCCCATCTTCCGTCCGGCGTAGGCGGCCAGGGAGCCCCCCAGCTGGAGGGCCGCCCCCTCCCGGCCGGCGGAGCCGCCGGCCAGGTGGGTCAGGATGGTGGACAGGAAGATCAGGGGCGCGGTGCGGAGCCGGATGGGCTCCGCCTCCCGCACGGCCACCAGCACCAGGTTGGTCCCCCGGTCCCGCTCCATCCCGAAGATCCGGTACATGAGCACCGTGCTGACCCCCACCAGGGGGAGCATCAGGATCAGCTGGGGGTACCTCCCCCGCAGGCCGGTGGCCCAGTCGATCCCCAACAGGAAGGCCACCCCCACCAGCCCCACCGCGACCCCGAGAAAGGCCGCGTACAGCACCCACCTGCCAAAGGCGGCGCCCTCTCTCATATATCTGCGCATCCGCTCCGAGCCCCGCAACACCTGCTCGCTCCCCCTCTCCCACGGGCCCGCCAGCCCGGGCTTCTCCGCCCGGCGCGCCGAAAGGCGCGTTGCGGGCCCATGGTATCTCGGCCCATTATATCACATCTTCCCTGTCTCCGCACCACCTTCCCGCGATTTTTCCTCCTCTCCGGGCAGAGCAGAGCGCCCCTGCCGCCTGTGGCGGCAGGGGCGCTCTGCTCCGGCCAGGGATCTACCCCGGCAGATACCCGCTCAAGGCGGACAGGTTCATGTGGTCCAGGAGGGTGTGGACCTCCTCCGGCTCCATCTCCGCGCCGCTCATGGCGAAGTCGGCGTAGCCGTAGCCGTACTGGGCGTGGAACCGGGACTGGCCGTTCACTGAGGTCATCCACTCGATGGTGACCACGGCCCCGTCGGCGGCGGTGTACTCCTCCACCCGGTCCAGCCCGTCGTTCACCATAAACTGGTCGTCCACCTGCCGCTTCTCATAGAAGGTCCAGTTCAGAGAGACCGGGGCCCCCTCCGGGCTGTGGCAGGCCCCGTAGACCAGGGTGCTGTCGATCAGCCGGGCCAGGCTCGGCTCCAGCGCCTCCCATTCGATCAGGCACTGGCCGCTCTCCAGAAAGCTGTAGTTCCCCTCCAGCCACTCCAGATCGGGGAGGGCCACCCCCTCCGGCCACAGGTCCGCCAGACCGGACAGCGTGTCCGCCACATAATAGGTGGACACACTGTTCTCTTCGATTCCGGTGAACATCCCGGTCCAGCTGTCCTCCGCCCCGCCCCCGGCACAGGCGGAGATCTCGTCGTAGCAGGCCATCTCCTCCTCCAGGTCCCAGGCCTCCAGGGGCGGGAAGTCCCCGACCACTCTGTCGTAGCCTCCGGCGGCAGCGGTGTCCTCCCCCGCCTCCAGGGCGGCCTGGGTGGCGGCCTCCGCCGCCTCCTGCATGGTGTCGAAGTACGCATA
>CALWVW010000010.1 GCA_944385075.1 uncultured Oscillospiraceae bacterium | reverse complement strand
ATTGCTTTTTGGTGAGTTCCAGTTGCATAGTTGGGACCTCCTTCCCTGGACAGGAACTGGGAGTACTTCTATTATAGTCGCCCCGAGGCATTTGTCAAATGGAGAAAATCGGGAACCGCCGCCCGGGACAGGAAATTTTTCTTGTCATTTCCCTCAAAATATCATACAATAAACGGAGCTGGCGCCCCCTTTACAGACCGGTGGAAACTGTGTATAATACCTGCGTTCGCACCGAAAAATCGTGGGCGCGGCGCAGTGGGAGGTCCTATGGAAAAGCAAGTGGTCATCTCCATCAAGGGGATGCAGAAATATGTGGACACGGACCCGGATGTGATCGAGCTGGTCACCGAGGGGCGGCTGATCCGCCGGGGGAAGGACGACTATATCCTCTCCTACCGGGAGAGCGAGCTCACCGGTCTGGACGGCACCGAGACCACCATCCACGTGGAGGGGGAGCAGGTCACCCTGGTCCGGACGGGGGAGTTCAACACCCAGATGGTCTTTCAGGAGGGGCGCCGCCACCTCTCCATGTACAATACACCATATGGCGCCATGGCCATCGGGGTGAATACCCGGCACCTGCTGGCCGACCTCACCGACCAGGGGGGCGACATCGAGATCGACTACGCCATCGAGGTGGACCACGCCCTGGCCGGGCGGAACGTCTTCCAGATCAAGGTGACGGAAAATCAGGGGGAGAGCCTGCGGCAATAGTTGCGCGCCCCCGCGGCAATTTTCCAATGCCCCATTTTTGATCCAGGATACAACAAGATATAAGATAAGGATGAGATGCAAGATGACAAACATGATCCAGTCCGCCAAGGACCAGGTCTCTCAGCTGACCCAGGCGGCCTATGAGAAGGCGGCCGCCGCCGGCCTGCTCCCCGCCGGGGCGGATGTGAAGGCCACGGTGGAGATCCCCAAGGACGCCTCCCACGGGGACTACGCCTCCTCCTTCGCCATGGCGGGGGCCAAGGCCCTGCGCATGGCCCCCCGGCAGATCGCCCAGATCATCGTGGACCACCTGGAGCTGGAGGGGAGCTACTTCCAGAAGGTGGAGATCGCCGGCCCCGGTTTTCTGAATTTCACCCTGGGCCCCAAGTGGTTCGGGGAGGTCCTGACCGCCGTGGAGGCCCAGGGGGCCAATTACGGCGCCTCCCGCGAGGGGGGCGGCAGGAAGGTGATGGTGGAGTTCGTCTCCGCCAACCCCACCGGCCCCATGCACATGGGCAACGCCCGGGGCGGCGTGCTGGGGGACACCCTGGCCAACGTGCTGAAGCGGGACGGCTGGGACACCTGGAAGGAGTTCTATGTGAACGACGCCGGCAACCAGATCCACAAGTTCGCCGTCTCCATCAACGCCCGGTATATGCAGATCCTTCTGGGGGAGGACAACTTCCCCTTCCCGGAGGAGGGCTACCACGGGGACGACATCAGAGAGCTGGCAAAGGCCATCCATGACGCCCACGGGGACAGCTGGAGGGACCTGCCCGAGGAGGAGCGGCTGGAGAAGATGGCCGAGTACGGCCTGTCGGTGAACATCCCCAAGATGAAGGAGGACCTGCGCAAGTACGGCATCGAGTACGACCAGTGGTTCTTCGAGTCCTCTCTCCACAACAGCGGCTATGTGGCCGAGACGGTGGCTCTGCTCACGGAAAAGGGCTGGACCTATGAGAAGGACGGGGCCCTGTGGCTGAACACCACCCAGCTTCTCAAGGAGAAGTATATGCGGGAGGGGAAGACCCAGGAGCAGGTGGACAAGCTGGACCTGAAGGACGACGTGCTCCGCCGGGCCAACGGCTTCTACACCTACTTCGCCGCCGACATCGCCTACCACCGGAACAAGCTGGAGGTCCGGGGCTTCGACCTGGCCATCAACATCTGGGGGGCCGACCACCACGGCCACGTGGCCCGCCTTCAGGCGGCTCTGGACGGCCTGGGGCTGGACGGCTCCCACCGGCTGGTCATCGTCCTGATGCAACTGGTCAACCTGATGCAGGACGGCAAGCCGGTGCGCATGTCCAAGCGCTCGGGCAAGGCCATCGCCCTCCACGACCTGCTGGATGAGATCTCGGTGGACGCAGCCCGGTATTTCTTCAACTCCCGGGCCGCCACCACCCCCCTGGACTTCGACCTGGATCTGGCGGTGCGCCAGGACAGCGAGAACCCGGTATACTATGTCCAGTACGCCCACGCCCGTATCTGCTCCCTGGTGTCCCGCATGAAGGAGGCGGGGGTGCCGGTGCCCGGGGCCGCCGGGGTGAACGCCGCCCTCCTCACCCAGCCGGAGGAGATGGCCCTGATGAAGTCTCTGGCCCAGTTCCCCGAGGAGATCCACATGGCCGCCCGGGACTATGACCCCAGCCGGATCAACCGGTATCTGGTGGCGCTGGCCGGGGATTTCCACCGGTTCTACAACTCCTGCCGCTGTATGGTGGAGGACAGGGCCGTCCAGGACGCCCGGCTGAAGCTGGCTGACACGGTGCGCGCCGTCCTGGCCAACGGCCTGGGGCTGTTGGGCGTGGCCGCCCCGGAGAAGATGTGATGGACCTGGGCCCCCTGACCGAGGGGCTGAAGAGCCGCACCCCCGGCCTGATGGACGCCCACCGGCGCTACGCGGTGCTGGTCCCCCTGGTGGAGCGGGACGGGGAGCTGTCCGTGCTGTACGAGGTGCGGGCCCGCACCCTGCGCCGCCAGCCCGGGGAGGTGTGCTTCCCCGGCGGGCGGATGGAGGGGGAGGAGACCCCCGAGGACTGCGCCCTGCGGGAGACCTGGGAGGAGCTGTCCATCCCCCCGGAGCGGGTCCGCCTTCTGGGCCGGCTGGACTTTATTGCCCACCGGGCCAACTTCATCATGTACCCCATCCTGGGGCTGGTGGAGGAGCGGCTGGAGGAGCTCCGGCCCAGCGCGGCGGAGGTGGAGGAGGTTTTTGCCGTCCCCCTGTCCCATCTGCTGGAGACGGAGCCCCTGGAGTATGAGTACAAGCTGATTCCGGAGACGGGGGAGGGCTTTCCCTATGAGCTCATCGGGATCCCCCGGGACTACGCCTGGCAACCGGGCTGGGAGAACGTCCCTGTCTATCCCTGGCAGGGACACGCCATCTGGGGGCTCACCGGCCGGATCACCCGGCATCTGGTACAGCTCTGGAAAGAATTTGATCCATGAAACAGTGATGGGGGCCGCCCGGAGGGCGGCCCCCATTTTGATGCTGTAGCCCGCAGTCCGGGTCACGCCAATAGCCAACTGTTCACCTGATCGACCAGTTGTCGAACGCTCCACTGATCCCCGTGGAGCAAGTCGATCAAGGCATCCTGTTGCCCAGAGGCCAGCTGTCCGCCGGTAATGTGCCGGAACTTGTCCGCCAGCCATGGGTAGCCGATGTTCTCCTCGGCCTCGCCCCGGGGGCCCATCACGTCGGAGATCAAACGGCGGCCGTTCTTCAGCTCCATGACGGCGCGGCACAGGCGCTTGGCCGGAAACTGTGCGTCCAGCTCCGGGTCACAGACGAAGGAGAGCCGCTCCATCATCTGGTGGACGGCGGGGTCGCCGGTCTGCTCCACCTGTTCAATGGAGAAACCGCTGTTGACGATGGAGGAGGCGACGGGGTAGGCGATGTTGTACTGAGCCGCATCGGCGCAGGAAGGAATGCCCTTGGAGAGCTGGGTCGCCTTGTAGAAGGTCTGGATGGTGACATGCTCGATCTCGCTGGCGGTGATCCCGTGTTGCCGCAGGAGGGAGAGGCAGGCGTCGATGGCGGGGTGTCCCCAGCGGCAACAGGGGTACGGCTTGAAATAGAGGGCCAGCACCTCGTGCCGGACGCCCAGGTCGTCCAGATAGTGGCGGTACTCCTCCGCCTCCAGCAGGTTCTTGTTGCCGGTGAACCCACTCTCGCTGGCCAGAAGGGCCAGGGCGCCTGCCATGACGCCGAAGGGTACCCCATCCTTGTTCATGGAGGGGTACTCCACACTGCGGATGCCCGGCACCAGCGGAGCGTTGAACTCGGCGATGGACAGGGCGTTGTTCATCTGCTCCGCCCCCAGACCAAAGATGCGCCCCGCCCCGGCCACCACCCCCACCGCGCCGAAGGTGCCGCTGGAGTGAGGGTATTGGTAGTAGTCCATGATGGCCCTTCCCATGCGGACGGTGGTCTCATAGGCTACGTAGAGAGTGGTCAGAAAGTCGTGAGCAGAGCAGTCCCGGTCATAGCCCGCCGCCAGCAGTCCGCCAATGAAGGAGGTGCCGGGGTGGGCGCGGATGACGTTGTGGCCGTCGTCTATGTCGTAGGCGTTGGAGGAGTGCCCCATGACGGCGGTGGAGCCCAGGAAATCAAAACGCTCCGACGTGCCCAGAGCGGCGATGCCGCCGGGGCGGAAGGCCCGCCGGGCCAGGGCCAGTCCGGCGGAGAACTGGTCGCTCCTGCTCCCGGAGATAAGGGCGCCGAAGAGGTCCAGGAGACAACCCCGGAGCCGCTCCTGCACCGGTTCCGGGAGGGTTTCCCATCGGGTGTCGAGAATGAAGTGCTCCAGGCGGTAGTCGGTGATGAATTTCATTTTTCAAATTCTCCTTTTATCACACTGGGGCGCAGGACCCCATAGCAGAAACGGCCAGGAAGGCTTTCCAGAAAGCGGGCGGCGTCCGGGCCGTCCAGCCGGCCGGGGGAGCCGTCTGGGGAAAAGCGTCCCGCCAGCCCGGACCGGGTGGCCAGACAGGCGTAGGTCTTGCGGAAGAGCGGTTCATCACTACAGACGATCAGGTCACCCGGTTGCAGGTCCCGGGGGCGGAGGTGTCTGGCCCGGATGAACGGGTCCTGAGCGATCTCCGGAGTGACGACGCCGGAGCCGCCAAAAAAGCCGTACAGTCCCCCGTCCTGCCAGGGCCTCTGGGGCCTGCGCCACAGAACGTCTCCGGCTACCGAGTCATAGCGGATGAACCAGGAGGAGAGCAGGGCCGCTGAAGAGTCCGGAAAGACGATGCGGAGCGGGCGGAGGAGAGCGGACAGAGCGGCCAGAAGATCCTCTCCCCTGCGCGCCGTGTCCTCCAGACGGGCGGTCAGGGCGGAGAGGACCCCCTCCGGCCAGCTCTGCTGGAGGAGGATGTGCTCCGCCCACACTGGTAGCCCGTTGACAGAGATGGTGGGGGGCGGCAGGCAGGGGGCCTCTCCAGGGTGGTCGGGCAACCGAAGAGACAGGGCGATCCGCCGCCGCTCGCCCGGTGCGAGGGAGAGGGCCTGGCGCGGAGGGGTCAGGAGGGTGGCCCCGCCAGGTGGCGCGCAGATGATTTGCGCGGTCTGCGCGCGCTGGGAGCGGTTTTCCATCTGGAGAGCGTAGATGGCTTGTCCACCGGGGCGGGCGTTGTTCCCGCCACCGTGGGCGCGGAAGCTGGTCAGCTGGAGCCCGGCGGCGGCGCCCAGCCGGGCCAGGGTGGCGGGGGTGGGCGGCCCCATATGCTCCAGGGGGCGGAGGACGACGAAACGGTACATGGTCGGCCCCAGCAGGTCGTACCGCGCCCCCGGCTGGAACAGGGTGTCCAGCGGCTCCCGGCCGATGGCGCCGGTGGGGGAGAAGACGTCGCACCGCTGGTCGTAGTGGTAGCTGGTGCCGCCGTCGATCTCCGTGCAGTGGTAGTAGAAGCCCCTCTCGCCGCAGAGAACCACATGGCCGTTTCCCTCATAGCGCATGGCGATGCAGTCCCCGGGCCGGACCAGCTGGAATACCTCCGCCTGGATACGGGCCCGGTCGGCGGCGGTCTCCCGGTGGGTGGTGGAGTAGTCGTAGAGCTTGGGCTCCATGACCTCCATCATGTCCCAGGTGATGTCCGCCGGGAGCTCGCGGCCAAAGGCGGTGTAGTATACCGCGTTGACAAAGGAGGAGCAGTCCAGAAACAGAATGTGTTGCCCGGACGCCGCCTCCGGCGGGGCGAACCGGTTCCGCCGCGGCGTGATCCGCAACAGCCGGTCCATGGAGAGCTGGTCGTACTGGATGGCCGGCCCGCGGGCGAGATACGCGTGGGCAACGGCGATGACTGCCGATTGTTGCTGGGCGGTCTGGCTGTTGTGCGTCATGGTCTCACCTCCGCAGAGACGCGGGTCGGGGAAAAACTGTGGGGAAAGCGGCGGAGCCACTTCCCCCACAGAGTACGGAGATTACAACTTAATGAAGTTGTTACTACGGGTGGTGGTTGCGGGGGGCGCGGGGTCCAGCTGCCGGTCGGCGATGCCCAGGATGTCCTCTGGACGGATCCAAGGCCGCCCCTGGATCCCGCTGGTCTCCTCGTGGGTCAGGTAGCCCTTGTAACAGGTCAGGCTCCGACGGATGAACCCGTCCCGGACACAGGCCTCTTCTAAGCCGTCGTTCATGATGCTCAGGAGCAGGGGAAGGGTCTCGGCGGCCAGGGAGACGGAGGTGGAGCGGGCCACTGCCCCGGGGATGTTGCTGACGCAGTAGTGGACCACGCCGTTGACCACATAGCGGGGATTGTCGTGGTGGGTCTCGTGGCTGGACTCGATGGCGCCGGGATCGTCATTGGAGATGTCCACCAGCACACTGCCCGGCTCCATGGTTTTCAGCATCTCCTTGGTGATGAGGAAGTCCTTGCGTTGCTTGGGCCATTTGACGCAGTTGATGACCAGATCCATCTGGGGTAGCACGGAGGCGATGGTCTGCTGGGTACAGAACATGGTGTTGATGTGGCTCTGGTACTGGTTGCCCAGCTGGCGCAGGAGGCCCACATTGATGTCCATGACGGTGACGTTAGCGCCCAGGGCGTACAGGACGCTCAGCGCACCCTGCCCCACGGTGCCGCCGCCCAGGATCAGGACATTGATGCCGGGCTCCCCGGCAAAGCCGCCCACGAACTTGCCCTTGCCGCCGTTGATGGACAGCATGGACTCCAGCCCGAACAGCGCGCCCTGCTTCCCGGCGGCCTCACAGTTGGGGGAGCCATAGCGATGGCTGTCCTCGGCGGTGATGGCGATGCACTTGCTCTTGAGGAGGGCGTCCACCTCGGCGGGGTGGCCGGCGGGGTGGATGCAACAGTAGATCATCTGCCCCTCTCGGGGGAGGTCGAACTCGTGGGGCTCGATCTCCTTGACCTTGGCCAGGAAGTCGCAACGGTCCCACATCTCCTGGGCGGAGGCGACGATCTCCGCGCCGGTGGCCGCGTACTTCTCATCGGGGAAGCCGGAGCCATCCCCGGCGCCCGCCTGGACCAGCACCGTGTGTCCGGCCGCCAGGATGGAGGCGACCTCCATGGGGGTGCAGATGACGCGGTTTTCGCCCTGCTTGGTGTCTTTCAATACGCCGAATATCATGATACATTCCTCCTTGAATCCGTTGTGGTGTATAGGGACGGGGAAGAGTGGCGGCGGTTCAGTTGAGCTCCGCCACCCGGGCGCAGGCGACGAAGTGACCGGGGGCGACCTCCTCCAGCGGGGGGATCCCCTTGCACTTGTCGCAGGCGTACTGGCATCGCTTGTAGAACCGGCACTCGTCCGGCAGGTTGACGGGGGAAGTGATCTCCCCCTTGATGGGGATGCGCTCCTTCTGGGCTCCGAGCTCGGGGATGGGGATGGCGGACAGGAGCGCTTTGGTGTAGGGGTGCAGGGGGTTGGTGAACAGCTCCTCGGCGGGGGCCTTTTCCACGATGTTGCCCAGGTACATGACGGCGATATCGTCGGCAAAGTGGTTGACGACCGCGAGGTCGTGGGTGATGAAAATGTAGGACAACCCCATCTGCTCCTGCAGGTCCTTGAGCAGATTCAGGATCTGGGCCTGGATGGAGACGTCCAGGGCGGAGACGGGCTCGTCACAGACGATAAACTTGGGCTCCATGGCCAGTGCCCGGGCGATGCCGATGCGCTGGCGGCGCCCGCCGTCCAGCTCGTGAGGATAGGTGTTGAACAGCCGGGGGGCAAGGCCGACGATGCTCATCAGCTCCGCCACTCGTTCGTCGATCTCGGACTGCCGGGTCATGATCTTGTTGGCCTTGATGGGCTCGCTGATAATCTGGCTGACAGTCTTACGGGGATCGAGGGAGGAGTAGGGGTCCTGGAAGATGAGTTGCATATCCTTGCGCATGTGGCGCATCTGAAAGCGGTTCAGCTTTCGGATGTCTTTGCCCTCGAAGATGATCTCGCCGGAGGTTGGCTCGATCAGGCGGAGAATGGTGCGCCCGGTGGTGGATTTCCCGCAACCGGACTCCCCCACGAGCCCCAGCGTCTTGCCCCGCTCCAGCGTGAAGGACACGCCGTCCACGGCGTGGAGCATACCCCGCTTCGTTTTGAAGTATTTCACCAGATTTCTGACTTCGAGGATATTTTCAGCCATTATGATTTCTCCTCTCGTTCGATGTGGAAGCCCGGCCTGTCATAGGCACAGCAACGGATGAAGTGGGTGTCGGAGACGTAGGTCTTCTTCTGGGGTAGCTTGCATTTCTCATCCGCATACTGACAGCGGGGGTAGAAGGGGCAACCCTCCGGCAGGTCGGTGGGGTCGGGCATGAGGCCGGGGACGGGTTTGAGCTTGGCCTTGCGGTCGTTCACGTTGGGCAGGCTGTTGAACAGACCCTCGGTATAGGGGTGGCGGGTGTGGTTGAACACATCCTCCAGCGTGCCCATTTCCACGATGTTGCCCGCGTACATGACGGCTACCTCGTCGCAGATCTCGGCTACGATCCCCAGGTCGTGGGTGATCATGATCAGAGAGGTCTGATACTTCTGCCGCAGGCTCTTCATCAAATCCAGCACCTGTGCCTGGATGGTCACGTCCAGGGCGGTGGTGGGCTCGTCGGCGATGAGGAGCTGGGGGTGGCAGGCCAGGGCGATGGCGATGACCACCCGTTGTTTCATACCGCCGGAGAACTGGTGGGGGTAGTCGCCGGCGCGCTCGCCGGGGATGCCCACCAGCTCCAGCATGTCGATGGCCATTTTCTGGGCCTCGGTCATGGAGACGTTTTCGTGGAGGTGGATGCTCTCCGCGATCTGGTCGCCCACGGTGAAGACCGGGTTCAGGGCGGTCATGGGGTCCTGGAAGATCATGGAGACCTCCTTGCCCCGGACCTTCTCCAGCTCCTTGGTCTGCATGGTGAGGATGTCCCGGCCGTTCAGCTCCAGCTTGTCGCACTGCACGACGCCGGGCGGCTTCGGGACCAGCCGCAGGATGGACAGGGCGGTGGTGGTCTTTCCGGCGCCGGTCTCGCCCACCAGGCCCAGGGCCCGCCCCTTCCTGATCTGAAGGTCCAGCCCATTCACGGCCCGGACGATCCCGTCATCCGTCTCGAAGCGGACGGCCAGATTTTCGATGTCGAGCACCAGATCGGAGCTGGTGTTAGTCAATTCACTCATAGCGGCCTCCTTCTACTGCTTCAGCTTGGGGTCGAGGGCGTCGCGCAAACCGTCGCCCATCAGATTGAAGGACAGGACCGTCACCATGATGGCGATGCCGGGGAAGGTGCACAGGTAGCCGTAGTCCCGGATGTACTCCCGGGCGCTGGACAGCATGGCGCCCCACTCCGGAGCGGGGACGGGTACGCCGAGTCCCAGGAAGCTGAGGAAAGAGGCGGATAGGATGCCGTTGGCGACGCCCATGGTGACCTGGACGATGATGGGGGAGAGGGAGTTGGGCAACACATGGCTGAAGATGATCTTCAAGTCGCCCACGCCGGACACCTTGGCGGCCTCGATGTACTCCTCCTCCCGGACGGGGAGGACGGCGGCCCGGGCCGTCCGGGCGAACATCGGGACATACACCAGTCCCACGGCCAGCATCAGCACGGCCAGACTCTGGCCGAAAGCCGTCATAATGGCCACACCCAGCAACACGCTGGGGATGCCCATGAACACCTCGCAGAAGCGGAGGATGATGTTCTCCACCACGCCGCCGTAGTAGCCTGCGATCAGTCCCATGGTGCAACCGAACAGACAGCTGATGGCCACGGAGACGATGCCCACGGCCAGGGAGTACTTGGCACCGTACAGCACCCGGGTCAGCTCATCCCGGCCGTACTGGTCGGTGCCCAGCAGATGCCCCTCGGTGAGAGGAGGCTGGAACCGGTTCATAATGTCCTGTTGTACGATGTCCGTGTCATAGTTGAAGACAAATTGCGACACGATGGCCGCAATGACAATCGCGATGATGATGACCAGGCCGATCATGGCGCTGGGGCTCTTCTTATAGTTGCGCCAGACCTCCTGGGAGAGGGATCGCTTCTTGTATGCACGCAGATCCGCAGAAGTAAACGCGGGATTACTCACAATCGGTCACCTCACTTTGAATACTGCGCCTTGATGCGCGGGTCAACATATGCGTAAGCGATGTCCACCAACAGCATGGTGACGGTCAACAGTACGGTGAACATGATGATACAGCCGGTGGCCAGGGTGGTGTCCCGCTGGTTGACGGCGTTGACGGTGAGACGCCCGATACCGGGCCAGGAGAAGACGGTTTCGATGGCGACAGCGCCGCCCAGCAGATTGCCCAGTGTGGAACCGAATACGGTGATGATGGGGATGAGGGCGTTTTTGAGGGCGTGCTTCCGGATGACCTGCTTCTCACTGACGCCTTTTGCCCGGGCGGTGCGCAAGTAGTCCTGCCGGATGACATCCAGCATGGACGAGCGGGTGATACGCGTGAGAGTGCCGGCCTGTCCGGCGCCCAGCGCAAGGGCGGGCAGGACCAGATGCAGGGGAGTCCCGCTACCGCCGGAGGGCAGACCCAGGGGGGAGAACCACATGATCAGTAGCAGGCCGAGCCAAAACGCCGGCATGGACACGCCGATCATAGCCAAGACCATGGAAATGCCGTCCAGGAAGGAGCGGTGATGGGTGGCCGCGGCGATGCCGAGGGGGACCGATATGATCAAAGCTACGACGGTAGCGGCGAGGGCCAGCTGCAGGGTGGCGGGAAGGCGTTCGATGAACACCTCGGCGACGGGGCGGCGCAGGGAGGGGGACATCCCCATATCCCCGGTGAGCAGGTCGCCCAGATAGCGGAAGTAGCGCTCGATCAAAGGACCGTTGAGACCCCACTGTTCACGCATCATTTCAAGTTCTGCCTCAGTAGCGTCCTGTGGAGCCATGGAAGAAATAATATCACCGGGCGCCAGGTCCATCAGAAAGTACACGACAAATGAAACGGCGATCAAGACAGGGATCATCATCAAAATACGCTTTATGATATAGCGAAACATGATTTCCTCCCTCTGTTTTCGGGGCCGTCCCCCGGCAGGGGCACCGCCGGGGGACGGCCTGCGTCAGTGACAAAACTCGGCTTCAGAAAGCGGGGGCGAGCTTAGATCAGGCGCTCGCAGAATTTGAACTGGTGCACCAGACCCGGATGGATCAGAACGCCGGTGACCCCCTCGGCGGCGCCGATGGTCAGGGTGTTCTGGGCGATGGGGATCCAGGGGATGATCTCACAGGTCAGCCGTTCCTGCAACTCCAGGTACATCTCCGCGCGCTTTTCGGTGTCCACCTCGGCGGCGGCGGCGTCAATCAGGGCGTCGATATCCGGGTCCTCCAGGTGGGAGTAGTTTCTGCCGCCGGAGGAGTGGATGGGATTGCGGAACATGTAGTCGGCGTTCTTGCCGGGGGTCCAGGAGAGGATGTACATCTCAACGCCGCTGGTGGTTCCGTCGCCGGTGCACAGCTCAGTCAGCGCGGCCTGTTGCATATACTCCACGTTGAGAGTGATGCCGTACTTTTGGAGCTGGCTCTGCAGGTTCTCAGCCATCTTGACCCGGTGGCTGGCGTCGGAGGTGACAAGGTCGATGGTCATGCCGTTGCAACCCAGGCGGTCGAAGATCTCCTGCGCGCCCTCGGGGTCATAGGGGACGCCCTCGATATCGGCGTAGTACTCCATGTCGCGGCACATCATGCTGGTGGAGACCTGGGCGTACCCGTCCCAGGCGGCGATAATCATCTCTTCCTTGTTGATAGCCTTGGAGACGGCCAGACGGAACTCGGGGTTGGTGCCGATGAAACCCTCGTTCTGCAGGTTGAAGCCGACGAAGTGCTGGGTCCGGCCGGTCTCGGTGATCAGCTGGAGGCCGTCGCTCTCGGTCAGGCGGCTATAGTCGGTGGCAGAGGGGGACATGATGACGTCCACCTCGCCGTTCTCCAGGGCGATCATACGGGCGGAGGCCTCGGGGATCATGCGGAAGGTCAGCTTCTTGGTATTGGGGATGGGGTACAGGGTCCCCTCCTCAAAGCGGGTCAGGGTCACATGGTCACCGGACACGAACTCGTCAAAGACCCAGGGGCCGGTGCCGATCTTGACGGCCTCGGACTCCTCCATGGTCTCGAAGGCCTCCTTGGAAAGGATGGCCAGGGAGTTGGCGGCCAGGGTGTAGTTAAAGTCCACGTTGCCCTTGGTCAGATAGATCTCGAAGTTCAGATCGTCGATCTTGTTGAACTCCTTGATATCGGCCACGTAGTTGGCGGCGGTGGGCTTTTCCGCGGCGCGCTGGAGGGTGAACTCCACGTCGTCGGTGTTCAAGATGGTCCCGTCATGGAAGGTGACGTTCTCTTTCAATTTGAAGGTCCAGTGATCGGGGGTGACCATCTCCCAGCTCTCCAGCAACTCGCCCTCGTTCTGCATGGTGGTGAGGTTGGTGTCGGTGAGAAGGTCGTGGGTGCAGTCCTGCACGATCTGGTTGGTCTCGGCGGTGGTCTCCATGGGATCGATGGTGGTGAATTCATCGGCCATGGCGATGATGATCTCCTCTTTGTACTGGGTCCCGGTGGCGCCGGAACCGCCGGGGGAACTCTGAGAGGACTGACTGCCGTTGCCGCAGCCGACGGCGGTGGTTGCCAGCACTGATGCGGCCATCAGCAAGGCGACAAATTTCTTGCTCTTCATTGGTATTCCTCCTTAGCTTTTTTTAGGGAAGATCCCTTCATCAATATATATTTGCAAAATTTGTGCCAACTAAAATTTGGGGCACGGCCCGGAATTGGAGGGGCAACAAGGGGGAAGGAAGTGAAAAAATTGCGCCTGGGTGCAAAATTTGCACCCAGGCGGCGGAAAAAATTTGCCTCGCTACCATTCGGCGCTGTCATTTGACCCGCCGGAGGCGGAGTGGCCTGAGATTCCGTATTCCTTCAGCTTGTTCAGCAAACCCCGCTTGCTGATACCGAGCCGGTCCGCGGTAGCGGCCCGGTGCCCCTCGCAGTAGCGCAGGGTAGCCTCGATGGCGCGCCGTTCGATCTCCCGCAGGCTGTGGCGTTCCAGATAGCGGTCGATGATTTCGTCGGGGGTGTAGGCACTCTGGGGGCGCCCCACGTCGTCAGGGAAGTCGCCCACCTGGATCACCCCGTCGGTGCAGAGGATGCAGGCATATTCCAGAATGTTGGCCAGCTGGCGCACATTGCCGGGGTAGTGGAGGCTCTCCAGCTTTTGGACCGCCTCCGGGGTGATGGCACGGATGGGCTTGTTCAGCTCGGTGGAGAACTTGCCGAGGAAGTAGTTGCACAGGATGGGGATATCCCCCGTGCGCTCCCGTAGCGGAGGCATTTTGATCTCCATGACGTTCAGGCGGTAGTACAGGTCCTCCCGGAACCGGCCCTCCTCCACCATTTTGGATAGATTGCGGTTGGTGGCGGCGATGATATGGGCGTTGAATTTGATCTGTCGGTTGCCGCCGACGGGGGTGAATTCCTTCTCCTGAAGGGCCCGGAGTAGCTTGCTCTGGAGATTCTGGGGCATATCGCCGATCTCGTCGAGGAACAGCGTCCCGTTGTCGGCCAGCTCCAGCTTTCCCTTCTTGTCCTGCACCGCACCGGTGAATGCCCCCCGCTTGTACCCGAAGAACTCCAGCTCCAGAAGATTTTCTGGGATGGCGGCGCAGTTGACCACAATAAAGTGCTCGTCGTGCCTGCGGCCGGTCTCGTGGATGGCGCGGGCGACCAGCTCCTTGCCCGTGCCGCTCTCGCCGGTAATGAGCACATGGGTGTCGATGTCTTTTACCTTGTCGATCAGCATGTAGACCCGTTGCATGGGGGGACTCTCCCCGACGATGTCGTCGTAACGGGATTTGCTCTCCAGCGCGTCGGACAGATAGTGGATCTGGTCGTTCAGCTTCCGGACCGCGTAGGCCTGCTGGAGGATAGCCTTCAGCTCTTCCAGATTGATGGGCTTGGTCAGATAGCTGAAGGCCCCCTCCTTCATAGCCTCCACAGAGGAGCCGATGGAGCCGAAGGCGGTCATCATGATGACCTCGATGTGGGCGTTGATCCGCTTGATCCGCTTGAGGATCTCCAGGCCGCTCTCGCTCCCCAGGCGGAGGTCCAGCAACACGATGTCGGTGCCCTCCTCCTCGATGGAGGACAGAGCGGGCAGAGAACTGTTGAAAGTCTTGACTGCATACTGGCCCTTCAAGGCAAACTGGAGGGACACGCAGATGGAAGGTTCGTCGTCGATGATACAGATGCTGGGCTTCATGCTCCGATATCCTCCTTGAACAGCATGGTGATCTCTGTATATTGTCCCAGTTCACTGGCGATGTGGAACCGACCGCCGTTGTCCGTGACAAACTGCTTGGCCAGCGCGAGCCCCATGCCGGAACCCTTGGCCTTGGTGGTGTAGAAGGGCTCGGTACAGTTGAGGATGCTCTCCTTGCTCATTCCGGTGCCCTGGTCCCGGACGGAGAGCGCGACCCACTTGTCCCGGCAGATGGCGGAGATGGTGATGGAGAGCCGGGCGTCTGGTTGCTGGACCATTCGCTCCTCTATGGACTCCATGCTGTTGATGAGCAGATTCAGCAGGGCCTGCTTCACCCGGTCCCGGTCCACCAGGATGAAGGCGGTCACGTCGCAGTCACAAAGAATGGTCATCTTCTTGTTCTTGGCGGAGGCGCTGGCGAGGTAGACGCACTCGTTGACCAGCTCCCGCACGTCTACACGCTCCTTGACGCTACGGGAGGGCTTGGCGTAGTGGATGAGGGACTCCACCAGACGGTTGATCCGGTCCACCTCCTGGGGCACATACTGCGCAAAGGAGTGCTGAAAGCTGGGGTCGCTCCCCTGCTCGGGCATAATGGAGGCAAACGCCTGGATGGACATGAGAGGATTTTTGATCTCGTGGGCGATGCTGGCGATCAGTCGGTTGAGCATCTGGTTCTTGTTGGCCTCGAACAGCTCGCTCCTGCGCTCCTCCTCCGCTGTGACGTCCTCCACCAGAAGGGCGCAGTTGCCCTGCTGGTTGAGCTGGTAGTACTGATAGCGGAGCTGGAGCTCCCGGTTGTTGGACAGAGTGATGGGGAGGATAGAGGAGCTGATCATACCGCCGGACTCGCTACAGGTGTTGGCCCAGAGCTGGCCAAAGGGCTCCAGCTGGGAGATGTGGACCGGCGGATGGGAAGGACCGTCCCAGACGATGCTGGGCCGTCCGGCCATGCGCTCCGCCTGGGGGTTCATGAGCTGGACGGTTCCATCCTGCTGGAGGATGAGGATGCTGTTGGGAAAGTGGTGGATGAGGGGCTTTTGCAGGGCGATGACCTCCTCCAGCCGGGCCATCTGACAGCGGAGCGCCTTGGTCCTCTCCCGCACGGTCCGCTTCAGCTTCCAGTTCCAGTAGTTGAAGATAAGGACCAGAGCGATTCCAAAAAAGAGGATGGCCCCCAGGGCGGTCAGGAGCTTTTCGATCTGGAGCCGGGCCGCCTCCAGACTCTGGTCGGTGATCCACCGCCCAGTGATCTCCCCGTAGTCGTCGGAGTTGCGCAACTGCGCCACGCCCTGTTGCAGGCGGTTGCAGAGCATCAGATTGCTCCTACGGGCCACGATGGCGTATTCGACCCGGCTTAAGTTGCTGTTGACCAGCACGAGCCCATTTTCGGCGCGGGCGTTGGTCTGGCTCTGATAGAGGATACTCTCCTGCACCCCCACGACGGCGTCCACCTGATGGCGGTCCAGATAGTCGAACAGCTGGATCTGATCGCCGGAGACAATGGTGAGATTGGAGTCCAACTGGTTGATCTGGGAGAAATCGATGGTCCCCAGCTCAAAGGCGATGCTGTAGTAGAAATCACCGGCCTGCCGCTGGGCGATCTGCCGGGCCATGTCCCGGTCCGCGATCAGTGCCACGGTGCCGGAGGAGATGCTACTGGTCATCATCAGGTCGGAGGAGGTCTTCCGGTCGGACAGGACGCCGAGGATGACGTCGATCTTGTTGGCCTGGAGAGCCGCGTCCGCCTCCTCGCTGGTCTCGAAGATGGTGTAGGTGACGGACAGATTCTGATCCCTGGCAATTTGGTCCATGATGTCGATGTGCAGGCCGATGGGCTCGCCACTGGGGGAGAGGAATTGGTAAGGCGGATACTTACACTTCACACCCACGCGGATGGGCATGGGGGCGGCGTGGGCGGCGAAGGGGCAGAGGGCCACCAGACAAACCAGGGCCAAGACCAGGGCGGCCAAGGCACTCCAGCGTATTCGTATCATGGGTCCAGCCCCCCTTCCTGCAAGATGGCACGGCGGTATTTGTTGACGGTCCGGCGGGCGATGGCAATCCCCTGCCGCCGCAACAGGGCGGCGACAGCCTGGTCGCTGAGGCGGCTGGGGCTTGCGCCGCAGATGGCGTGGATGCTTTGGACGATCTGCTGGCGGGAAGCGGCGGCGGTTCCCCCGGAGGTGAACAGGGCGCGTAGAGGGAAGATGTGGCCGTCGTATCGCACATATTTGTCCTTGACGGCCCGGCTGACCGTGGAGATGCTGAGGGAGAGGGCCTGGGCCGTGTCGGTCATGGTCAGGGGGGACAGTGGGACAGCTCGCCGGGAGAGGAGATGGTCCTCCTGGTGCCGGATGGCGAAGGAGGCGACGGTCAGTAGGCTACTGCTACGTTGGCGGATGGCAAAGAAGAAGCTCCGTGCCGAGGCGAGGTGCTCCCGGATGTACTGCTTCTCCTGCTCGGTCCCGTGGTGGAGCAGGGCGGCGCACTGGGGACTCAGAACAGGGACCTGGGGCTGATTTTCCAGCTCCACGGCGAGTTGTCCGTCCTGGTTGATCACACGGAGGTCGGGGAGCAGAAAGGGAACGGGGCTGGAGTCGAATTGGCTCCCCGGCCGGGGCGATAGAGACCGGATGAGAGACACGGCCCGGTCCACTTCTGCCTGAGACCGCCCCAGGGGTGGTAGACAGCCCTCGGCCAGCTCCTCCAGGTGGTGCCGGCAGATGGCCAGGGCCAACTCGTCGGCGGGCTGTCGGGCCAGGAGCTGGAGGCACAGACACTCAGACAGATTGCGGGCGCCGACGCCAGTGGGCTCCAGCTGTTGGACCTGGGCCAGCGCCCGCTGAAAGGTCCGGCGGGAGCAACCGCACAGCCGGCAGACGTCCTCCTCAGACTCCCGCAGATAGCCGTTCCGGTCCAGGCTGTAGACCAGAAACAGGCAGACCTGCAATAGCTCCCGGTCGGTCACGTTGATCCGGAGCTGAGAGGACAGGTGCTCGCCCAGGGTCTCCGGGGCAGACGCCGCAGGAAAGGAGGGCTCAGACTCGCTGGAGAGGGGCTCCACCAAGGGGTTCTGGAGGATCAGTTCACTGATCTCCTCCCGCAGTTGCGCGGCGTTGCAGGACAGCAGATGGGCGGTCAGGGAGGCCTGTGCCACAGGGACGGCCTGTGCTCTGGGTGTGGCCAATGCGCCTGTGTACCCCAGTTTCAAAGAGAAGCCCCCCTTCCGCTATGTGATGGGTCGCCGGAGTGGCTACGGGACGGCGGCCGACCTACTTTATCTATTATGCTAAAAAAATCCTCTGTTGTCAATGAAGAGCTATCTATTGTGACAAGGGCGCGGGTGCGAAAAAGCCCGCGGACACCGGAAGGGTGCCCGCGGGCAAGGTCATTTTTTCTTCCGGAGCCCCCATAGTCCGGTCAGGACCAGCAGGGTCAGGATCAGGGTGCGCTCGGCGGCGGTGGCGATCCAGACGAAGCGGACCAGGGACAGGGTGATGAGCAACAGACAGAGCGCCCCCAGAGCCAGTATCTGCGTGCGCATCTCAGAACTCCTTGCCCTCCAGGAACCGGCAGGAGATCCAATAGGAGGCCCCCATCCCCAGCAGGGGGAGCAGGGCCATCAGTCCCGCCCCCGCCAGCAGGGTAGCCTCAGGCAGGGTCTCCAGGGCGGCGAAGGTCTCGGCGGAGATCAGCCCCAGCTGGTAGGCGCCGAAGAGGAGGATCGCCGGCACGAAGATCACCACATACATATAGGGCCGGGCCCGCTCCACCCCCACCTTGTAGCACAGGGGGAGCAGGATGTCGGCGACGAGCAGTCCGTACCCCAGGCAGAAGGCCAGGGAGAGGAGACTTCCCATCAGGCTGTCCGCCCCCTGGACGATGGACAGCAGGACGGCCAGGAGCAGGCAGAACAGGGTGGCCGTTGCCGCCATGAGCAGGGCGAAGCAGTACCGGGCCCCCACCACCGCCCGACGGCCCAGGGGCAGAGCGGCGGCGTACCGGTCCCACTTGGCGTACTCGTCAAAGGAGAAGGCGGACAGGGGCAACATCATGATGATAAGCTCGGTCACCGCGGTGACGGTGGACAGGGGGAAGATGTCGAACACCGCCAGCAGGGAGTAGAAGGCCAGAAAGAGCACATAGGTCCGGATGGTCCTGCGCATGACCAGTATATCCTTGAGGATCAGTCCCGTCATTGTGCCTCCCCCTTTCCGATGAACAGCATAATGTCCTCCAGCGTGGTCTTTTCCACCAGCAGGTCCCGGTACTTCCGCTGGAAGGCGGCCCGGTCGGCCACCAGCCCCTCCCAGCCGAAGCTCCCCCGGCGCACCCGCACCAGGTCGGCGGGGTCCACCCGGGCCAGCTGGCCGGCGGTGCCCGCCGCCCGGCCGTAGGAGTCCAGGATCACGTCCTTGGCCTCGGACAGGACCACCCGCCCCTGGTGGAGGTAGGTGATGTAGTCGGCCACCTTCTCCAGGTCGGAGGTGATGTGGCTGGAGAGGAGGATGGCGTGGTCCTCGTCGCAGATGAAGCCCAGAAATTCGTCCAGGATCTCGTCCCGGACCACCGGGTCCAGGCCGGCGGTGGCCTCGTCCAGGATCAACAGCCGGGGCCGGTGGGCCAGGGCGGCAGCCAGGGACAGCTTCATCTTCATCCCCCGGGAGAACTCCTTGACGAACTTTTTTTCCGGGAGGCGGAATTTGTCCAGGTACGAGCCGAACAGGGCGCTGTCCCAGTGGGAGTAGACGGGGGCGAGGATCCGGTCGATGTCCCTGGGGCGCAGGGTGTCGTGGAAGAAGCACTCGTCCATGACCACGCCGATCTCCGCCTTGGCCAGTCGCTCCTCCGCCCGGTTGTCGTGGCCCATCAGGGTGATCTCCCCCGCGTCCCGGCGGATCAGATTCAGGATGCATTTGATGGTGGTGGTCTTGCCCGCCCCGTTCTCCCCGATCAGGCCCATGATGGCGCCCCCAGGGAGGGTCAGGTCCACCCGGTCCAGGGCAAAGTCCCCGTAGGACTTGCAGAGGCCGTGGATTTCAATACTATTTGTCATAAATCGTCACCTTGATACAATATGTCCAGTAATTCGTGGAGGGTGTCCGGCGGGAAACCGCCCTTTCGGGCCTCCTCCACCGCCTGGGACAGCTTCTCCTCCACCCGGCGGAGTTGCGCCTCCCGCAACAGCTCGGGGTTCTGGGGGGCCACGAAGCACCCCTTCCCAGGGACGTTTTCCAGAAAGCCGTCCCGCTCCAGCTCCTCGTAGGCCCGCTTGGTGGTGATGACCGAGATCCGGAGCTCTTTGGCCAGGAGCCGCATGGAGGGCAGGGCGTCCCCCGCCGCCAGGGCCCCGGTCATGATCTGCTCCTTCACCTGGTCCGTGATCTGCTCGTAGATGGGTTTTCCGCTGGTGTTACTGAGAATGATATCCATGGTTGGTACCGATTAAGCACTTCCCCGGAGGTGGCGCCCACCCGGCCGGGCGCCACCCCGGAAAGGCTTCTCCTTTCCGGGATCATACTGTATATACACTATATGCACAGTATAACACGATTTTTCCTCCTGTCAAGAGAAAAATGAAAAAACACCGCGGACCCGACGGGCCCGCGGCGGCGGGGGAGCGGCGCGCTCACCCGGCGGGGGGATCGGCGATCCCCTTGTGCATCTGAAGGGAGAAAATGGTGATCTGGAACAGGACGATGGCCACCCAGCCCAGGCCGGTGGCCAGGGCCACGGCGTCCAGCCCCATGTTGCCCACCAGCAGATAGGTGGCGACGACCCGGATGGCGATCTGGAGGGTGGTGCCCAGGAAGGTGATGTTCATCCGGCCGATGCCCCGGAACCAGCCCACAAAGGAGTTGCCGAAGTAGGACAGCAGGAAGAACCAGCTGATCAGCCGGAGGTAGGAGACGCACAGGTCCATCCCCGGGCCGGGCTCCAGGAACAGCCCGGCCAGCGGGGCGGCGAACAGCCCCATCCCGGCGGACAGGACCACCCCGGTCCCGACGGTGATGGCCGCCCCCCGGACAAAGCCCTGCAGAGCCCGGCGGGGCTGGTGGGCCCCCAGGTTCTGGGCGATGAAGATGGCCATGGCGTCACACCCGCCGATGCCGAAGGCCTGGGCGAAGTTCTCCACCCGGCCGGCGGCGGTGAAGGCGGAGATGGGGGCGGTGTCCACCGGGCTGATGTCGTTGACCGCCCCCTGGACCATCAGCTTGCCCAGGTACAGGCTGGACTGCTGGAGGGCGGCCACGGCGGCGTAGCTGACGGTGCGGCGGACCAGGGTGGCGTCCATGCGCATATCCTCCCGGCCAAAGAGCAGGAAGGGGCGCTTTTTCCGGATATAGAGCAGGCACAGGGCGGAGGACAGCATCTGGGCGGTGGCGGTGGCCAGGGCGGTCCCCATGATCCCCAGGTCCAGTACCGCCACCAGCACCCAGGCGCACACCAGATTGTAGCCCAGGGAGAGAAAGAGGAAGAGGAGCGCGGCCCGGGTGTCCCCGATGGCGCGCAGGGCGGCGGCCAGATAGTTGTAGGTGAAGGTGAACAGCATCCCCACCAGGATGATGCGGAGATAGCGGGACACGTCCCCCGTCAGGTCCGTCGGCGTGCTGATGAGCCCCAGGATCTGGGGGAGGAAGAGCTGGCCCAGGGCCACCGCCGCCAGGACGCTCCCGCCGATGAGGACGGCGGAGACATACAGCTGGCGCCGGAGGCGGGGCAGGTTCCCCTCGCCATAGAACTGGGCCACCAGCACCCCGGCCCCCACACAGGCCCCGGTGATGACGTAGATGTACAGATTCATGACGCTCTCGGCCACCCCCAGGGCGGCCAGGGCCCGCTCCCCCAGGCACCAGGTGACCACCAGGGAGTTGGCGATGTTGTAGAGCTGTTGGAGCACGTTGGCCCCCAGCAGGGGGAGGGCCAGGCGCAACAGCTGGAGCGTAATGGGGCCAGAAGTCAGATGGAGCGCTTGGGACACGGCGTTCACCTCCCGCGGCAGAGTGGGCTGTTGTCTCTATCATACGCAAAATCCCCGCCGCTGTAAACAGGAAACGGGAGAATCGGTCGGCGGGGAAGAAAATTCTCCGACGATGCGACAGGATCCGCCGGGATCCGCCCCCGGGCCTGTCCTATAATGGCCCCAGATCGCGGGCGGGGCCGGAGGCCCCGCGGGAAGGAGGAGCACCATGCCGGTGACCTGTAAAGAGGAGGGACGCCGCCTGACGGCGGCGGTGTCGGGGGAGCTGGACCACCACGGGGCCCGTGCGGTGATGGAGGAGCTGGACCGCTGTATTGATATGACCCTCCCCCGGGAGCTGACCCTGGACCTGGGGGGGCTGACCTTTACGGACAGCTCGGGGATCGCGGTGCTGTTGCGGGCCCACAGGCGGATGGGACAGGTGCGGGGGGCCATGCGGGTGATCCACACGCCGCCCCAGGCGGACAAGGTGTTCCAGGCCGCGGGGCTGGGCAGGCTCATCCGCTTTGAGTGAGGACCGGACAGGTCGATGCAGGACAAAGGAGGCACTACATAGATGAAAGTGGAGAACCATGTGACCCTGGATTTCCCCAGCCGGTCGGCCAACGAGGGCTTTGCCCGGACGGCGGCGGCCTGCTTCGCCGCCCAGCTGGACCCCACCCTGGAGGAGGTCAACGACATCAAGACCGCCGTCAGCGAGGCGGTGACCAACGCCATCGTCCACGCCTACCCGGACACCCTGGGCAAGGTGTCCATGCGCCTGCGCATCCGGGAGGACCACTCCCTGGAGATCGTGGTGAAGGACTGGGGGGTGGGCATCGCCGATGTGGAGCGGGCCAGGGCCCCGATGTTCACCACCGGGGGGGACGAGCGGGCCGGCATGGGGTTCACCATCATGGAGAGCTTTATGGACACTCTCCGGGTGCGCTCCACCCCGGGGAAGGGGACCACCGTCACCATGCGGCGGGCCATCGCCCGCCGGGCGGGGCGGTGAGCGGAAGTCCGTCCGGCCCCGCCCTGCTGGAGGCCGCCCGGGAGGGGGACCACCGGGCCTGTGAGCAGGTGTTGCAGGAGAACAACGGGCTGATCTGGAGCGTGGTGCGCCGCTACTACGGGCGGGGGGTGGAGCCGGACGACCTGTATCAGCTGGGGTGCCTGGGCTTTCTGAAGGCGGTCCGGGGCTTTGACCCGGCCTACGGCACCCAGTTTTCCACCTACGCCGTCCCCAAGATCGCCGGAGAGATCCGGCGGTTCCTGCGGGACGACGGGCCGGTGAAGGTGAGCCGGGGGCTCAAGGAGCAGGGGGCCTGTGTCCGGGGGGCCCGGGCCCAGTTGGCCGCCCGGCTGGGGCGGGAGCCCACCCTGTCCGAGCTGGGGGAGGAGACCGGCCTGACCCCGGAGGAAATCGCCGTGGCGGAGACGGCGGCGGACCCGGTGATCTCCCTCCAGACGGAGACCGGGGACGGCGGCCTGACGGTGGAGGGGATGCTCACGGCGGGGGGAGAGGAGGAGGGGCTGGTGGAGCGGCTGACCCTGCGCGCCGCTCTGGCCACCCTGCCGGAGCGGGAGCAACAGGTGCTGGCCCTGCGGTATTACCGGGGGATGACCCAGATGAACGTGGCCCGGGTGCTGGGGGTGTCCCAGGTCCAGGTCTCCCGGCTGGAGCGGAGGGCGCTGGAGCGCCTGCGGCAGGAGATGACATGAAAAACAGGCCGGGCCCCTCTGGCGGCCCGGCCTGTGGCAGAAAAAAGAGTGACGGTCTCCCTTTGGCGGAAGGGAGACCGTCTGGTATTTGACAAAGGGGAGAGAAGGCCGACTCCGGAGAGAGAGAAGAGTGGGCCACCCTTTGCCGAGGTAGGAGGATGTCCGGAAGAAGTGAGAAGAGTCCGGACATCAGAATCAAACTCAAGGAACAGACCATGGGTGATCTCCTTCCTGTGGGTTCATTATAGAGGAAAGCGGATAAAATGGGTGTAAATAAGGCGGAACGATCTGTAAAAAAAGCGTTAAAACCGGGGCAAAACCACACCCGGAGCGGGTTTCCCGCTCCGGGTGTGGTTTTTGGCAGTTTGTGGTTTTGGTTTTCAGTCGTCCAGCATCCTGTAGCCGATGCCCAGCTCGGTGTGGATGTACTTGGGGTCGGAGGGGTTCTCCCGCAGTTTGCGGCGGATGTTGGCCATGTTGACCCGCAGGATCTGGTTGTTCCCGCTACTGCTGTAGGGGCCCCATACGTGCTTCAGGATGAAGTCGTAGGTGAGGACCTTTCCGGCGTAGATGGCCAACAGCTCGATGATCTTGAACTCGTTCTGGGTGAAGTGGATCTCCTCGTCCCCCAGCAGGACCTGGTGCCGGGTCAGGTCGATGGTCAGGTCCTTGATCTGGTAGACGTCCCGCTGGTTGCCCTGGCTCAGCTTCAGCCGGTCGGACCGCCGCAGGGCGGAGCGGATGCGGGCCAACAGCTCAGAGACGCCAAAGGGCTTGACCACGTAGTCGTCCGCCCCCATGTCCAGGGCCTTCACCTTCTCGGACTCCCGGTCCCGGGCGGAGATGATGATGACCGGCACCTCCTTGGGCAGGCCGCGGAGCTGGGCCAGCACCTCCAGGCCGTCCATGTCGGGCAGGCCGAGGTCCAGCAGGACCAGGTCCGGCCCGTGGGAGAAGAGGAGCGAGAGCCCCTCCCGGCCGCTGAACGCGGGGATGACCCGGTAGTCGTTGGCGGTCAGCGCCCGGCCGATGAAGTTGCTGATGGCGCGCTCGTCCTCAATGATCAAAATGGTCTGTTTTTCACTCATGTTCCGCTTCCTCCATTGGCAGGCCGAAGCGGAAGACCGCCCCGCCCTTGGGGTCATTGTCCGCGGCGAAAAAGCCGCCGTGGGCCTTGATGATACTTTGACAGACGGACAGGCCGATCCCCATCCCCCGGGTGGTGTCGCCGGAGAGGGCCCGCTCCAGGGGCCTGCCCGCCCGGACGGACTCCAGAACGTCGGGGGTCAGGCCGCGGCCGTGGTCCCGGACCTCCACCACGGCCCACCGCTCCTGCCGGAACAGGGAGAGCCGGATGTGCTCCTGGTCCCCCGAGTGCCGGATGGCGTTTTCCAGCAGATTGACGATCACCTGCTTGATGAGCATGGAGTCCATGGGGAGATAGAGGATGTCATCGGAGATGTCCAGCTCGATGTGGTAGTCCGGGAACCGCCGCCGGGTGGTGATCAGGGCGTCCCCCGCCACCTCCTCCAGCATCTCCTCCTGCTTCTGGAGGGGGAGGGTGCCATCCTGGATCCGGGTGACGGACAACAGATTTTCCACCATGGCGATGAGGGTGTCGGCGTCCTGCTTGATATCGGTGAGCATGGTGGCGTTTTTGGGGGAGATCTCCTCGCTGGACAGCAGTACCGAGGCCGCCCCGGAGATGGAGGTGAGGGGGGTGCGCAGGTCGTGGGACACCGCCCGCAGAATGTTGCTCCGGATGGTCTCCCGGTCGGAGCGGAGCTGGATGGCCGCCTTCTCCGCGTTGAGCTTCTCGTTCATCTCGTACAGGGCCTTGGCCTTCTTCTCCCGGCGGACCGCCTCCACCGCCTGCCGCTTCAGGCGGGCGGTCAGGGTGCACACGATACAGGAGATGGCCACCATGGACAGCATGGTGACCGGATAGCCCGAGATGCTCAGGGAAAAGGCCGCGTAGGGGTACATAAAGGAGTAGTTGATAAAGAAGGCACCCACGATGGAGGCTGCGATCCCGTAGATATATCCTTTGGTGACCAGCGAGATCAGCACCACCGCCAGCACAAAGACCAGGGAGGAGTTGTTCTGCCCCCCGGTGTGGTGGATCAGAATGCTACAGGCCCAGTAGGCCAGAAGAAAAATGGCGGCGGTCAGGACGAGGTCCCTGGGCACGTCGGGGAGGCGGCGGACCTGCTCCACCGCCTGGCGGCACCAGGAGGACAGTGTGTGGCCCAGTCCCATATTCCCACCTCCTTCCCCGCAATTATAGCAAAAAACAGCCGGGCCGTAAAGGGGGGAGATACACCCGGGAGAGGAGGGGGAGCACAGGCCCGGGCTATTGTATTGGAGCGGGAAAAATGGTATAATAAAACGATTCGCGGCAGATCCAGAACGAAATGAGAAAGAGGGTATCAACATGACCTATCAGGAAGAGTTCATTACCTTTATGGTGCGCTCCGGCGTGCTGACCTTCGGGGACTTCACCACCAAGTCCGGCCGGAAGACCCCCTACTTTGTGAACACCGGGAATTACAAGACCGGCGCCCAGGCGGCCAAGCTGGGGGACTACTACGCCGCCTGCATCCAGGAGCATATGCCCGAGGGCATCACCGCCCTGTTCGGCCCCGCCTACAAGGGGATCCCCCTGGCGGTGTCCGCCGCCGCCTCCCTGTACCGGAACTATGACCGGGACCTGCCCTACTGCTTCAACCGCAAGGAGGCCAAGGACCACGGCGAGGGGGGCTCCATGGTGGGCTACAAGCCCCAGGACGGGGACAACATCGCCATCGTGGAGGACGTGGTCACCGCCGGCACCGCCGTGCGGGAGTCCATCGAGCTGTTCAAGCACGTGGCCGATGTGAACATCAAGGCCCTGTTCGTCTCGGTGGACCGGATGGAGCGGGGCACCCGGGAGTGCTCCACCCTGGACGAGTTGCGGCAGGACTACGGCATCCAGGTCTTTCCCATCGTCACCGTCCGGGAGGTCATCCACTTCCTCCACAATAACCCCATCGACGGCAAGGTCTATATCGACGACGCGATGAAGGGGAAGATGGAGGAGTATCTGGCCCAGTACGGGGCGAAGTGAGAGTGGAGAGTGAAGAGTTGAGAGTGGAGATATGAGATAGGAGATACAATTAGGAATTAGGAGTTAGGAATTAGAAAATTTTTTGGGGTCCCCGCCGAAGCCCAGCGGCGATAGCCGCGGGTTCGGTGGGGAGAGTCGGAGCAACGCAATGAGCGTGCTTTCGCCGCCAGGCGGAAGCGAACGATATGGAGCTTGCGACGACGAAGGGGCGGTCCCATGTGGCCGCCCGTCTAAGCCCCCTTGAAAAGGGGGCTGTCAGCCGACAGGCTGACTGGGGGTTTCTGCAAACAAGAGGTGAGAAACCTCCGTCACGGCCTTTGGCCGCGCCACCTCCCTATCCCCTCTGTCGCTACGCGGCATCTCCCCTTGATAAGGGGAGTCGGCCCTTTTCAAGGGAGGTTTTGTAGGGCGCGGCATCCTTGATGCGCCGCCCTAGCCTTCCCCCCCGCAGGGGGGAAGGTGTATTTGCGAAGCAAATGACGGATGAGGGGGTGGAGGGAAGGACTGTCCATTACCCACGTGGGCACCCTCATCAGTCAGCCTTACGGCTGACAGCTTCCCCCTGGAAGGGAGAAGCCATGTAGGGCGGGGGCAAGCCCCCGCCGTTGGTTCTACGTTGCACTCTCAGTGTTTTTTGTAGGGGCGGCCTTTGGCCGCCCGCGGGCGCACATTGTGCGCCCCTACGAAATATGCACCGCACGGGAATGTCCTTTTTGAAAGGAGGAGTAGCTATGAACTGCCCATTCTGCGGAGAGATCATGGCGGAGGGGACCTTCCACGACCGGGGGGACAGCTACTTCCTCCCGGCGGGGGAGACGCCGCCCAAGCTGTGGACCAGGGGCGTCCTGGAGAAGAAACGCGCGGTCATACTGCCGCCTGAATCCTTTGGCGCGCCCTTCGCGCCCCGGCCCGCCGCCTTCTGGTGCGGGAAATGCCGGAAGTTGCTGGTGGACTATGGGGAGCTCCTGCCACCCACGCCGTAGGGGCGGCCCCGTGTGGCCGCCCGCGGGCCGGTGGGGACACCGGCCCCTACGGACGGGGACGGACCGTCTGCGTGGGGCGCGACGACTCGGCGCGCCCACCTCTGCGCCTGCCGGGTCGTCAGGCGCCACGAAAAACGTACTATGTAGGGCGGGGGCTTGCCCCCGCCGCCGGGTTTGTGCCGTACCGTTTGATTGGGGGGATTTCGCCGCCAGCGGGCGGCGAGTGGCTTTCTGAGCGATCAGAAAGCCACCAAAGAATCGCCGGGGTTTGTTCCGGTGGGCGCACAGCGCCCACAGTCACCGCACCCCGGACCCCATTTACGGGGGAGCTTGGTATGAAAACCCGGTGTAAATGTACCGGCGCGGGGTGACCTCTGATGCATCGCCGTTCTCCCGCCCGTTGCCACTGTGCGGCAAAACCAGAGGGCTATCTGTGCTACCCGCTTAGACGCGCCTACCCGGTCGCTCCCCCGTGGTGCAACCCTGTAGGGCGTAGCTTCCCGGACGCGCCGGACCGGGCCGATGGGGACAGAAGGTGAATTGGCCCAAAAGGCCGAGAGAGGCCGGCCTGGGCCGCGACCACGGCGCGCCTATCCGCACGCCGTTTTCCTGAAGAGAATCCACAGACAGAGAGAGGGGAAACACCCATGCCGGACAAACCGAAGAACCATCACGCCGGCCACCGCCAGCGGGTCAAGGAGGAGTTTCTGGCCCGGGGGATCGAGGGCTGGCCCGACCACCGGGTGCTGGAGCTGATGCTGTTTTACGCCCTCCCCCAGGGGGACGTGAACCCTCTGGCCCACGAGCTCATCGACCGCTTTGGCAGTCTGGCCGGGGTGCTGGACGCCCTGCCCGAGGAGCTCCAGTCGGTGAAGGGGGTGGGGGAGCACGCCGCCATTCTCCTGAAGCTGTTTGTGGAGGTGGACCGGCGGTACACCGCCCAGAGAGCCATGCCCGGGCCCCTGGTCCACACGGTGGAGGAGGCGGGGCAGATCCTGCGCCCCTACTTTGTGGGCGCCCGGAATGAGATGGTCTATGTCCTGTGTCTGGACAGCAAGGAGAAGGTGCTGGGGGTGCGCAAGGTCTCGGAGGGGAGCCTGAGCGTCTCTGAGGTGAACGTCCGGCGGGTGGCGGAGATCTGCCTGTCCCTCCGGGCCAGCTATTTTTATCTGGCCCACAACCACACCAGCAATCTGGCCATGCCCTCCCGGGACGACTGGTACACCACGGACGCGGTCCGGGCCGCGCTGGAGCAGGTGGGCGTCGGGATGCGGGACCACCTGATCTTTGTGGATGGGGACATGGTGTCCCTCAAGCAGACGGAGCGGTCCCGGGGCCGGCAGTACTACCAGCTGGAGCGGCCGGGCGACTGGGAGTAGAGGGAAAAGAAACCGGTTGAAATAGAACATTAGTTCTGATATAATGGACAAAGTTGGGAGGTGGCGGGATGCCGAAATTTCAGGTGGTGTCGGAATATACCCCCTCCGGTGACCAGCCGGAGGCCATCGAGGCCCTGTCCCGGGGCATCGAGCTGGGACTGAACGAGCAGACCCTGCTGGGGGTCACCGGCTCGGGCAAGACCTATACCATGGCCAAGGTCATTGAACAGGTCCAGCGGCCCACCCTGGTGCTGGCCCACAACAAGACCCTGGCCGCCCAGCTGTGCGCCGAGTTCAAGGAGTTCTTCCCCAACAACGCGGTGGAGTACTTCGTCTCCTACTACGACTACTACCAGCCGGAGGCCTATATCCCCCACACGGACACCTTTATTGAGAAGGACTCGGCCATCAACGAGGAGATCGACCGGCTCCGCCTGTCCGCCACCGCCTCTCTGCTGGAGCGGCGGGACGTGATCGTGGTGTCCTCGGTGTCCTGTATCTACGGCCTGGGCGAGCCGGAGGATTTCGCCTCCATGATGGTCTCCCTCCGGGTGGGGGCCACCATGGAGCGGGACGAGATGCTGAAAAAGCTGGTGGCCATCCGCTATGAGCGCAACGACATCGCCTTCGAGCGGAATATGTTCCGGGTCCGGGGGGACACGGTGGAGGTGTGGCCCGCCTACTGGAAGGACACCGCCATCCGGGTGGAGTTCTTCGGGGACGAGATCGACCGGATCAGCGAGATCAACGTGGTCACCGGCGCCCCCATCCGGCGGCTGACCAACATCCCCATCTGGCCGGCCACCCACTATGTCACCCCCAAGGAGAAGATGGACGCCGC
>CALWVW010000009.1 GCA_944385075.1 uncultured Oscillospiraceae bacterium | reverse complement strand
CCCGTCACCATCGTCCAAGAGGCAAAGCAGCATCCGGACAAGGTGTTCCATGCCAATGTTATCAGTGACGGTGACCCGCTGGAAATCTATACGGACAAGGACGGCGGCGTTATTTTTAAGAAATATTCCCTGATGGGCGGCATTGTGGAGTTTGCCGGACAACTCTGCGAGACCTTGAACCGGACGACCGGGCGGATCACGGTCATCACGGACCGGGACAGCTGTATCGCCCAGGCGGGCGCGCCCCGCAGGGAGCTGGTGGACAGGCCGATCTCCTCCCAGCTGGAGCGCCTGATGGAGGGGAGACAGATCTATCAGTACAAAGCGGGGGAGCCTCCGGTCCCGCTGTGTGCCGACGAGGAGAAGTACTGCTTGAGCATTGCCGCCCCTATTTTGTCGGAGGGGGACGTGCTGGGAAGCGTGCTGTTTGTGGGACAGCCGGACCAGTTGGTGGGCGGCGAGGTGGAGTACAAACTGGCCCAGTCCATTTCCGCCTTTCTGGGGAGGCATATGGAGAGTTAAAGCATATCGGGCACTTCCTAAAGTGCCCGATATGCTTTTGCAATTTTGTATTGGATTGACCGACAGGTTAGTTGTTTGTGGGAGGAAACAGGACGTCATTTCCGCTAAACTGGTTATAGTAATTTAGCCCTGCCTCGATAAACAGTTGGGCCGCATGAGACAATGTTGTGCTTCTATTGTAGGTAAAAGCAATCGGAAAGAGAAGGGATGGATCACCAAAAGACATAAAAGAGATATTTCCAGGCAAAGAGATGGAGCGCATGACGATTTCGGGCAGGAAGGTAAAATAGTTTCCTTTCGAGACCATATATGTTCCAGTGTGAAGACTCTCGATTCGCAAAACATCAATAGGAGAGAAGTGGACCTTCATAAAATAGTTTTCCACAGTTCGGGCAAAACCCTGTTGAGGGCTGGTTAGAATGAGCCGTTCCTTTTGGAAAAGTTGAAGATCAGTGTGTAAAAAGCCGGGATTATCCATTTGCTCTAACTGGAGTTGCCGGACAATCGGGTGGGAACTATTTCCGACAAGAAGGACACGCTCGTCATATAAGTGAATGCTGTCAAGAAAAGGATAGGATTCCGGTGAACCCAGAATAGACAGATCTACAATATTTTTCAAAGTTGCATCTGCTAGCGTGTCAGAAACACCCTCTAGTACCTCGATTTTGATAAAGGGATACCGCTCCTGAAAAAGAGGGAGTATCTGAGGTAAAAAACAACTTCCGCGCCAGGGACCAATCCCCAGACGAAGCACCTCAACAGAGTGCTCTTTCAAGTTTTCAATCTGGGAGAGGCATTGCTTTTCTAGATCAATACCTTGTGCCACATACCGCAAGAATATTTCTCCCGCTGGAGTCAGACGCAGGGGAAGAGTCTTGCGGTCAAAAAGTTGCGCATTTACAGAGTTTTCCAACCGATTAAGATATTTGCTCAACGCAGACTGAGAGATGAGCAAATTGTTAGCCGCTTTTGTGATACTGCCACACTCTGCGATCTCTACAAAAAATCCATATTTTTCCGACAACATGAAATTCTCCTCCATCCCATTTAAGATGTAGTTGAGTGATAAGTCAGAGATATAAAATTATAGTTGTATTTTATTATAAGGGTATCACACAAAAAATGAAAGAGGAAACTGCGGAGAAATGCAAAACAAAAAGAAAATATTTTTTATTTTTGTACTGGTGAAGATATCATTTTTGGAACAAAGAGAATAGATTCACTTGCAAAAGTGGAGTGAAAGGACATTCCGATTTGTTCATAAGTGTTATGAAAATATCGATATTTGATTAAATATTATATATATTGTACAATAAAAGCGTCCCAACGAGATGGATTCTGGATCATATATGTTTAGAATGCTATTCTTGGGACTTATTTTTTAATTTTTGATAAAAGGGAGGAAGTAACAATGAAGCGAATGACGGCAATCTTGTTGGTGGCAACAATAGCGGTCTCAACCCTTGTGGGATGCGGAGAAGGAGGACAGGGGGGCGGAAATGAAGACGGAGGCACCGTAAAATTCTCCATTGGTGCCTCCTCAGTAGGCGGTGGATTTTACAATGGTGCTTCAGCCATCTCCACGGTCGTGAACTCGAATCTGGACGGCTATGAGTGTACGGTGGAAGTGACCGGTGCCTCTGCTAACAATGCGCTTCTGACTCAGGCCGGAGAGGTAGAAATGGGTATGTGCGCAACTGAAGTTATGTACGAGGCGTATAATGGGCTCTATGATTTTGAAGGACAACAGGCGTGTCCTGACATTCGGGCGGTAATGCCTGGTTGGGGCGGCGTATATATGTTCATCACAATGGCCAGCTCCGATTATGATAGCTTGTATGACATTGAAGGTGCCTCCTGGTCCGGTGGACCGGTAGGGAGCTCCAACCAGATCTTGATGAACCGAGTGTTGGAGGTGTGTGGGATTCAGGTGGATATGTCCAATCTCCCTAACTCGGATGCGTCCCGTGCTCTGGGCGATGGCACCATTGACGGCTTTACTCTGGCTCATCCTGCCTCTGCGGTCAATGAGTTGGAAGCGACCAACGATGTTCGGATTCTTACAGTTCCTGACGACAAAGTGGATGCGTTTAAGGAGGCCTATCCGCAGTATGTCTGGCTGGATATCCCGGCGGGCTACTACAAAGCACTGCCTGATGGCGCAAACAATGTGGGGCTGTACAATATGGTCATTGCCAACCAAAACGTGGATGAAGAGCTGGTCTATCAGGTGGTCAAGGCCTGTTACGAGAATCAGGAGCTGATTTCCAGTATCTTTGCTCAGTTTGGCGAAGAGATGTCTCTGGACAACATTGGGTATTCCACTATTCCTTACCATATGGGGGCCATTCGCTATTTTGAAGAGGTGGGAATCGAGGTGCCGGAGGAATTACTTCCCCCGGAGTATAGTGCCTGAGGTGCACGAGAAAAGCGCAGGCCAACAGATCGGCCTCGCTGATTTGGCCTGCGCTACTATTGATTGGAAAGAAAATGTTGATTTTGGGAAGTGAAAAAGGAGCAGAAAATATGGGCGAAAAAATAGATCAAATTGCCAAGAAACTGGTAGCAGTTCTGGGTATTACATTTGGCCTATACCATCTGGTGGTGTTGAATTTTTTACCTAGACCGGCCATGGCGTTTCGTAGCTTCCATCTGTTGCTAGTCCTGCTAATTACCTTTTTGACCTATTCCACATTTAAGAAGAAAGATGGAAGCAACAAGGGAATAGATCCGGTAAATATCCTGTTTTTGATTTTGAGCTTTGTCAGCATGGGGTATGCCTATTTCAACATTGAGGGGATCTTATTGCGGGGCGGTATTTTTACTACCCAATTTGACATTGTCATGGGCTTGATCGCCTTACTGTGTGTTCTGGAGGCAACCCGAAGGACTAACGGTATGGCCCTACCAATTATTGGAATTGTATTCATTGCCTATGCGTTTTTGGGGCAGTATTTGCCGGGTATGCTGGGCCACTCAGGATACAGCATCAAACGCATTATCACGACACTGTACACTTATGACGGCGTATTTGGGACTGCCCTGGACACGGCGGCTACCTTCGTGGTTATGTTTGTGATCTTTGCGGCCTTTCTGGAACGGACCGGAGCAGGTGTAGCATTTTTTGATCTGGCGTCGTCTGTGGCAGGGGGAGCCCGTGGCGGACCAGCTAAAGTGGCAGTCATTGCCTGTGCTCTGTTTGGGACGATTTCAGGGAGCGCGGTGGCCTGTGTCGCGGCCTGTGGGTCCATTATCATCCCCATCATGATCAAGATGAACTATGACAAGACGCTGGCCGCGGCCTCAGTATCTTCCGCTTCCATTGGCGGACAGATCATGCCACCGGTAATGGCGGCTGGTGCGTTCCTGATGGCAGAATACCTTGGGATGCAGTATCTGGAGATTGTCAGGGCTGCAATTATTCCGGCGGTCATGTATTTCTTCACCATCTGGATCTCCGTAGATGCGATTGCGGCAAAAAACGGACTGAATGGTTTGAATAAGGATGAACTTCCCCAGTTGAAAGCGGTTTTGAAAAAAGATTGGCCGCTGTTCCTGCCGTTGGTGCTGTTGATCGTTCTGTTGACGGTAGTGGGTTATTCAGCCATCAAGTCGGCCTTCTTCTCCATGATTGCGTGCATCCTGGTTTGTATGCTGAAAAAAGAAAATCGGATGAGTTTGAAGGCCATTGCAGAAACCCTGATCGCGGCGGCCAAGAGCTCGGCTTCCACTGCCTGCGCCTGTGCATGTGCCGGTATTGTCATTGGTGCTATCAGTTTAACCGGCTTGGGGTTGAAGATTTCCAGTCTCATTATTGGTTTCTCCAACGGCAATGTCCTGCCGGCGCTGATTTTAAGTATGTTGACGGCCATCCTGTTTGGTATGGGACTGCCCACAACAGTTTCCTATATTCTGTGTGCCAATGTGTTGGCTCCTGTGCTGACCACCATGGGACTGGAGCCGCTGGCGGCCCATATGTTTATTTTCTACTTTGCCTGCCTGTCTGGAATTACACCTCCGGTGGCTCTGGCCGCCTACACCGGCGCCGGTATTGCCGGTTCCAAGGCAATCCAGACGGCCAGCGAGGGATGCAAGCTGGCTGTGGTGGCATTCTTTGTCCCATACATGTTTGTCTACAATACCGCATTCCTGATGGAAGGAGGAGTATTAGACATTGCGTGGGCGGTGCTCTGTGGTATTGTCATGTGCTACGCGCTGACGGCCGCGATCCAGGGGCACTTGGTAAAACGCCTGGGCGCTATCTGGAGAGTGGCCTTCGGCATCTGCGCAGTGTTCATGTTTATTCAGCTTAAGATCTGTGATGTCATTGGTCTTGTCATGTTTGCCGTGCTGTTGGCGATGCTCTGGACTGGAAAGAAGCGGGGAAAGTTGGCGGATCAATCGGCCGCCTGAGAATGATTGAGACGGAAAGGTGAGACTATGAGTTATAAAATTGGTGTTGATGTAGGTGGCACTTTTACAGATGTCTGTATGTTCGACCAGGAGACTGGTGAAGTCTATGTCTACAAGCTCCCTTCTACCCCTTGGGATCCATCTGAAGCAATTGGGAATGGGATCAAAGAAATTCTGGAACTATACCAGGTTTCCCCGGCGGCGGTGTCCAATCTGGTTCACGGCACCACGGTGGCAACCAATGCCACCTTGGAACGTAAAGGAGCTAAGACGGCGATTATCACGACAAGAGGTTTTCGGGATCTAATCGAGCTGGCCCGGCAGACCCGAGCGTCCCTCTATGATACACAGGTAGAAAAACCGGTTCCGATCATCTACCGGAAGATGCGTAGAGAAGTAGATGAGCGGATCCAGGCAGACGGTACTGTGTTCAAAAAACTAGATTTGGAAGAAGTAGAGCGGCTAGTGGATGAGTTGAAAGCAGAGGGGACGGAGGCCTATGCTGTTTGTCTGTTGCATGCATATATTAATCCTATCCACGAGCAGCAGATCAAGGAGGTTATCCACAAAAGACATCCGGAGGCCTATGTATCAATTTCCAGCGAGGTCCTGCCGGAAATTCGGGAATATGAGCGAATGACCACGACCGCGCTGAACAGCTACATCGGTCCCAAGGTGGGAGTGTACGCCAAACAATTCAAACAGCGAGTGAAGGATATGGGAATGGATCTGACTCCCTATATCAATCAATCGAATGGCGGTTTGATGAGTATTGAAACCACTTTTAACAACCCGATCCGTACTGCTCTGTCTGGCCCTGCGGCGGGGGTATCCGGAGCCAACTATATCACTAAGCTGGCTGGGGTCAAGAATATTATCACTTTTGACATGGGTGGAACCAGTACGGATGTGTCCCTGATCGAGAACTATTCTCCCAAGTTGACCACAGCAAAGGCCATTGCCGAGTTTCCGGTGAAGGTACCGATGACCGATGTCACCGCGGTGGGTGCTGGCGGCGGATCAATTGCATGGATCGATAATGGCGGGATGATGAAAGTGGGACCGGAGAGTGCAGGAGCTTATCCAGGGCCTATTGCGTATGGCCGGGGTGGGGACAAGCCGACAGTGACAGATGCCAATGTAGTACTCCATCGATTGAATCCTAAGACCATTTTGGGCGGCCGGATGAAAATTGATGAGGAGGCGGCGTACCGGGCGATTGAAGAGAAGTTAGCAAAGCCGCTTGGAATGAGCGCGTTGGATGCGGCCAGAGGCATCATTACGGTCGTAAACTCCAATATGGCCCGGGCAATCCGAGTAGTTTCGGTGGAACGGGGCTATGACCCTCGCGAGTTTGTTGTGGTCGCTTTCGGCGGCGCCGGAGCCCTCCATGCAGTCAATGTGGCAAAAGATTTGGGAATCAACCGAGTCATGATCCCCTGTAATCCTGGGATTCTGTGTGCCGTGGGCCTGCTGGTTTCTGATATCCGTTGTGACTATGTGAAGACAAGTATTTCTAACTTTGTCCCGGAAAATATTGAAAAAATGAATGCCAATTTCAAGGAACTTACGGATAAAGGTAATGAGTGGCTCGATGAGGAAAAGATCGATGAGGCGCATAAAGTCATTGTCCGCCACGCCGATATGCGGTATTTTGGACAGAATTTTGAGCTGAGCATTGAAATTCCTTATGAAAGAATTACCGAGGAGAACATTGACGCGATTCGGGATTTGTTCCACAAGGCACATAAGCGGGAGTACGGTTATTGTAATGAGGGAGCACTGGTCCAGATTGTCAACTATCGGGCCACCGCCCTGGGCAAGGTACAGACCATCGAACTAGTAGAGCACCCGCTGGAGGAGACAGATGCCTCCTCTGCTATAGTTGGTCAGCGGGATGTCTACTTTGAGGAGGCCAAAGCCTATGTACCTACTGACATCTATGACCGAGACCGAATCAAAGCTGGCAATGAGATCAAAGGCCCGGCGATCATTGAACAGATGGACTCCACCATTGTGGTCCCGCCCGGGCACACTGCGTGTGCCGACAAGTATCTGAACCTGATGATCAGCTACCAAGCTGAATAGGAAGGGGGCAAGAGAATGTTTAACTATGTCAATGTCGATCCTATCACTGTCGAAGTGTTGAGCAATGCGTTCATGTCCATTGCAGAAGAAATGGGCGGCATCCTGGTTCGGACGGCCTATTCCACCAATATTAAAGAGCGAAAAGATTGCTCCTGTGCTATTTTCAACGCCAAAGGGGAGACAATTGCGCAGGCTGAGCACATCCCTGTCCATCTTGGTTCTATGTTGGGTATTGTCCAAGAGATCACGAAAAAGTATGATATTGCGGATATAGAGCCAGGAGATATGTTTGTTGCCAATGATCCGTACAGCGGTGGGGGAACACATCTACCGGATATCACCATTGCCGCCCCGATTTTCCATGACGGCGAGATCGTAGCCTATGTGGCTAATATTGCGCACCACAGTGACGTGGGTGGCCGTGTCCCGGGGAGTATGTCGGGAGACAGCACGAGCATTTTCCAGGAGGGCCTACGGATTCCGCCGATTCGGATCATGAAAAAGGGCAAGCTGATCCAGGATGTTATGGACGTTATTATGCTCAATTGCCGGACTGCGTTTGAACGAACCGGTGATATCATGGCGCAAGTAGCGGCTAATACCATCGGGGCAGAACGCGCCATAGAGGTTATCAATAAATATGGCCGGGATACTGTATTGTCTGGAATGGAAGAGTTGATGAATTATGGGGAGCGCAAGATGCGCGCAGGGATCCGAGAAATTCCCAATGGGACCTATGAGTTTGAAGACTACATGGATGATGACGGCATCGATATTGGGAAGCGGGTTCCTATCCATCTGAAACTGACAGTCCGGGACGATAGTGTATATCTTGACTTCACTGGGACAGCCCCTCAAGTGAAAGGAGCAGTCAATGTGGTGGAGAATGCCTTGAAAGCTACCGTGTACTATGCCATGAAAAGCATTATTGATCCAAAGCTACCGCCAAATGGTGGATTCTATCGGGCGATTGAAATTTATGCACCGAAAGGGACCTTGGTCAATCCAAAAGCTCCTGGGGCTTGCGGAGCCAGAACGGATGCCTGTCAGCGCGTTGCCGATGTGGTGTTTGGCGCTATGGCTCAGGTGGTACCCAAGCAAGTGATGGCAGGGTGTAACAGTGCGGTGACCACAGTGATTTTCTCCGGCAATGACGAGAAAAATGACCGATTCTTCGTTTACCCTGAATCATTAGGGGGCGGTTATGGAGCCCGATACAATAAGGATGGATTGGATGGGGTCCACGTCCATATTACAAATTCCTCTAATCTTCCCATCGAATGTATGGAAGCAGAGTATCCCATCATGGTAGAACGCTACGAGATCCGTAACGATTCCGGTGGAGCGGGGGAATACCGGGGTGGACTTGGTTACCGCCGAGATTACCGTATTTTGCAGGATACAGTATTTAGTTCACATGGTGACCGGCAGAAGACAGCTCCCTGGGGACTGGCCGGTGGGTGTGATGGTTTGCCAGGGCGGTTTGTGATCAATCCAGACACGCCGGAAGAAAGAGTTCTACCGTCGGCCAAATCTTCGGAGATCCAGCTGAAGGAAGGGGATATCATGAGTGCCCAGACGCCTGGATCTGGTGGATTTGGGAATCCCTTCAAACGAAGAGTGGAGTATGTGCTGGAGGACGTACTCAATGAAAAGGTTAGCTTAGAGAACGCCAAAAAGTATTATGGAGTGGTCATTGATCCGGTATCCAAGACGGTAGATGAAAAAGCGACTGCTCAGTTGCGACAGGGATAAGTAAGTACTTACGGAAAGATAGCATTTTGTAAGAGAAAAGGAAACAAACAGAGGACCGACAGGCATTGTAAAATCTGTCGGTCCTCTACTTACACTTGATAGAATCGGTTACAGAAGCGCCACCGCCCGGTCCAGGATCCGGCTGGCGGCCTCCTCCTTGGACAGGAGGGGGAGCTCCTCCGCCCCGTTCCGGGTGATGAGGGTGATCACGTTGGTGTCAGTGCCGAAGCCCGCCCCGGCCACCTTCAGGTTGTTGGCGCAGATCATGTCCACGCGCTTCTTCTCCAGCTTGGCGGTGCTGTTTTGCAACAGGTCCCGGGTCTCCATGGAGAAGCCGCAGATCACCTGCCCGGGGCGGCGGTGGTCCCCCAGGTACTGCAAAATATCCTGGGTACGCTTGAGGGGAATGGACAGGTCCCCCTCTTTTTTCTTCACCTTGTCGTCGCTGTAGTCGGCGGGGGTGTAGTCGGCCACGGCGGCCGCCTTGAAGATGAGGTCGGACGGCTCCTGGCGGCTGGTGACCGCCTCAAACATGTCCTGGGCGGACACCACGGGCACCACCTCCACAAAGGGGGGCGGCTCCAGGGCGGTGGGGCCGGACACCAGGGTGACCTGGGCCCCCCGGAGCATGGCCATCCTGGCGATGGCGTAGCCCATCTTGCCGGTGGAGTGATTGGTGAGATACCGCACCGGGTCCAGGGCCTCCTGGGTGGGGCCGGCGGTGACCAGCACCCGCTTCCCCTCCAGGTCGTGGGGGAGGGCCAGCACCCGCAGGATGTGCTGAAGGAGCAGGTCGGGCTCGGGCAACTTGCCCGCCCCCACATCCCCGCAGGCCAGCCGGCCGGAGGCGGGGGCGATGACCTCCCAGCCGTACTTCCGCAGAAGGTCCAGGTTGTCCTGGGTCACCGGATTTTCGTACATCCCCGTGTTCATGGCCGGGGCGATGAGCTTGGGGCAGGAGCAGGCCAGCACGGTGGTGGTGAGCATATCGTCCGCCAGGCCGTGGGCCAGCTTGGCGCACACATTTGCCGTCGCCGGGGCCACCATCACCAGATCCGCGCGGCGGGCCAGGGCAATGTGCTCCACCTGGTGGGAGAAGTTCCGGTCAAAGGTGTCCACCATGCACCGGTTGCCGGTGAGCTGTTCAAAGGTGAGGGGGGCGATGAATTTCGTGGCGTGCTCGGTGAGGATGACCTCCACCGAGCAGTGCTGTTTCACCAGGGCGGAGGCCAGATAGGCCGCCTTATAGGCGGCGATGCCCCCCGTCACCCCCAGAAGGACGGTTTTTCCCTGTAGCATGGGGACTCCTCCTTGCGTGTGATGAGATCAGCTCCATTATACCGGCAACAGCGGGGGATGTAAAGGGCGGAGGGAAAAGGCGGGTCAAATTTTGTCTTGCATCCCGCGGTGGAATCCGGTATAATACAGCGAATGAGGGCGGGCGGTCTGCCCGGCCCTTCAAAATTGCGTTGCATCCCCGGACGGGGAGCGACAGCAGGAGGTAATTGAATATGAAAACCCGGAAACGAGACACCAGGTGGCTGGTCCTGCTGGCGCTGTTTGTCGCCATCGAGATCTTTTTGAACGTCACCGGCATCGGACTGATCCCCCTTCCCCTGATCAAAGCGTCCACCCTGCACATCCCGGTGATCATCGGGGCGGTGCTCATGGGCCCCCTGGCGGGGGGCATCCTGGGCGGGGTGTTCGGATTGTGCTCTATCTGGAGCAACAGCACGGCCCCGGGACTGCTGTCCTTCGCCTTTTCCCCCTTCCTGGCCACCAGCGCCGCCGGAGCGGTAAAGACCATCTGGATCGCCTTTGGCTGCCGGGTGCTCATCGGGGTGGTGGCCGGCTGGCTGTGGATCGCCCTGAAGAAGCTCCGGGTCAACGACCTGGCCGCCCTGCCTGTGGTGGGGGTGGCGGGGGCGCTGACCAACACCGGTCTGGTGATGACCAGCATCTATCTGCTTCTCAGCCCGGAGTTTGCCGCCGCCAAGAACATCGCCATGGAGGCGGTGCTGGGGGGCGTCATGGCCATCGTGGCCGCCAACGGGGTGCCCGAGGCCATCGCCGCCGCGGTGCTGGTCACCGCCATCGGCAAGGCCTTGCTCCACGTCACCGGGCGCATGGGCTGGGGCGCGCGGGTGCCCGGGGTACAGAAATAGACGGGGGAGCGCGCTCCGCCCACAGAGGTGAAAAATGGATGCTACTTGCCATTGACATCGGCAATACCAATATTGTGATCGGCGGGATCCAGGACGACCGGATCCTCTTCGAGGGGCGCATCGCCACCGACCACATCAAGACCTCCGACCAGTACGGGGTGGAGATCAAAAATATCCTGTCCCTGTTTGACGTGAAGCCCCACGACATCGACGACTGTATCATCTCCTCGGTGGTCCCGCCGGTGTTCAACTCGGTGCGGACCGGACTGGTGAAGCTGATCCGCCGGGAGCCCATGGTGGTGGGGCCGGGGATCAAGACCGGCCTGAATATCCAGATGGACACCCCCTCCCAGGTGGGGAGCGACCGGATCGTGGTGGCTGTGGCGGCCCTGGCCGAGTGGGACCCCCCGCTGATTTTGCTGGACCTGGGGACCGCCACCACCATTGAGGTGGTGGGCCGGGGGAACGCCTATCTGGGCGGATGTATCATCCCCGGCGTCCGGGTGTCCCTGGAGGCGCTCACCTCCCGGGCGGCCCAGTTGCCCGGGATCCGCCTGGACAAGCCCAAAAAGGTCATCGGGAAAAATACGGTGGATTGTATGCGGAGCGGCATCATGTACGGCACGGCGGCCATGCTGGACGGGATGCTGGACCGGGTGGAGGAGGAACTGGGCTACTCGGCCACCGTGGTGGCCACCGGCGGGATGGCCCAGTTTGTGGTGCCCCTCTGCCGCAGGAAGATCCTGGTGGACCGGGACCTGTTGCTGAAGGGCCTGAATGTGCTCTACAAGAAGAACGCCCCGGAACACAGACGGAGCGAGACATAGAGAAGCGAGTACCGGCCCCGGGCACACCCGGGGCCGGTACTTTTTTGAGAAAATCCTGTTCCATTGCCGCATAGACTGGGGGAGAGGGGGCGGCGCGGGTGGAGGGGAGCATGGAGATGCGGGGCGGCGGCACGCTGACGTTTCGCCAGGAGGGGCCCAGGGTGAGGCTACAGGTCCGGCGGGAGGCGGACGGCCGGGGCCTCTACAAAGCGTGGCTCCGGGGGGACGGCGGGGGGGCCTGCCTGCTGGGCACCCTGATCCCGGAGGGGGGAGAGCTCCAGCTCTGCCGGACGCTGTCGGTGGAGGAGCTGGAGCGGGCGGGGTGCTGGCCCCATTTCCGGGGGGAGGCGCGGCTGGCCTTCCGCTTTGACGAGGGGCGCGCCGGCGGATGGTGCCGGGAGCCGGAGCCGGGGCGGCGGCTCCGGGATCCGGTGTTGCGCCGGGAGATCAGGGGCCCCATGTGGTGCCGGGAGGAGCGGGAGGGCTTCTCCCTGGCGGCCCGGTTCCGGACGGACCGGCCGGTGCCGCTGGCGGCCCTCTTCTGCCTGGCCCGGGTGGAGCAGTGGGAGGGACAGCGGTATCTGGTGTGGGAGTTCGACCGGGAGGGCTGGCCCCGGTTGCCGCGGGACGGGGGCGGCCGGACCCGTGGGGGAGGGGAGTGAGAGAAGTTTTTTCGGCCGGGACAAAAAATATTTCAAAAGGGGGTTGCTTTTTGACCGGCGATGTGGTATCATACATAAGCTGTTCGGCATAAGTTGCCGGCAATTTCCGGGTGTGGCGAAGTTTGGTATCGCGCTTGAATGGGGTTCAAGAGGCCGCTGGTTCGAATCCAGTCACTCGGACCACGTGGTCACAAAGTCTGGCTTTGTGACCACGTTTTTTTGTTTCAAAGGAAAGGCCGAAGCGAGCGCTCAGCCGCCGGGGCCGGGGGAGCCGGCCCGGGGCAGTCTGGATGGAGGGGAACATATGAGCCAGGTGGAGCAGTATATCATCACGATCCCGGACTTTCCGGAGAAGGGGATCCTATTCCGGGACATCACCTCGGTGCTCAAGAGCGCGGAGGGTCTGCAACTGGCGGTGGATGAGATGGCCGCCTGTCTGGACGGCGTGGAGTTTGACGCCGTGGTGGGGCTGGAGTCCAGGGGCTTTCTCTTCGGAATGCCCATTGCCTACAAGCTCCACAAGCCCTTTATCCCCGTCCGGAAAAAGGGGAAGCTCCCCCGGGAGACGGTGGAGGCCACCTATGACCTGGAGTATGGGACGGCCACCATCGAGATCCACAGGGACGACGTCCGGCCGGGGAGCCGGGTGGTGCTGGTGGACGACCTGATCGCCACCGGCGGCACGCTGGAGGCCGCCGCCGGCCTGCTGGAGCGGCAGGGGGCGGAGATCGTCAAGATCGTCTGCCTGCTGGAGCTCAAGGGGCTCCACGGCCGGGACAGGCTGAGCCGGTACCCGGTGGACACCATCGTGGCCTACGAGGGGAAATAAAAAATAGAAGGGGCGGAGAGCTGGCTCTCCGCCCCTTCTCTGTGGGTGGCGGTATCAATGCTCCATGCGCCAGTACTGCACGCTGTAGGGGGGCAACAGGCTCCCGCCGCCGAAGTCGTGCTGATCCCCGGAGATCAGGTCCCAGGCCAGCCCACAGCCCGCGTCGAAGTGGGCGGTGTAGGGCTCGCTGTCGGCGTTGACCGCCACCAGCACCCGCTGGGCGTCGCACCTGCGCTCGAAAATGATCTGCCGGTTGGCGAGGAGCACGTTGCGGTAACTGCCGTGGCACAGGGCCGGGCTAGCTTTCCGGGCGGCGGCCAGCCGGGCGATCCAGCCGGTGAGGTCGTTCCACTCCGGTCGCTCCAGGGCGGGGCGGAGGGCGGCGTCGCTCCCGGCCTGTTTGCTCCCCTGGAGCCCCCACTCGCTCCCGTAGTAGAGGGCGGGGACGCCGGGCATGCCGAACAGCAGGCCGTAGGCCGGGGCCAGGTGGAGGGGCTGGGTCAGCTGGGAGGCGATCCGGGTGACGTCGTGGTTGTCCAGAAAGGCCAGGAGGGGCGCCCCCTTGTACAGGGTCCAGGGCTCCGGCCCGAACTGGCGGGCCAGGGAGTGGCCGATCTCAAAGAGGTTCATGGAGTTGAAGCTGGACCACAGGCCCTTGTAGCACTCGTAATTGGTCACCGAGTGGCACAGCTCGGGGCCCATCCAGCGGTTGTAGTCCCCGTGGAGGGTCTCGCCCAACAGGACGAAGTCCGGCTTCAGCTCCCGGGTGAAGGCGCGGAGCTGGCGCAGGTAGTGGTCCGGCAGGCAGTAGGCCACGTCCAGCCGCAACCCGTCGATGTGGAACTGCTCCACCCAGGCGCGGATGGCCTGGAACTGGTGGTCTACCACCGCCGGGTTGGACAGGTTCAGCTTGACCAGCTCCGTGTGGCCCTCCCAGCTCTCGTACCAGAAGCCGTCGTTCCGGTCAGTGTTGCCGCCGAAGTCGATGTGGAACCAGTCCTGATAGGGGCTGTCCCACTTCTTCTCCTGTACGTCCCGAAAGGCCCAGAAGCCCCGGCCCACGTGGTTGAACACCCCGTCCAGCATGACCCGGAGGCCCGCGTCGTGAAAGGCGTCGCACACCCGGGCCAGATCCTGGTTGCTTCCCAGTCTGGGGTCCACGGTGAAATAGTCCCTGGTGTCATAGCCGTGCCGGTCGCTGTCAAAGACCGGGTTGAGCAGAACGGTGTCCGCCCCCAGCTTTTGGATGTGGTCCACCCAGGACAAGAGCCGCAGGACCCTGGGGGTCTGGACCCCGTCGTTGTCCTCCGGGGCGCCGCACAGGCCCAGGGGATAGATCTGATAGACCACAGCCTCCTCAAACCACATAGGGTTCCCTCCTCTCCTCCCGCCCGGGGCGGGAGCTTTTTTTCATCATACCCCATGGCGGCCCGTCCGGCAAGAAAAATCTTCAAAGGGGGGCCGGGGGGAAAAGATGCCCTTGTATCATCGGGAGATTTTCTTTATAATAGCAGACGGACAGTGCCCGCGGGAGGTGACCGCGGCGAAAGAAAGGAGCCACGACCATGAACAGACCAGTCCTTGTGGTGATGGCCGCCGGCATGGGGAGCCGGTACGGCGGCCTGAAGCAGGTGGACCCGGTGGGCGGCCACGGCCAGCTCATCATGGATTACTCCATCTACGACGCCCGCCGGGCGGGCTTTGAGACGGTGATCTTCATCATCAAGCGGGAGCTTGACGCGACCTTCCGGACTGCCATCGGGGACCGGCTGTCCCGGGTGATGGACGTCCAGTACGCCTATCAGGAGCTGGAGGATCTGCCGGAGGGCTATGGAGTCCCGGAGGGGCGGGTCAAGCCCTGGGGTACCTGTCACGCCATTCTGGCCGCCCGGCATTTGATCCGGGGCCCCTTCGCGGTGATCAACGCGGACGACTACTATGGACCGGAGGGCTTCCGGGCCATCTTCGACTACCTTCAGGCCCACCCGGACCGGCCGGACTGCTATGAATACGCCATGGTGGGCTATCTGCTGGGCAACACGGTGACGGAGCACGGCTATGTGTCCCGGGGAGTCTGTGAGGCGGACGGCGACCACTTTCTGCGGCAGGTGGTGGAGCGGACCCACATCGAGCGGGACGGGGCGGACGCCCGCTACACCGAGGACGGCGGACAGAGCTGGGGCCGCCTGTCCGGCGACACCCTGGTGTCCATGAACCTGTGGGGGTTCCAGCACAGCTTTCTGGAGGAGGCCCAGGCCCGCTTCCCCGCCTTTCTGGACCGGACCCTGCGGGAGGACCCGCTGAAGGGGGAGTACTTCCTGCCCGGCGTGGTGACCCAGTTGCTGGAGGAGAAAAGAGCCCGGGTCAAGGTCCTGCCCTCCCGCGACCGCTGGTACGGAGTGACCTATCAGGAGGACAAGCCCACGGTGGTGGCGGCCATCGCCGAGAAGACCGCGGCCGGCCTCTACCCGGAGGACCTGTGGGCCCGGTAGAGGGCCATCATAGAGGAGCGCACCCCGGATGTGGGACAGGACCGTCCCACATCCGGTTTTTTTCGCAAAATTTTACGAAATCTTATCACTTGCCCGCCGGGGGCGGAGAGGACCGGGAATCCGGGGGTTCTTCCGAGGAAAGTGAAGAAAAAAGTGTGAAAAATGGGAAGTTTTGCCCCGTTTCACCCATTCTTGACTTTCTAAATGCGGGAGCCTATAATGATTTTCCAGAACGGTGAGAAGGCTTATTATAAGGGGGCTTAGGCTTGGAAAGCCTGCATTATTTGCTGATGAAAACCCATGCGGTCCTCTCCCGGCGGGTGGCCACGGCCGTCCATGAGATCGGTCTGACCTCCGGCCAGCCCAAGGTACTGGATTTCCTGTCCCGGCATCCGGAGGCGGATCAGAAGACCATCGCCGCCCACTGCGAGATCGAGCAGACCACGGTGGGCAGTATCCTGACCCGGATGGAGAAGGCCGGGCTGGTCACCCGCAGGCGGAGAGCGGGGGACCGGCGCTCCCGCTATGTGTCCCTGACCCGGGAGGGGCACCGGGCGGCGGAGCAGGTGGAGGAGCTGTTTGCGCGGGTGGAGGCCCCGGTCACCCGGGGGCTGTCGGCGGAGGAGCTGGAACAGCTCAAGGCGCTGTTGGAAAAGGCCTACCGCGCGGCCCAGGACCCGCCCCGGAGCGAGGAAGGCGGAGGGCCCCGCGCCCACTGAGCATTTATGTCAGACTTGCGCCGCCGGGGCGGCCGGGCGGGTGTCCCGGCCGAGGGCGGCATCATATCGATGATACGGAGGGCAAACTATGGCAACCTATATTAACGAACCGTCCCACACCTTTAACGAGTATCTCCTGATCCCGGGGTACTCCTCCCGGGAGTGCATCCCGGCCAACGTCTCCCTCAAGACGCCGCTGGTCAAATACAAGAAGGGGGAGAAACCGGCCATCGAGCTGACCATCCCCATGGTCTCGGCCATCATGCAGTCGGTCTCGGGGGACCGGCTGGCGGTGGCGCTGGCCAAGTGCGGCGGCCTGTCCTTCATCTACGGCTCCCAGAGCATCGAGGAGGAGGCGGCCATGGTGGCCCGGGCCAAGGGATACAAGGCGGGCTTTGTGGTCAGCGACTCAAATGTGGAGCCCACCGCCACCCTGGCGGACATCCTGGAGCTGAAGAAGCGGACGGGCCACTCCACCGTGGCGGTGACCGAGGGCGGGACCCCCAACGGGAAACTGCTGGGCATCATCTCCAGCCGGGACTACCGGGTCAGCCGGATGGACCCCTCCACGCCGGTGTCCTCCTTCATGACCCCCCGGGAGAAGCTGATCACGGGGAAAGAGGGGATCACCCTCAGCGAGGCCAACGACATCATCTGGGACCACAAGCTCAACTCCCTGCCCGTGGTGGACGAGGAGGGGCGGCTGTCCGCCTTTGTCTTCCGCAAGGACTATGACGAGCACAAGGAGAACCCCGGGGAGCTGTTGGACGCCCACAAGCGCTATCTGGTGGGGGCCGGCATCAACACCCGGGACTATGAGGAGCGGGTCCCCGCCCTGCTGGAGGCGGGCGCCGATGTGCTGTGCATCGACTCCTCCGAGGGGTTCTCCGAGTGGCAGAAGCTCACCCTGGAGTATATCCGCCGGACCTATGGCGACAGCGTGAAGGTGGGGGCCGGCAACGTGGTGGACCGGGAGGGCTTCCTGTTCCTGGCCAAGTGCGGCGCGGACTTTGTCAAGGTGGGGATCGGCGGCGGCTCCATCTGTATCACCCGGGAGACCAAGGGGATCGGCCGGGGCCAGGCCACGGCCCTCATCGAGGTGTGCCAGGCCCGGGACGAGTACTATGAGGAGACCGGGATCTATATCCCCATCTGCTCCGACGGGGGCATCGTCTACGACCACCACATCACCCTGGCGCTGGCCATGGGGGCGGACTTTGTCATGCTGGGCCGGTACTTCGCCCGCTTTGACGAGAGCCCCACGGAGAAGCTCCTGGTCAACGGGACCTATGTGAAGGAGTACTGGGGCGAGGGCTCCAACCGGGCCCGGAACTGGCAGCGGTACGACCTGGGCGGGGAGAAGAAGCTCTCCTTCGAGGAGGGGGTGGACTCCTATGTGCCCTACGCCGGTCCGCTGAAGGAGAATGTGGACCAGACCCTGAGCAAGGTGCGCTCCACCATGTGCAACTGCGGGGCCCTGACCATCAAGGAGCTCCAGAAGAGCGCCAAGATCACCCTGGTGTCCGCCACCAGCATTGTGGAGGGCGGCGCCCACGACGTGATACGGAAGGACCACGGTCCCCAGACCTCTGTGTGATCCTGTGGCCGGTTGGCCCAAAGGGGGAAGATAGCGTATGAGCAAAACAAGACGGACCTATCTGATCGCCTGGATCGCCATCCTGGCGGTGCTGTTGGCGGGGAGCATCCTGGCCCCCGACGGCACCGGCGGGGAGAGCGTGCAGGAGACCATGCGGGACGCGGTGCTACACGAGTCCAACCAGATCAACCTGCTGGGGCTCCGGGCCGTCAACCCGGGGCTGGTCTCGGGGATGGTGGTGACGGCCTTTCTGCTGGCCGTGGCCGCCGGGATCCGGATCTTTGTGATCCCCAGGTTCCGCTATGTGCCCGGCAGGTTCCAGCTGATCCTGGAGCAGATCGTCGGGCTGTTCGACGGGATGGCCCAGTCCAACAGCCCCTGGCGAAACAGCTTTTTGGGGGCCTATATCTTTGCCGCGGGGACCTATATCTTTACCGGCACCCTGTTTGAGCTCTTTGGCTTTCAGGCGGTGTCCACGGCGGGGCGCTCCATCGCCCTGCCCGCCCCCCTGTCCGATATCAACGCGGCCATCATGCTGGGGGTGCTCTCCTATCTGGTGATCCTGTCCGGGGCCATCGCCGGGAACGGGTTGCGGGGGGTCCGGAGCGCCCTCACCGAGATCTCTCTGCTGATCTCCATGAGCTTCCGGCTGTTCGGCGCCCTGCTGAGCGGCCTGCTGGTGACGGAGCTGGTCTACTACTACATCACCCTGAGCTTTGTGCTCCCAGTCATTGTGGCGGTGCTGTTCACCCTGCTCCACGCGCTGATCCAGAGCTATGTCCTGACCATGCTGACCGCCCTGTTCTACGGGGAGATGTCCGAGCCCAAGGAGCCGCGGCTGAAACCGCCGGCCCACGGGCGGGGCAAGCTGGTCCATGATCCAACCACATAATTCACGGGAGGTCTTTACGATGAATCTGGCAAAGAAAGTTTCCACGGCGCTGTTGTTGATCCTGCTGGTGGCGGCCCTGTCCGTCCCCACCTTTGCGGCGGGCGAGGGGCAGGAGGGCGCCCAGCCCACGGCTACGGCCCAGGCCCAGGAGGAGGACGGCGACACCGGCATGAAGGCCATCGCCCTGGGGCTGGCCATCGGTCTGGCCGCCGCAGGCGGCGGGATCGGCATGGGGATCGTGGGCGGCAAGGCCGCCGACGGGATCTCCCGCCAGCCCGAGGCCGAGGGCAAGATCCGGACCACCCTGATGCTGAACCTGGTCTTTATTGAGACGGCCATCATTTACGCCCTGTTGGTTGTGATCCTGATCATCTTTGTCCTGTAAAGGCGGGTGTGAGCATGAACATCCCACTGAATATCGATTGGCAACAGATCCTGCTCCACCTGTTCAATTTCGCCATCCTGGCCGGGGGGCTCTATCTTCTGCTGTACCGCCCGGTGAAGGATTTTATGAAAAAGCGGGAGGAGCACTACCAGAGCATGGACGAGGCGGCGGAGCGGGCCCGCGCGGACGCGGCCCAGCTCCAGGAGCAGTATGCGTCCAGGCTGTCCCAGGCGGACGCCGAGATCGCGCAAAAGCGCGTGGAGGCCCAGCGGGAGCTGGACCAGTACCGGGCGCAACAGATGGGCGCGGCCCGGCAGGAGGCCCAGTCCATCCTGGACCGGGCCAAGGAGAACGCCGAGCGGGAGCACGAGGAGATGCTGGCCAGGGCCCAGAAGGAGCTGGCCGATCTGGCGGTCACCGCCACGGAGAAGCTGGTCCTGAAGGCGCAGGGCGACCCCTATGAGCAGTTCCTGGATCTGGCGGAGAGAGGGGGAGCCCATGAGCAACCAGAGCGAGAGTAAGGCGGTCCTGCGCAGTAGCACCCCGCCCAGTGAGGAGAACCGCCGCCGCCTGTTGGCCTTTCTGGAGAAGAAATATGGCGCCCCCGTCACCATGGAGTGGGAGCGGGACGACAAGCTGGTGGACGGTTTTTTGCTCCAGGTGGGCTCTGAGATCTACGACTGGAGCGTGGAGGGCCGCCTGAGACAGTTCAAGGAGCGGCTGGAACAGCTCCCGGCCTCCCGGGGGGAGATCATCCCCCTGATCCGGGAGACGGTCCAGAACTGGACCCCCGACGTGGCCCCGGAGGAGATGGGCCGGGTGGTCACCGTGGGGGATGAGATCGCCACGGTCTCCGGCCTGGAGCACGCCGCCTACGGCGAGATCCTGGTCTTCTCCTCCGGCATCAAGGGGATGGTCCAGGATCTGAAGCCGGAGGGGCTGGGGTGTATCCTCTTCGGCGACGGGGATGAGCTCACCGAGGGGAGCATCGTCCGCCGCACGGGAAAGACCGCCGGGATCCCGGTGAGTGACGGCTACCTGGGCCGGGTGGTGGACGCCCTGGGCTCCCCCATCGACGGGAAGGGGGAGATCCTCGCCACGGAGTACCGCCCCATTGAGATGGCGGCCCCCGGCATCGTGGACCGCCAGCCGGTCAACCGCCCGCTGGAGACGGGGATCCTGTCCATTGACGCCATGTTCCCCATCGGGCGGGGCCAGCGGGAGCTGATCATCGGCGACCGGCAGACGGGCAAGACGGCCATCGCCCTGGACACCATCCTGAACCAGAAAGGGAAGGACGTCGTCTGCATCTATGTGGCCATCGGCCAGAAGGCCAGCTCGGTGGCCCAGCTGACCCAGACCCTGGAGAAGCACGAGGCCATGGACTACTGCATCATTGTCAGCGCCTGTGCCAGCGACTCGGCGACGCTACAGTATGTGGCCCCCTATGCCGGCTGTGCCCTGGCGGAGTACTTTATGTACCGGGGGCGGGACGTGCTCATCGTGTACGACGACCTGTCCAAGCACGCCATCGCCTACCGGGCCCTGAGCCTGTTGCTGGAGCGGTCCCCGGGGCGGGAGGCCTATCCGGGGGACGTGTTCTATCTCCACTCCCGGCTGTTGGAGCGCTCCGCCCACCTCTCGGACGAGAAGGGCGGGGGGAGCATGACCGCCCTGCCCATTGTGGAGACCCAGGCGGGCGACGTGTCCGCCTATATCCCCACCAACATCATCTCCATCACCGACGGGCAGATCTTCTTGGAGAGCGACCTGTTCTTCTCCGGCCAGCGCCCGGCGGTCAATGTGGGCCTGTCGGTCTCCCGGGTGGGCGGGGACGCCCAGACCAGGGCCATGAAGACCGCCGCGGGGGTCCTGCGGCTGGACCTGGCCCAGTACCGGGAGATGGAGGTGTTCACCCAGTTCTCCAGCGACCTGGATGAGCTGACCAGAAAACAGCTGGCCTACGGCCAGGGGCTGATGCGGCTTTTGCGCCAGCCCCAGTATCACCCCATGTCCCCCCATGAGCAGGTGTTTCTGCTGGTGGCGGCCCTCCACCACGTGATGCAGGAGGTGCCCGCCCGGGAGATCGAGCGCTTCCGGCGGGAGTATCTGGCCTATATGGAGCGCACCCGGGGAGACCTGGCCCACCGCATCGACGAGACCGGCCAGCTGGCCCCGTCGGACACCCAGGCCATCCTGGACGCGGCCCAGGACTTCTATACCAAGCAGTGGGCAAAGCCCTCCGGCGCTGAGGCGAGGTGACGGGCATGGCGAGCACAGCGGAGATCAAGAGCAGGATCGCCAGCGTCAAGCAGACCCAGAAGATCACCAACGCCATGTACCTGATCGCGTCCACCAAACTGCGCAAGGCCCGAAGCGACCTGGACAATACCCGGCCCTACTTTGAGGCGCTCCGCAGTGAGATCAAGCGGATCTTCCGCACCGCCGGGGATGTGGACAGTCCCTACTTCTACCCCCCGGGGGATGAGCCGGAGCTGGAGGGCCCCTACGGGTGCCTGGTCATCACGGCGGACAAGGGGCTGGCGGGAGCCTATAACCAGAATGTGATCAAGGAGGTGCGCCGCCTGCTGGAGGAGCACCCGGATACCCGGCTGTTTGTGGTGGGGGAGTACGGGCGCCGCTTTTTCACCCAGCACCGGATCCCCATCGAGCGCTCGTTCCTCTACACCGCGCAGAACCCCACCCTGGACCGGGCGCGGGAGATCAGCTCCATCCTTCTGGAGCGGTATGACAGAGGGGAGTTGCGGAAGATCTATGTGGTCTACACCGACCTGGGAAACGGGATCGAGATGGCCACCCGGACCACCCGGTTGCTCCCCTTCCACCGGACCCACTTCGACAGCCCCCTGTGTGAGCACAAGGGGAAAAAGCAGTTTGAGTTTGCCCCGTCGGTCTCGGCGGTGCTCAACGGGGTCATGCACAGCTACCTGACCGGATTTATCTACAGCACGCTGATCGACAGCTTCTGTAGCGAGCAGAACGCCCGGATGACGGCCATGGACTCCGCCAATCAGAACGCGGAGGAGCTGTTGTCGGTCCTGTCCCTCCAGTTCAACCGGCTCCGGCAGGCCAATATCACCCAGGAGATCACAGAGATCACCGCCGGGGCCAGATCCCAGAAGAAAACCCACGGAAAAGGGGTGCAAGCGCAATGAAATACGGCACCATCAAACAGATCTCCGGCCCGGTGGTCGATGTGGCCTTTGCGGAGGGCTATCTGCCCAGGATCCGGGAGGCCCTGACCGTCTCCGTGGGCCAGGGGACTCGGACCATGGAGGTGTCCCAGCACGTGGGGCACGACACGGTCCGGTGTATCATGTTGGCGGGGAGCGAGGGCCTCGCCCGGGGGATGGAGGTCTGTGCCCCCGGTACCACCATCACCGTGCCGGTGGGGGAGGCCACCCTGGGCCGGATGTTCAACGTGCTGGGAGAGGTCATCGACGGGGGCGAGCCCCTGCCGGAGGGGGTGGAGCGGCACAGCATCTACCGCAAGCCCCCCGCCTTTGAGGAGCAACAGCCTGTGGGCGAGATCCTGGAGACCGGGATCAAGGTCATCGACCTGCTGGAGCCCTACCCCAGGGGCGGCAAGATCGGCCTGTTCGGCGGCGCCGGCGTGGGCAAGACCGTCCTGATCCAGGAGCTGATCCACAATGTGGCCATGGAGCACAACGGCTACTCCGTCTTCACCGGCGTGGGGGAGCGGAGCCGCGAGGGCAACGACCTGTGGCGGGAGATGCACGGGAGCGGCGTGTCCGACAAGACCGCCCTGGTGTTCGGGCAGATGAACGAGTCCCCCGGCGTCCGGATGCGGGTGGCCCTGGCCGGGCTGACCATGGCGGAGCACTTCCGGGACCAGGAGCACAAGGACGTGTTGCTCTTTATCGACAATATTTTCCGCTTTGTACAGGCGGGGAGCGAGGTGTCCACCCTGCTGGGCCGGATGCCCTCCGCCGTGGGCTATCAGCCCACCCTGGCCAACGAGATGGGCGAGCTACAGGAGCGGATCACCTCCACCCGGGACGGGTCGGTCACCTCGGTCCAGGCGGTCTATGTCCCCGCCGACGACCTGACGGACCCGGCCACGGCCACCACCTTCACCCACCTGGACGCCACCACGGTGCTCAGCCGGAAGATCGCCGAGCAGGGCATCTACCCGGCGGTGGACCCCCTCCAGTCCAATTCCCGGATCCTGGAGCCCGGGATCGTGGGGGAGGAGCACTATGAGATCGCCCGGAGCGTGCAGGAGATTTTGGAGAAATACAACGAGCTCCAGGATATCATCGCCATTCTGGGCATGGATGAGCTCAGCGACGAGGACCGGCAGACCGTCATGCGGGCGCGGAAGATCCAGCGGTTCCTGGCCCAGCCCATGCACGTGGCGGAGAAGTTCACCAACATCCCGGGGGCCTACGTCCCCCTGAAGGAGACCCTCCGGGGCTTCCGGGCCATCATCGACGGCGAGATGGACGAATATCCGGAGGCGGCCTTCTTCAACGTGGGGACCATTGACGATGTCCCCAAGAAGGCCAAGGAGATGGAGGGGGCCCAGTGATGGAGAGCTTTCCCGTGCAGATCCTGGCCTCCGACCACCCCTTTTACCGGGGGGAGTGCGTCTCCCTGTCGGTGCCCACCCAGGACGGGATGTACGGCATCCTGGCCCACCACAGCAACCTGATCGCGGCCATCGTGCCCGGGATCCTGCAGTACCGGATCGGGGAGCAGGCGCCCCAGGAGGCCGCGGTGTCCAACGGCCTGTTGAAGGTGGAGGACGGTGAGGTGCTGATCCTGGTGGACACCATCGAGCGCCCGGAGGAGATCGACATCAACCGGGCCAGGCGGGACGCAGACGCGGCCAAGGAGGCCCTGCTCCAGAAGCGGAGCATCCAGGAGTACCACACGGCCCAGGCCAATCTGAGCCGGGCGCTCAACCGCCTGCAACTGGGGGGCCGCTGGAAGCCGTAGCGCACCGACTCGGGGGAGCGGGCCGGAGCTCTATTTGAATCAGATAACAGACCGCCGGAGCGGCCTGCCTCGGGCAGAGCCTCCGGCGGTCTGCAATTTGTTCAGATTACATGGTACTCCTGCAACAGCTTCTCCACGTCGGTGCCGGCGATCTTTTTCAGGACTTCTTTCAGGGCCAGCTTCTCTTTTAACCCCAGATCCAGGTCGGTGATCTTTTTGCCGTCCCGGAGCTTCACCGTGGCGTTGAGCAGGTCCCGCACATCGTAGACGCTACCCCACACCTCAGGGACGGCCCGGTCGATATCCAGCAGAGTGTATACCGCCTCCATGCCGGTGCGCATGGAGTACTCGGTGGTGAAGATGGTATCCCGGGGGGTCTCGGCGAACTGGCCGATGAAGGCGAAGTTGACGGCCCCCTCCGGCACCACATCGGGCCGATCCCCCGCCGCCCGGGGCATGAAGAAGGCGGTGATGTAGGGCATCATGCAGGGGACGGTGTTGGCGCTGTGGGTGGCCAGTTCCTCGATCTGGTCCTCGGGCACCCCCAGGTGGTAGAGCCACTCCATGCAGATCTCCCGGCCGGTACACTCCCGCATGGGCTTTTTCACATAGTTGCCCGGCCGGTCGCTGAACAGGCCGTAGATCCAGCCCACCAGCTGGCCCTTGGGCTGGCTGCGGAACTGGGGCTGGCGGTTGAAGGTCCAGCTGAGGAGCCAGTTGGAGTCCTTCACCGTGACGATGCCCCCGGTGACCACCTTGCCGCTGAAGGGGTCCCGCTGGCAGATCTTTTGCACATAGGGCGGGATCCGGTCGTCCAGGGTGGTGACGGTGGCGCTCATCCAGTTGGTCTTCTCCGGGTCGGAGCAAAATTTGTCCGGATGGCCGAAGGACGGGTCCTGGGCGGCGATGCGACGCCACAGATCCCAGCCGCCCCCCTCCTTCAGGCCGGGGGAGTAGGCGGCGGGGCTGTCCTGGGCGCCCAGGGCGGAGTTCTCCACACAGCCGCCGGGGGTGAGGAACACCAGGTCGTCCTCGGTGAGGTCGATCTGCTCCTGCCCACTCTCGAACCGGAGGGTGAGCCGCCGGGCCAGCTTCCGCCCGGCCTGGAGGTCGAATTCTATGTCCGTCACTTTGGTGTTGTAGTGGAACTGTACCCCGGCCTTCTCCAGATAGGCTACCATGGGCAGGATCATGGACTCATACTGGTTGTACCGGGTGAAACGCAGGGCGCTGAAGTCGGGCAGACCGCCGATGTGGTGGATATAGCGGCGGATGTAGAGTTTCATCTCCAGGGCGGAGTGCCAGTTCTCAAAAGCGAACATGGTCCGCCAGTAGAGCCAGAAGTTGGAGGAGAGCACCTCGTCGCTGAAGAAGTCGGTGATGGGCCGGTCGTAGAGCTCCTCGTCGGGGGTGAAGAACAGCCGCATGATCTCCATAGCCCCCTTGTCGGACAGACCGAATTTCCCGTCGGTGCGGGCGTCCTGCCCCCGGTCCACCGTAGCCCGGCACAGGGAGTAGTTGGGGTCCCGCTTGTTCAGATAGTAATACTCGTCCAGGACGGTCTGCTCCGGGGTCTCGATGGAGGGGATGGAGCGGAACAGATCCCACATCACCTCGAAGTGGTTGTCCATCTCCCGGCCACCCCGCATGACGTAGCCCAGGCCGGGATACTCCCAGCCGTCACAGGCCCCGCCGGGGATGGGGTCCTTCTCGAAGATGTGGATGTGCTTGCCCGGCATCTGTCCGTCCCGCACCAGATAGCAGGCGGCGGTGAGGGCCGCCAGGCCGGTGCCCACGATATAGGCGGACTTGCGCTCCACCCCTTCGGGCTTGCGGGGGTGGACGAATGCCTCATAATTTCCGCTGGAATAGTACATGGAAAAGCCTCCTTTGAAATTTGGATGGCTCTATTGTAGAGGGAAACGCCCCTTCTGCACAATAGACAGAGGGCCCCGGATGATGCAACTTGCATCATCCGGGGCCCTCTGTCAAAAATTCTATCATGCGGGCCCGCCTGATGGGCCGGAGCTGGCCTCCATGTTCTGAATGGCGGCGAGCAACTGGCCGTGGGTCATCTGGCTGATCCGGCCTACCACTTGCTCCGGGGGCTCCCGCATGCCGCTCTTGACCCAGTCCAGCATGACACCTACAAAGGCGTACTTGTAGAAATTGGTGATGTACTCCTGATCCTCCCGGGAGATGCGGTAGGGGCCGGACAGCTCCTCCACCACATCGATGAGTAGCCCGTAGATCACTCGGTAGAGATAGCTCTCGATCTGTTCCCGCTGGACGGAGTGGTAGACCCCCTCGATGAAGGTCCGGTTCTCCACCACCGCCCGGCACAGGGCCGTGAAGCCCTCCTGCCAGGTGCGGTAGTCCTTCCGGCCCTGGAGGGCCTGTCCCCCCTCCTCCTGGCAGATCCAGTCGATCAGGTCATAGATGTCCTGAAAGTGGTAATAGAAGGTCATGCGGTTCATGCCACAGTCCTCGGTGATGTCGGAGATGGTGATCTTGGACAGGGGTTTCTGGGCCAGTAGCTTTTTCAGCGACGCGGCCAGCGCCCGCTTGGTGATCTGGGACATACCTATTCCCTCCTCTGTGCCACCAGTATAGCATGGGAAGCGTACCATAGGAAGTGGGAAGCGCGAAAAGGAAAGGGGAAAGAGGGAAAACGCGACAAGCCCCAGTTGGGACTTGCCGCATCTTTGCCTGGGTTGATAAAAAGATGTAGTCCTCGAACAAGACCTGCCGGGGATCCGGGCGTCGCAGAAGTTGTCCCTGTCGGGGGACGCCAAAAGATTTATATTTTTTTGAAGAATTCCTCGTCGATTTCGTAGTCGCGCACCTCATGGACGCCAATGTTGCATTCTACGATTTTATCGATCAGCTCCTCGCCGTCCAGCAGGTCGATCAGCCGCTTTCCGGGATCTACAGCTTCCAACTTTGCCGCTTTAGAGAACGTACCTGTTGTGATGAAAAGTCCTTTCTCAATGTTATTGTTGAGGGATCCCCTAAAGTCACGGATATCTCCGGCCCCTACCATACCGGAATACCGTTTACACTGAAATGCGACATTGAAACTAAAAAGACCGTTGATACGAAGTTTCCCGGTGCCGTCGAGCTCTCCGTCTCCGGACTTTTTTGTAACTTCGACTTGCGTGAACCCACATTCGCGCAAGATGCGTTGGGTGAGCCGTTCAAATCCGTAGGGTCCATCGTTTGAAGGATCTCCTGCAATCTTTGCCGCCAAGGCTTTACTTCATCTGGGACATCCACGCCCTCATCTTCTGGCTCATCGTTCAGGCCGGAATCCATCGGCTGGTTTTGTTGCAGTTCCACATTTCTATGTACAACAGCCTGAACAATCCGTTTGACATCTAAAGTCTCTACTTTCGTGTATTCCGGAAGAATAGACCAAACACAACGCGAACTGTTCTCAATTACGCCATATGTTTTCAAATAGGTTCTTGCCCACGCCAGCCGATAGGCCAACTCAGATAAACTTGCCCTTCCATTGTGCGGAAGATCGACCATTGCATCGGGCAGATGGAGATTTTGGATGACACAGGCGAGGATTTCATCATTCTTACCGGAACCGCCAAGCTCTTTCAATGCCTGAAAGATTGGAAGGATCAATTCAGTAGGGCGTGGGACCCGCTCATGGGATTTCTTTCGCATCGACTAGACCTCCACATAAATGATGGCTATTTGAGGGCATTATACCGCAATCAGGGGGAAATTACAATGAATTTGCTCTTGAAATGTAGAGACATATCTTAGATAATCTTGACGCGGCTATAGAACTAAGCCGGCGGTGAGAGAACTGCTGGAGGCTACTCGAAGCCATGACCAGCATCTGCTCCCACCGGGTGGGCCGTTCACAGAAGACGCTTCAACCGACCCAGACACCTCTCTTGACTTTTCCGCACCCGCTTCTGTATGATATTCCCACAGGGAGGGATGCGGTATGCACAGAGAAATTACAGAGATAACTGACCGGACACCCCGGCTGATGGATCAGCTGTTGGAGGTATGGGAGCGCTCCGTCCGGGCGACCCACCTGTTTTTGTCCGCCGGTGAGATTGCGGAGATCAAGACCTATGTGCCCCAGGCACTCCGGGAGGTTCCTCATTTGATCGTCGCGTGGAAAGCGGAGGGGACCCTTGCGGGCTTTATGGGCGTTGATGGACAAAAGCTGGAGATGCTGTTCCTGGCCCCAGAGGAGCGCGGGAAGGGACTGGGCAGAAAACTGGTCCAGTACGGCGTGGAGCGCTTTGGCATCCGGGAGGTCACGGTCAACGAGCAGAACCCCCAGGCCCGGGGCTTTTATGAGCGCATGGGCTTTTGCGTCTGCCAGCGGTCGGAGCTGGACGAGCAGGGCAGGCCCTATCCGATCCTGCAGATGCGGCTTTGATGCCGGGTGATATGGCACAGGGCAGGCGCCAATGTGGCGCCTGCTCTGCGTTCTTATCAGCCTCTATGCCACGGATTTATCCGCGCCCCGTTCCCTCATTCTGGACTTTGCAATCCTGCCCCCATTGCAGGAACACCTTCACTTTATCCCGGTTGTTTTTTAGATAGGAAATATAATAGAGCACGTTCAGCTCCGGGTCGGTCATGGGGATCAGGGTACGGTGTGTCCCGTCGTTTCGCAGATCCATAGACAGGGTGGAAATGGTGGCGAGAAAATTGGTGGTGCGGATCAGGTGTTGGGTGACGTTGTAATTATTCTTGACCAGCGTGAGAGGCAGATGGTTTTCTGTGATGACCTTTTCGATCTGCGTCATAAAGTATCCGCCGATTTGTGGATACAGCAGAGCCTGGGCTGGTATCTCCCGCATGGAAATGCTGTCCCGCCCTGCCAGATTGCTGTCCTCCGGGACGGAGAGATACACCTGATCGGGCAGAAAGGGCAGGCTTTGGATGCTGGCGTCCTGTATTTTCTGCGGCGTGACCATCAAGTCATAGACCCGCTCATGGAGGAGTTCCACCGCGTCATCGCCCTCGTAGAGATCGTCGTTGACTCGGACCTCCGGGTGGGCCACAGAAAACCGGGGCGCGGAAAACCACCGGACGCCCTGGTCACAGAAGGCGATGGAGAGGGTCTGGCTCTGCCGGGCGGCGCTGAGCACGTCAGCTTTCAGCTGTTCCACGTTACGCAGGATCGTATTCACATGGACGAGCGCAACCTCCCCGGCCTTGTTCAGGTGGATTCGATTGGGGCTGCGGTCAAACAACTCCACCCCCAATTCCTCCTCCAGCTTTTTGAGCATGGCGCTCATGGCCGGCTGGGTGATGTGGAGCTGGTGCGCGGCCTTTGTCAGAGAACCGCTCTCCGCAATGATCTTGAAGTATTCCAGGGCAGTAATGTCCATGTGTCCTCCTTAGCATAAACGGGCGCTTATGCAGTATAAAAATCGTGTAGTGTTCATCACAAACGGAGCGTGTTATACTGCGAACTGTAAAGAGAAGGCCGCAGGCCAACCTCATTATAGCATAACGAAATCTCGAGTGTAAATCACGCGATGTAGGACAGGAGGAATTTATGATGGAATACGTCACTTTGTCAAACGGAGTCAAAATGCCGCTGGAGGGCTTCGGGGTGTTCCAGGTGCCGGAGGCTGCCGTCTGTGAGCAGGCGGTGCGCGACGCCCTTTCCGTGGGCTACCGTCTCATCGACACCGCTACCGCCTATTTCAACGAGGAAGCGGTGGGCGTGGCCGTCGCCAAGAGCGGCATCCCCCGGGAGGAGCTGTTCATCACCACCAAGCTCTGGATTCAGGACGCCGGGTATGAGAGTGCCAAGAAAGCCTTTGAGACTTCCATGGAGAAGCTGGGACTGGACTACCTGGATCTGTATCTGATCCACCAGCCCATGAACGACTACTACGGCGCATGGCGGGCCATGGAGGAGCTGTACGAGGCTGGGAAGATCCGGGCCATCGGCGTGTGCAACTTTTACCCCGACCGGCTGACCGATCTGTGCCTGAACGCCCGCATTGCCCCGATGGTCAACCAGGTGGAGCTGCACCCCTTCTTCGCACAGACTGGCGCTATCAAGAACATGAAGTCCCTGCACGTCCAGCCGGAGGCGTGGGGTCCTATGGCCGAAGGCAAGCACGGCATCTTCACCCACCCGGTGCTGACCGAGATCGGTCAGAAGTACGGCAAGACTGCCGCCCAGGTAGCTCTGCGCTGGAACGCCCAGCGTGGCGTGGTCATCATCCCCAAGTCCACCCACAAGGAGCGGATGGAGGAAAACTTCAACATCTGGGACTTTACCCTCAGCGACGAAGATATGGCCGCCATCGCCGGGCTCGACCTGGGCCACAGCGAGATCATCGATCACAGCGCCGCCGAGACAGCCCGGTTTTTGAACGGTTGGAAGATCCACGACTAAATTACAACGGGGATGGGAGATGGGATGGGGCATTTCTCACTCTAAAATACAATTGATTTATATTTTTAGTTGATTGGGACAATGTAACATGGTATGTTGGGGCGAAAGGGGGCGGCGGTATGGAACTGCGTGTCTTAAAGTACTTTCTGGTGGTGGCCCGGGAGGAGAACATCACCCGGGCGGCGGC
>CALWVW010000008.1 GCA_944385075.1 uncultured Oscillospiraceae bacterium | reverse complement strand
AAAAATCCCCCCATCCGGGGGAAGCTGTCAGCCGTTAGACTGACCGGGGGAGAGAAACGGGCGGGTCTGGGACCCGCACCTACGGCGGAACAAGGGGCACAGATCCTGTGGGCGTAGGGGCGGCCTTTAGCCGCCCGCAGGTGGCGCGCCGGGGTCGTCGCGCCCCACAGGGTCGCACCCATCCGACCCCCGCCGCACCACGGGGGAGCACCAGGGCAGGCGCGTCTAAGCGGGTAGCACGGACAGACCTCTGGTTTTGCCGCACAGTGGCAACGGGCGGGAGGACGGCGAGGCGTCAGAGGCCACCCCGCGCCGGTACATCTGCGCCAGATTTTCGTACCAAGCTCCCCCGCAAACGGGGTCCGGGGGACAGGCGACTAAGAGCACCACTTGGTGCTCGCCGGAGCCGTCCCCCGGCGATTCTTTGGTGGCTTTCTGATCGCTCAGAAAGCCACTCGCCGCCCGCTGGCGGCGAAATCCCCCAAATCAAAAGGCGCGGAGCAAAACCGGCGGGAGGGGGGCCGCGCCCTACCGCCTCCCCTCCCGACCCACCAGGTAGTCCAAACTGACCTGATAATAGTCCGCCAGCTTGATCAGCACCTCCACTGGCACCTCAATGCGGCCCAGCTCGTACTTGGAGTAGGTCGTCTGTCGGACGCCCAGATAGTCCGCCAGCGCCGTCTGTGTCAGGTCGCGGTCCTCTCTCAGCTCTCGAATCCGTCTGAAAATCATAGCAATCACCCGGTTTTAGTATACAATAGTCTTATTCTGACTATCTACTTTTAGTCGCAATGCGACTGTTGCGGGCATGAGGTGATACGAAAAATGAGGCCCCCCGATGAATCTCGGGAGGCCTCGTTTTTATCTGCCCCTGGCCATTCGCCGGCAGGCCAGGGCGGTGGCCAGGAAATATCCCCCGTACACCACCAGGAGTACCCCGGCGGTGACCGCGCTACTGGCGACGCTGTCCACCTTTCCGGCGCTGGCGATCAGGTCGTTGGCCGCCTTCATGCCCACCGCGCTGTGGACCAGGGCCAGCAGAAGGGGGAGCAGAAAGGCCAGCGCCACCTGTTGGGTGGCCGACCGGGCTATCAGCTTCTCCTCCGCCCCCAGCCGGCGCAATATGGCGTACCGCCCGGCGTTGTCCGCCCCCTGGCTCAGTTGCTGGAGGGCCAGCACGGCGGCCGCCGCCAGCAGGAAGGTGAAACCCAGGTAGAGCCCCAGGAACAGGGCCAGGATCTTGCTGCCCATGGCGTCCTGGTAAATGATCAGCCGGCTCTCAATATTCAGATAGCTGTTCTCCGACTGATAACCCCTCAGCGCCTCCAACAGCAGAGCCTCGGTCCCCTCCGCGTCTCCGGCATAGTCGGCGGACCACACCTGACGGCGGATCTCCAGCTCCTGTGCCATCTCATCGGGGACCACCACACAGCTCATCCCCAGGTTTCCGGTGGACATAACGCCCTCCAGCTCCCCCAAATAGCCAGGGAGTGCTCCTGCGTAGCCCTCCCTTCCCTGGCGGGCCAGCAGGGCATTACAGTCGGACAGGCGAATGGCCGCGCTGGCATCCTCGATCCCGGTGACCTCCGGATCATTATAGTAGAAAACAGTGTCCTGTTGCCACTCCAGCAGTGCGGGGTCCAGTCCGTACTCCGTCAGCAGTGCGTCAAAGTCTATGGGGCCCAGCACATCTGCGTTCCGGTTCTGGACCGTGATGTCAAAGGGAGCCTGCTCACCCGCGGCCGATTCAATGGTATTGTTCAATCCGATGGAGCTGGCGGTGATCCCGATGGCCAGCAAAAGCAGGATGCAGACCACTGTCTGGGCCAGATAGGTGGTGTGGACCTTGCTGATCCACTGCCTCAGGGTGAAGAGGTTCAGATCCTTGAAATAGATCCCGGGCCTCCTCTGGACAAATTTCATCACAAAGCCGGACAGGGAGCGGAACACAAGCAACGTCCCCAGGGTCCCCAGGCCCAGCATCGGCACGCACAGAAAGGGAAGCGCCACCGAGAGGGCCATTCCAAAGGTCAGCAGGATGGTATAAGCCCCCACCAGGCAGAGAACGCCCAGCACGAACTGGACCACCGAAACTGTCAGGGGACGGGGCTTGAGCACCTCGTTTTTTCTCTCCCCGTAGATCAGGTCGATGAGGCGGGTTTTAGCCACCTGCACCCCGCTGAACACCATCACCAGCAGGAAAATCAGTCCGAAATACAGCACAGTCTTGCCCGCCGCCTGCGGTGAGAAATTGAGTCCCAGCATCCCGGACACATCCATCTCGAACATGGACAGTGTCAGCGCGGACAGGCCGTAGGAGGCCAGAACTCCCAGGGCCAGCCCGGCCACCAGGGACACCAGGCCGATGAGCCCCGTCTCCAGAAAGAGCACCCGGGACACCTGCCCCTGGCCCAGGCCCAGCAATAGATAGGTGCCCAGCTCCCGCTTCCGCCGCCGCAACAGAAACCGGTTGGCGTACAGGATCAGACAGGCCAGCACCACTGCCACAAAGACCGAAAAGATGTCGATGAGCATCATGATGGTCTCCACCATGGGATTCCCGTTCCGGGACAGATAGACCATCGCCCCCTGTCCGTCCAGGGAATTGAACGTATAGAACAGACATACACCGAAGGTCAGCGTCAGCAGGTACACCCCATAATCCCGAAAGGAGCGGCGCACATTGCGCACAGCCAGCTTAGAGAACATCGGCCATCTCTCCCCCCATCTCGGTCACCACACGGATGATCCGTTGGAAAAAGGCCCGTCGGTCCTCCCCGTCCCGCCGCAACTCCAAAAAGATCTGTCCGTCCCGGAGGAATACCACCCGGCGGCAACAGCTGGCGGTAAATGCGTCGTGGGTGACCATCAGGATGGTGGCCCCCAGCTCCCGGTTCAGCGCGCCCAGCCGGTCCAGCAACAGTTTGGCCGATTTGGAGTCCAGGGCCCCTGTTGGCTCATCCGCCAGCACCAGAGCCGGATGAGTGACCATGGCCCGGGCGGCCGCACACCGCTGTTGCTGGCCTCCGGAGATCTGATAGGGGTACTTGTCCAGACAGTCCCCGATCCCCAGCATCTCCGCCATCTCTCTGGCCCGGCCCTCAATCTGATCCGCCGGCGCCCGGACGATGGAGAGGGCCAGGGCAATGTTTTCCAATACAGTCAGGGTGTCCAGCAGGTTACAGTCCTGAAAAATAAAACCCAGCCGCTCCCGCCGGAATCGGGTCAGCTCCTTTCCCCTGAGCCGGGTCAGCTCTTTCCCGTCGATCACGATCGAACCCGAGGTGGGCCGGTCAATGGTGGATACACAGTTGAGCAGGGTGGTCTTGCCTGAACCCGAAGGGCCCATCACCCCCACAAACTCCCCCGCCTCCAGGGAGAGGGACACCCCGTCCAGGGCCCGGGTGGCCGCCTCCCCGCGGCCATAGACCCGCCTCAGGTCGGTGACACATAAAATTTCTTCCACAGCGATTCCTCCTTGTTCCGCGTTTCTCCCTTACCGCCCGCTCCAGGGCACCAACAGCTCCCAGACGCCGGGTGCCGGAGCCGTCACCCCATAGGGGACCTCCTGCCCCCCTGCCCGAATGGCCAGCTCCTGGGTCCAGGCCATCCAGATGGCCGCCCCAAGGGCCAGCACGCACAGGGCCGTCTTCCATCTCTTCGCCACGGTCCTCTCCTCCTCTCTTTTCAAGCTTGAACTGTATGAGATCATATCATACAGTTTGAAAAAATACTCTAAAGGAATGATGAGGATTTCATTAAGAACTTCTTAAATTTCCCCGCCCGCCCCAGATACGGCAAACTGCCCCGGCGGATTTCTCCGCCGGGGCAGTCGTCACACCGCGCTCCTCTTCCTCAATCTCCCTACAGCAGGAACAGCCAGGTGGCCCACCCGGCCGAGGCCAGTACCGCGCCCAGCCCTCCCCAGGCCGGCCCCGGGATCCCCCGGAGCCGCCGGTTCCACTCCCTCTCCTGCTTCAAATAGCCGTTGGCGGCCCGGCGGGCCTCCTTCAGGATCTGGTCGGCACTCTCCCCCTCCCGGGCCATCGCCTCCTCCTTCACCACAAAGATCGCCTCCTCGAACCACCTGGGGTCCGGGGACTTCACCAGGATCACCTGCCGGGTGATACCCTTTACCACGCTATGTTCCTCCCTTCGCCGGGCTGAGTTGCCCAACCATTTCCTATAGTCTGCCCGGTTTCCTGCCGCCTATTCCGGCCTCTCCTAGCCCAGCAACAGCTCCAGCTCCTCCAGGGTCAGCTCCGGTTGAAGGGCCAGATTGATCCCGTAGCCGATCACTCTGGCCAGGTCGCTCACCTGGCTGTCGATATCCTTGGGGGTCACCAGAAGCTCCCTCCCCGCCTCCAGGCGCGGCAACTCCTCCGCCCCCAGCAGGTCGGCGGCCAGAGTGGCCCCGTCCACCACCGTGGGCACCCCCACCGCCAGCACCGGCACCCCCAGGCTCTCCCGGTTCAGCCCCATCCGGTGGTTGCCCACGCCGGAGCCCGGCGTGATCCCGGTGTCCGACAGCTGGATCGTACTGCACAGCCGCTTCAGCGACCGGGAGGCCAGCGCGTCCACCGCCACCACTCCCGCCGGACGGATGGCGTCGCACACCGCCCGCACCAGCTCCCCGCTCTCCACCCCGGTGGTCCCCAGCACCTCCGCCGCCACCGAGGCCACCGGGCGCAGTCCGCCGAACTGCTCCGGCATCTGCCGGAGCAGGTGCCGGGTGACCAGCATCTGGTCGTGGACCTTGGGCCCCACGGCGTCCGGTGTGATGTCCCGGTTCCCCAGGCCCACCACCAGGATCAGCCCCCGGGGCGGGAGCTCCCGGCCCAGCTCCCACAGCGCGCCCGCCACCGCCCGCACCGCCCGGCGGAAGATGTCCTCTCTCCGGGCGGCCAGCCCCTCCACCGTCAGGGTGACATAGGTCCCCCGGGGCTTACCCAGGGCCCGCTCCCCCTCCTGATCCAGGATGCGCACCGTGTTGACCGGGATCCCGTCCCGGCACTCGTCCCTGGCCTCCACCCCCGACAGCGCGGTCATCTCCCCCGCGCTCTCCTGCCAGAGCTCCCTGGCCTCCATGGCCAGATCGGTCCGCCGTGTCCGCATAGTTCTTCCCTCCGCAAGATATTGTGGGGCTCCGTCTCCCCACACCCTATTTTTTGCGTCCCGGAAAAAACTATCCGGCATCTTCAAAAAAAAGCAAAAAAAGAGTTGATTTTTTTGAGAAGCGATGGTACAATACAAATCTGCACAGGCGCACTGCGCCTTATTTCAAGATGAAAATCGGAGGAGGTGTTTGGTTTGCCGAATATTAAGTCTGCCAAAAAGCGCGTTCTGGTGTCTCAGACCAAGGCCGCGCAGAACAAGGCCGCAAAGTCCGCGCTGAAGACCGACATCAAGAAGTTTGAGGTTGCGGTGGCGGAAGGCAACCGCAGCGAGGCCGATGTCGCTTACAAGGTGGCCGTCAAGGCGGTGGACAAGGCCGTGTCCAAGGGTCTGTTGCACCGGAACAATGCCGCCAACAAGAAGAGCAAGATGACCGTCAAGCTGAACAAGCTGGCCTGATTCAGGAAGTATCACGTGGAAAGCCGTCTGGAGTATACAGGCGGCTTTTTTCGTATATTCCCGCCCCCCGTCTCCCGCTCCCCCTTTTTCGTCTCTCCGTTCTGCTATCATCATCTTCAGGAAGGGAGGGTCCCCTGTGCTACGCCAATTCCTGTCGTTTCCCCCCGTCTCCTTCGCCTGGGAGGTGGCCGGTTGCTACAGCCGGGTGGGCGGCACCCGCTCCGCGGCGGCGCTGTCCTACTTTCTGGTCCTCACCCTGTTCCCCCTGCTGTTGTGCGTCAACTCCCTGATCGGGCTGTTCCACCTGGACCTGGAACAGCTCCTCCTCTCCCTGGACCAGTTTCTCCCCTCCGGGGTCATGGCGCTGATCGGGGAGTACCTGAGCTATGTGTCCCAGAGCCAGACCACCACCCCTCTCCTGCTGGCCGGGCTCATCACCATCCTGCTCTCCGCCTCGGCGGGGTTGCGCACCCTGTTCCTCACCATGGACGACCTCTATCAGGTGGAGCACCTGCGCTCCCTGCGCCGCGTCCTGCTCAGCGTCCTTCTGTCCGCCCTGCTCCTGTTGACCATCTACCTGTCCGTGGTGGTCATCTTCACCGGCGAGTGGTTCTTCGGCCTGCTCCAGTCCCACCTGCCCCCGCGGCTGGTGGCCCTGATCCCCCTGGACGCGCTGGCCGGCCTCTGGCGGTGGATGCGCTACCTCCTCCTGTTCTGCTGTGTGCTGTTGCTGGTCCTGCTGGTCTACCGGGCGGGCACGCCCCGGGGCGCCGTGCGGACCGGAATCCTCCTGTGTTCGGCCCTGCTGGCCGCCCTGGCCATCGTGGTGTCCTCCGCCGTCTTCTCCTGGTTCATCGGCATCTCCTCCCGGTACGCCCTGGTGTACGGCTCCCTGGCCTCCCTCATCATTTTACTGGTGTGGCTGTACCTCTGCGGCAACATCCTGTTGCTGGGCGTGGTCTTCGGCCGGGTGCTGGACCGCCGCCTCTTTGCCCCATAGCCCGCCCCTCCGGCCGCCGGACCAACCGTCCGGCGGCCGGATTTTCTTCTCCCCGCGCCCTTTCCAAACAGGTGGAAATGTGGTATGCTTGCCTTGATAATGTTCCCCTTTTATTCCGCCCCCGGGGGGAGAGATGAGGTGTCCGCTATGAGCGAAAAGCTGATCCACCAAGTGAACCGACAGATCGCCGATGCCCTGGCCGCCCGCAAGTTACAGACCGTCCCCAGCCGGCAGGCCGCGCTGAAGCTGATGCAGGCCTCCCCCTGGACCCAGGGGCTGTCCGCCCTGTTCCCCATCCGGGAGAGGCTGACCTGCGCCCAGGTCCTGGGGCTGTGCTCCCCCATCCTGGCGGAGCTGTGCCCCTCTCCCCCCCCGGAGGGATGGGGGCCCTTCTGCTATCAATTCATCTGCCGCCTCATGTTCCCGGACAACGGCTTCGCCCCCGAGGCGGACCGCTACCGGGACGGCGCCCTCTTTTACCTGACCGCGCTCCAGGCCCTCCTGGACCGGGAGCGGGACGCCCTCCCCTTCGACCCCATGCTGGATTTTCAATTCCTGGAGGAGGCGGAGTACAGCCAGTACCAGTACGCCGGGGAGTACCGCCGCTTCCTGTCCTCCTGGCGGAAGGAATTCGTCTATGAGCTCATGCGCCTGGGGCTGGAGTATACCCCCTACCGCACTCTCAGCCACATCTCCGGCGTCCACTTCATCGCCATGACCGCCGCCCGCGGGTTGCGGGCCGCCGGGCTGGAGGTGGACCTGGCCCTGATCTCCGCCGCCGCCGCCAGCCACGACGTGGGTAAATTCGGCTGCCGCCCCGGCGAGCGGGTCCCCTATCTCCACTACTACTACACCGACCAGTGGCTCTCCGCCCACAAGATGGAGGGCATCGCCCACATCGCCGCCAACCACTCCACCTGGGACCTGGAGCTGGAGTCCCTGTCCGTGGAGTCGTTGCTCCTGATCTACGCCGACTTCCGCTCCAAGCAGGAGCGGGACAAGGAGGGCCGGGAGATCACCGTCCTCTTCCCCCTGGAGGAGTCCTTCCAGGTCATTTTGAACAAGCTGGACGACGTGGACGGCAATAAGCGCCACCGGTATGAGTTTGTCTACGGCAAGCTCCACGACTTCGAGGACTATATGCGCACCCTGGGGGTAGACGTGGACCTGACCGGGCACCCCCAGGACCCGGCTCCCCGAAAGGACCCCGCCCTCATGGGGGCGGAGGAGACCCTCAACAGCCTGGTCCTTCTGTCGGTGGACCACAACGTCCGGCTCATGCACATGCTGTCCGACGAGCAGAAGTTCGGCAACATCATCGAAGAGGCCCGCTCCGCCAAGAGCTGGCAACAGCTCCGCGCCTACCTCAATATTTTCCAGGAGTACTTCACCTACCTGTCCGTCCGGCAGAAGAAACAGGCCCTCGCCTTCCTCTACGAGCTCCTGGTCCACCGGGAGGGCGACATCCGCCGTCAGGCGGGCAGTCTGATCGGCCTGATCATCGCCCGCTTCCACCTGGTCTATCGAAAGGAGATCCCCGCCGATGTGGACACCGACCCCGCCGCGGAGGTCCCCTTCACCCTCTGGGAGCACTATCTGGATCTGATCCTCTTCCCCGACCACCGGACCACCCAGCAACAGCGCAGTCACATCGGCTACACCCTGAAGCTGGCGGTGGGCTCCCTCCTGGAGTACGGCCGCCCCGTGGACATCCCCCGGTTCCTGGGGGCGCTCCTGCGCCACTGCGACCACCCGGAGCAACTGAACCCGGACACCGCCTTCACCCTGCTGGACGCCCTGCGCTATCTCCCGCCCCGCTACTACAGCGAGGAGACCCTGCAACAGCTCATCTCCTTCGCGGTCTATTTCACCGACCCGTCCGACCTGCGGCTGTCCACCGCGGCCCTCCTGTTCCTGCGGGAGGCCGAGGGCGCCCTTCCCCCCTCCCACCCCCAGATCCCCCGCATAGTCCAGATCGCCCAGGGGGTCCAGTCCCAGCAACTGACCACTGTCTTTCTGAAGTGCCAGATCCTCCGGCAGGCCGGGGTGGACGCCTCCCAGCTGGAGCACACCCTGTATGAGACCGACATCACCAGCGAGGTCTTTCTGGACAACCTGAAGATCGCCACCCCCTGGATCGTCAAGGTGGCCGGCGTGGAGTTGCTGTGGGACCAGGTGGAGCACGGCGTCAAGACCCACATCCTCCACATCGCTACCCACTTCTCCAACCTGGTCAAGGTCTCCGAGCGGGTGGTGGTCCGGCATACCGCCGGCTCCGCCCTGGTCCAGACCCTCCCCCTGTTGCGGCGGGACCAGCGCAACGAGGTGGTGGTGGAGCTGGGGAAGGGCCTGGAGATGGGCCAGTACCAGATCTCCAAGTACATCCCCCAGTACCTGGGCGAGGCCGCCCTCTACCTCCACCCCACCGAGCTGGATGAGCAGGTCCTCTGGCTGAAATCCCTTCTGGGCTCCCCCAACGACTCCGCCGTCTCCGGCGCCCTGAACACCATCGGCGTCCTGCTCCAGCACTACCCCGCCTACCGGGAGCGCTTCCCCCAGTCGGAGGAGTCCTTCGAGGCCCGGCGGCAGGAGCTCCTGGGCCTGCTCCTCCAGGGGATGGCCCACTACCGCCCCGCCGTCCGGCAGGAGGCCCTTCTGGTCACCGGCAATCTGCTCTTTGAGAGCCCGGTCCTCTCCATGGAGGAGAAGGCCCATCTCTTCACCCTCAGCTACCGCAAACTGCTCTACCTGATCCAGGAGGCCACCGTCCAGGACGACGCCATGACCTTCTTCTACCGGGCCGCCGCCCTGGCAGACATCTACCGCTTCATCTCCCTGTGGCGGCTGGACCACGGGCAGTTCTCCTTCGAGCTCCCGGGCAAGATCGCCTTCTTCCCCGGCACCTTCGACCCCTTCACCCTGTCCCACAAGGGCATCGTCCACGCCATCCGGGACCTGGGGTTTGAGGTCTATCTGGCGGTGGACGAGTTCTCCTGGTCCAAAAAGGCCCAGCCCCACCTGATCCGCCGGCAGATCGTCAGCCTCTCGGTGGCCGGGGACTTCCATGTCCACCTCTTCCCCGACGACATCCCGGTGAATATCGCCAACCCGGCGGACCTGCGGCGGCTTCTGGAGCTGTTCCCCGGCCAGCAGGTGTATGTGGTGGCCGGGAGCGATGTGGTGGCCAACGCCTCCTCCTACCGGGCCGAGCCCAGGCCGTACTCCATCCACTCCATGAACCACATCATCTTCCGGCGGGCCGGGGAGCGCAAGCTCCCGGAGCACCTCCCCATCACCGGAGACGTGATCCGGCTCCAGCTCCCGCCCCACCTGGAGGACATCAGCTCCTCCCGGATCCGGGAGAATGTGGACCTGAACCGGGACATCTCCAATTTCATCGACCCGGTGATCCAGGATTTCATCTACCAGAACGGGCTGTACCTCCGCGACACCCAGAACAAGCCCATGCTCAACGCCGGCAACCTGGAGTTCCAGTGGCTGGGCGAGCTGGACCCCCTGTTGCTGGACCGTCTGTCCGGCCACAGGCCCCACTGGGCGGCGGACCTCGCCGCGGTGGCGGACCGGGGGGATCAGCTCCTCCTGCTCCGGCACACCCGCACCCGGGAGCTTCTGGGCTATATCAGCTACCGCCATCTCTCCCAGTCCCAGCTGTTCACCGCCCTGGGGGAGCCGGAGCTGGCCAACCGCATCCGCCTGCGCTCCTCGGGCAGTGTGCTGTTCATCACCGCCCTGGCCGCCGACTCCTCCGACCGGTACAAGGACTACACCCAGCTCCTGCTGTCCGAGCTGTTGGCCCACTCTCTGGAGAGGTCCTGTGTCTACGCGGTCTTCCACCCCCACGACCGGCACCTGCCCTCCCATGTGGAGGACGTGCTGGCCCGGGCCGGCTTCCAGTCCCAGGCGGGGGACCGCCCCCTCTGGGAGGTGGATATGCACGCCCCCTCGGTCCTGATCCAGAATCTGGAGACCGCCATCCAGGAGCCCCTGTGCCGGAATCACCGGGTGCTGGCCGCCATTCAGCGCAGTCACCGGAACCTCCAGCGGGCCCTGACCGGGCTGTACCCCGGCTCTCTGGTGCTGACCCTCTCGGCGGACGTCATCCACCAGCGGCTGTTGGAGAAGATCACCGCCTACAACAACGTCCCCTCCACCCCCACCCATCCCCGGGTGCTGGGGGAGAATATGTGCGTCCCCTACGGAAAGCTCCTGCGGGGCAAGACGGTCCCCAACACCGTGACCAAGACCATCCACACCGACAAGGTGTTCTCCCCCGACCTGTCCGAGAGCGTCATGGAGCCCTTCCCCAACTACGCCCCCATCCCCTGTCAGATCCGCACCATCAAGTCCTTTGACCGCCCGGTCATCCTGGTGGACGATCTGATGCACCCGGGCTTCCGGTTCAAGGCGCTGGACCCCATCTTCCGGCAGGAGGGGGTCCCCATCCGCATGGTGCTGGTGGGCATCCTGTCCGGCTACGGCCGGGACCTGATGAACGCCTGGGAGCGGCCGGTGGACAGCGTCTACTTCCTCCCCAACCTGCGCCAGTGGTTCGTGGAGGCCACCCTGTACCCCTTCATCGGCGGCAACACCGTCCGCCGGCCCACGCCGCCGGTCCCCGGCCTCCTGCCCGGGATCAACCACATCCTGCCCTACGCCACCCCCCCGTATCAGGCGGAGTGCGGGCAGGAGGCGGTGTTCCAGCTCTCCCGCGCCTGCCTGGAGGGCGCTCTGGACGTCCTGCGCACCCTGGAGCAGGAGTACCGCATCCTCTACGGCCGCAATCTGACCCTCTCCCGCCTCCCGGAGGCGGTCATTCTCCCCCTGTGCCCGGACAAGGGCACCTGCCTGCGCTACGACCCCAACCTGTCCGCCTCCGTCTATCTGGAAAACGACCTGGAGCAACTGTTGCGGACCCATACGGAGGGGTAGAGGGCCGGCGGAGGCGTCGGGTCTGTGCGCCCCTGAACACACACAACGAGGTGTTATATTATGTTCTATTATTACGAAAAGGACGGAAAAATCCTGGCCTCTGACCGGGACGGCCTGCCCTACCCCAAGGGGGAACCCGCCCCCGGCGCGCCCATCTTCTACCTGGTGGAGGGCGACCCGGCGCTGGGCCGGGGATCCTTCAAGGTGACCCACCCCGGCCAGCTGAAAAGCCCCCACGGTCTGGAGGTGCTGGACGCCTCCCGCCTGCCGGACTTCCCCCTGGACGGCCCCCTGTCCGCCGCCCTGGAGGCGGGACAGCTCACCGCCGTGAACACCGGCCGGGCCGGGTGGGAGTCCGTCCTGACCGCCGCCCCCAACACCGGGAAGAAGCGGCTGAACATCCTGGCCATCGGGGACGTGGGCTCCACCCTGCTCATCGGCCTGAAGCTACTGGGGCGGGACGTGCTGTCCTCCATCGGCATCTGCGACGTGAGCACCCAGATCACCGACCGGTGGGAGTTTGAGATGGGGCAGATCAACCTGCCCTGGGACTACGACGCCTTCCCCGAGGTAAAGCCCGTCCCGGTGGAGGAGCTCTTTGACTGCGACGTGTTCGTGTTCGTGGCCTCCCGGGGCATCCCCCCGGTGGGCTCCCAGGTGAAGGACGTGCGCATGGCCCAGTTCGAGACCAACGCCGCCATTGTGAAGCAGTACGCCCGCATGGCCCGGAGGGCCGGCTTCCAGGGCCTGTGGTGCGCCGTGTCCGACCCGGTGGACCCCCTGGCCAAGACCGCCTATCTGGAGAGCAACAGGGACGAGAACGGCGTCTGGGACGGGAAGGGCCTGCGGCCCGAGCAGGTCCAGGGCTTCGGCCTGGGGGTGATGAACGCCCGGGCGGCCTACTTCGCCAAGCGGGACCCCCGCCTGGCCAGCTTTCTGACCGAGGGCCGCTCCTTCGGCCCCCACGGCACCGGCCTGTTCATCGCCAACTCCATCCAGAACTATGACGAGGCGGTTTCCCAGGAGCTGACCCACCTCACCGTCACCGCCAATCTGAAGATGCGGGAGATGGGCTTCAAGCCCTATGTGGCCCCCGCCCTGTCCTCCGGCGCCCTGTCCATCCTGCTCACCCTCCGGGGGGAGTGGCACTGCGGCTCCGTGTTCCTGGACGGCATCTATATGGGGGTGAAGAACCGGTACACCCCCGCCGGGGTGGAGACCGAGTTGCTCCCCCACATCCCGGACCCGCTCTTCGGCCACATCCGGGAGGCGGCGGAGGAGCTGAAGGGGATCCTGTAGCCCATGTCCCGCCGCGTTGCAGGGGGTACCCCCCCACTTCTGTAAGAAGGTGACCTCTCTATGTCCCTCATTCTCATCCACCCCGCCCCCGACGCCCTGTGGGCGGACGCCCGGCTGGAGGGGGTGTTGCGCCACGCCCTGGCGGGGCGGGAGGTGCGCACCCTCCGCCGGGCGGAGGAGCTGGACTCCCTCCGGAACCAGACCCTTCTCTTCGCCGTCCCCCTGGGGGAGCTGGGCATCAATCTGGAGTACATCCGGATGCTGGCCCGGCTCCGCCGGGAGCCCTCCCTGCTGGAGGGCTGTACCGCCGGGCTGATCGTGGACGGCGCCGGTGAGCTGTACACCAAATCCGCCGCCACCGAGCTGGCCCTGGCGGTCAACGCCGCCAGATGCGCCCTCATCGGCCGCCCCCTGGTGGAAGGGACGGGCTCCCTGGCCAACTTCGCCGTCCAGGCCCACAACCTGGGCACCGATCTGGCGGGGGCCTACCGGGCCGCCGCCAGGGAGCTGGCGGACCGGTTGGAGGGAGAGACCTTCCCCCGCCGGGAGCGCCCCAATCTGCTGGCCCTCCACGCCTCCAGCCACCACACCTCCAACACCATGGCCCTCTGGGGGCAGGTCCGCCCCCAGCTGGAGGACCGGTTCTCCATCCGGGAGATCGGCCTGCGCAACGGCACCCTGTCCGACTGCTCCGGGTGCCCCTACACCATGTGCCTCCACTTCGGCGAGCGGGGCGGGTGCTTCTACGGCGGCGTCATGTCGGAGGAGGTCTACCCCGCCGTCCGGGAGGCCGACGCCCTCCTGCTCCTGTGCCCCAACTACAACGACGCCCTGTCCGCCAACCTCACCGCCTTCATCAACCGGCTCACCGCCCTGTTCCGGCAGACCCGATTCTATGACAAGGCCGTCTTTGCCATCGTGGTGTCCGGGTACTCCGGCGGGGACATTCTGGCCCGGCAGGTGATCTCTGCCATGAACATGAACAAGTCCTTCTACCTGCCCCCCCGGTTCGCCCTGATGGAGACCGCCAACCGCCCCGGCGAGGCGCTGGCCCTCCCCGGCATCCAGGGGCGGCTGGCCGATTTCGCCCGGAACATCCGGGACACCCTGCTCCTCTGACCGCCATACAAACGCGGGGGCGCCACAGCTGTGGCGCCCCCGCGCGTTCCGGTAATCGTCTATTGCTCCGGCAGATACTCCCTGGGGTCCACCAGCTGGCCGTCCAGCAGGGTCTCCAGATGCAGGTGGGAGTCCATCCCCACCTCCGCCATGGCGGTGCCGCCCACCTCGCCCAGGATCTGCCCGATGGCCACCGCGTCCCCCTCCCGGACCGCGGTCTCCGCCGCCAGATTGCTGTACCGGGACTGGAGCCCGCCGCCGTGGTCCACCACCACCGTGGTCCCCATCAGCGGGTCCTCATAGATCTGCTCCACCGTGCCCGCGCTCATGGCCAGCACCTTGACCCCCTGGGCCGCGGCCAGATCCAGGCCGCTGTGGGTCCGCCAGTCCCCCATGGTGGGGTCCCGGGACAGGACCTCCAGACTGAAGTCCCGCAACACCGCCCCCTTCACCGGCCAGGTGAACACGTCGGACACCCTCTCATCCCCGGTCTCCTCCGGCGGCTGTGCCGCCTGCTGGACCGGCTCCGGGTCCTCCGGCTGGATCACCGGCTCCTCCGCCGCCGGCTCCGGCTGGACGGCCTCCTGCTCCGGCGGGTCCTCCCGCGCCGGGGGGGCCTCCGTCTCCCCCTGCTCCGGCAGGGTCACGGACGCATCCCCTCCCGCCGGCTCGGCGATGCCCGTGTTGTCCACGGCGGTCTGAAGTAAATAATAGCCCGAAATTCCTATGGTGGCGACGCACAGGAACAGGACTATGTAGAAGCCCTTTCCCAGCGCGAAATCGCCCAGCTTTTTCCAAAAGCCTCGGTCTTTCACAAAACCACCTCCGACGCCTATTGTGGACAGGCCCCCGGATGGTTATACGTGGCAACCAAAATTTTTCCGCCCCGCCTCCGCCCTCCCCCTGTGGACGGCCGGGGCCTTTTGTGTTATACTGCATCCATCCTCTCAACAGAACAGATGGAGGTCTTTGCGTGTATCAACAGCTTGCTCTGCCCAATGGGGTCCGGCTCCTGCTGGAGGAGGTCCCCGGGGCCCGCTCCGCCGCCCTGGGCTTCTTCATCGGCGTCGGCTCCCGCCACGAGGCCCCCCGGGAGAACGGCGCCGCCCACTTCATCGAGCATATGCTCTTCAAGGGCACCCGCCGCCGCTCCGCCGGCCAGCTGGCCCGGGACATGGACGCCATCGGCGGCCAGTTCAACGCCTATACCACCAAGGAGCACACCTGCTTCTACGGCCGCACCCTGGACCGCCACCTGGACCGGGGGCTGGACATTCTGGCGGATATGCTCTTCCACTCCCGATTCGACCAGAGCGACGTGGAGCTGGAGCGGGGGGTCATCCTGGAGGAGATCGACATGTACGAGGACACCCCCGAGGATCTGGTGGCCGAGCGTCTGGCCGCCGCCGTCTATCGGGGCTCCCCCCTGGCCCGGCCCATTCTGGGGCGGCAGTCCACCCTGTCCGCCATGACCGGGGAGTGGCTGTGCCAGTGGCAACGGGAGCACTACCACGCCGGGGTCACCGTGGCCGCCCTGGCGGGTAGCTTCTCCGCCGCCCAGGTGGACGCCCTCCGGGATCTGCTCGCCGGCCTCCCCTCCGGCCCGGCCCCGAAGAAACTGCGCCCCGCCCTCTACCGCCCCGCCGTCACGGTCCGAAAGAAGGCCATCGAGCAGAACCACCTGATCCTGGCCTTCCCCTCTCCCTCCTATCTGGACCCCCGGCGGCGGCAACTTCTGTTGCTCAACGCCCTGCTGGGGGGCGGCTGTTCCTCCCGGCTGTTCCAGGAGCTCCGGGAGCGCCGGGGCCTGTGCTACACCTCCTACTCCTATATTGCCGACCACGTGGACACCGGGGCCCTGGGCATCTATGTGGCCGTGGGCCGGGAGCAGGAGGGGGCCGCCCTGGAGGTGGTCCGGCAACTGGTGCAGGAGCTGGCCGACCACGGCCCCACCCAGGAGGAGGTGGACCGGGTCCGGGAACAGGCCAAGGCCGGTCTGCTCATGAGCTCCGAGTCCGTCCAGGCCCGGATGAGCCACCTGGGCTCCTCCGCCCTGCTCTATGGACAGGTGGAGGAGGAGGGCGACATCCTGGCCCAGTACGACGCCGTCACCCGGGAGCAACTCCGGGACTTGGCCGGGGAGCTGTTCCACATGGAGGCCGCCTCCCTGTCCGCGGTGGGCCGGGTGGATCCCTCCGCCGGCTACGCCGCCTGGCTGGGGCGGTAGAATCCGGGTGCCCGCCCTTTCGGCCGGCCCTTACAGAAAATGGGTATAAACCTCCGCCCTTTCGGTTACACTGGCTTTATTCCAGCTTCCATCGAAAGGGCGGTTTTTATGCAAGTCAAGGACCTTATGAATCCCAGCGTCGTCACCGTGGAGCCCACCGCCTCCGCGGCCCTGGCCGCCCGGCTCATCAGCCGGCACAACGTGGGCTCCCTCCCCGTGTGCGCGGAGGGCGGGCGGCTCCGGGGAGTGGTCACCGACCGGGACATCGTCCTGCGGTGCATCGCCACCGAGGACGACCCGGCCCAGACCCCGGTCCGGGACATCATGACCCGGGGGTGCGCCACCGTCTCCCCCGACGCCGACTGCCGGGAGGCCACCCGGCTCATGTCCCTCCACCAGGTCCGCCGCCTCCCCGTTGTGGAGAACGGCCGGCTGGTGGGGATGATCTCCCTGGCCGACGTGGCCCGGAGCGGCCGCTTCGATATGGAGGCCGCCCAGGCCCTGTGTGAGATCTCGGAGAATATCGTCATCCGATAGAAGAGGCGGCGCGCCCCGGGCGCGCCGCCTCTTTATTCCTCCCCGTCAGGGGGGGCGTCTCTCTGGCTGGCATAGAAGTCCCGATTGCGGATCTCATCCCTTAACAGGCAGTAGACCACCCCGATCACCAGGGTCAGGAACAGTTGCCCGCCCAGGAGGATCGCCGTGTCGCTCAAAGTACCCACCACAAAGGACATGAATAGGGGGATGACCCAGAATACCATCACATAGAACAGCGCCAGCAGGCCCAACACCACCGGCCAGTCCGACGCAGGCCGGTAGCGGACCTTTCTCTCACCCCGCCCGCCATAGAGCAACCGCTCCGGCTCCGCTTCCAGTGCCAGGGCGATCTCCTTCAGGGTGTCCAGCCCGGGGAGCGCGACTCCCCGCTCCCAGGCGGACACGGTCTGCCGGGTCACATGGAGGGCCTGGGCCAGCTGTTCCTGAGACATCCGCTTCTCCCTGCGCAGGGTCTTGATGTTGGTCCCTATCTCGTTCATCTGCCTCGCTCCTTTCTCCTCCCATCCTATCATCGCCCCCGATACCGGTCAAGCAAATCATATTTGCCGGGAAAAACAGCGTCGCCGGTTGCCCGGCGGCGCTGTCTGTCCCTATTTGTCGATCTGTCTCAGCACCCGCTCAAACCAGTCGGGCAGAGGACACTCCAGCTCCACCGGCTGGCCGGTGGAGGGGTGGATGAATTTCAGTCTCCGGGCGTGGAGGCACTGCCCCGCCAGCCCGGGCCAGGGCTTTTTGGCCCCGTACACCGTGTCCCCCAGCAGGGGGTGGCCGATGGAGGCCATGTGGACCCGGATCTGGTGGGTGCGGCCCGTCTCCAGCCGGCACTCCAGATGGGTGTAGCCCGGGTAGCGGCCCAGGACGGCCCAGTGGGTCACCGCCGGCCGGCCGTGTTGCCGGTCGATGGCCATTTTCTTCCGGTCCACCGGGTGGCGGCCGATGGGGGCGTCCACCGTCCCGGTATCCTCCCGAAAGCCGCCCACCGCCACCGCCTCATAGACCCGGGCCAGGGTGTGGCCCTGAAGCTGTTCCGCCAGCGCCAGATGGGCCCGGTCGTTCTTGGCGGCGATGATAAGGCCGGAGGTGTCCCGGTCGATCCGGTGGACGATGCCCGGGCGCAGTTCTCCGTTGATTCCAGAAAGCGATTTTCCGCAGTGGTATAACAGCGCGTTGACCAATGTGCCGTCCGGGTGGCCGGGGGCGGGGTGGACCACCATCCCCACCGGCTTGTTCACCACGATCACGTCCCCGTCCTCGTACACCACGTCCAGGGGGATGTCCTGGGGGACGATCTCCACCGGCTCCGGCTCCGGGAGGGCCACCTCCAGCTCCTGCCCTGCGCAGGTCCGGTCGTTCTTCCGCACCGGCCTTCCGTCCCGGGTCACCTCCCCCCGCTCCAACAGCCGCTGGGCGGCAGAACGGGTGAGGTCGGGCAGGCTCCGGGCCAGGAAGGCGTCCATCCGCTCCCCGTCCCGGTCAGCGGTCAGCGTCCGTCTCTCCATCGGCCTTTCCATCCTCCCCCGGCGTCTTTTTTCCCCGGTTCTCCAGCTTCTCTGACAAAAACAGGTAGTAGAGTCCCGCCGCGATGCCCCCCACCACCACGCAGATGTCGGCCACGTTGAACACCGCGAAGTCCATAAAGAGGACGTTGAACATATCCACCACATAGCCCCGGAGCACCCGGTCGATCAGGTTGCCCACCGCCCCGGCCAGAAGCAGGGTCAGGGTCACCTTCCCCACCGGGTGGCGGAAGAAGTTCTTCCAGATGGCCACCGCCAGCACCACCGACATGAGCAGGGACACCCCCGCCAAGATCCAGGTGTGCTCCGAAAACAGGGAGAAGGCCGCCCCCGTGTTCTCCACATAGGTCAGCTCCAGAATGTGGGGGATCAGGGGCACATGCCCCAGCGGCTGGATGTGTTGCACCACCAGATATTTGACCAGCTGGTCCAGGGCCACCAGGGCCGCCGCAAGGATCATATAGGGCATAGGCCGCATCCTCCAATGCTTCAAAACTGTTCTCTGGGGCTACATCCGCTCTCTCTTGAGCAGGCGGATGTCATCCCCGAAAAATTCCAACAGGTGGTACTCCCCCACCAGCCGGGAGAAGATCTGGGGCAGGTAGCGCCGGTTGATCTCCTCCACAGTCAGGTTGGTGGAGATGACCGTATGGCGCTCCCCCACCAGCCGGGCGTTGATCAGCTCGTACAGCACAGACTGGGTGAACTGGGTGGTCAGCTCGTTGCCCAGGTCGTCCAGGATCAACAGCTCACAGTTCAGATAGCGCCGGGTCTCGTCCCGGGCCTCCAGGCCGTCCGCCCGGTCCCACAGGAACTTTCTGTCCTCAAACTGGTGAAAGACGTTGGCCGCCGTGTCATACACCACGGAAAATCCCCGCTCCGACACGGTCCGGGCGATACAGGCGGACAGGAAGGTCTTGCCCAGTCCGGGGGGGCCGGACATCAGCAGGTTCCGTGTGGAAGAGCGCCCGAACTTTGTGGCATAGTTCAGGCACATCTCATAGACCAGCTCCATATTCTCCCGGGGGGAGACGCCCCGCCCCGGCCAGGTCATCTGGCTGTAATACTCCATCTGAAAGGCGTCAAAGGACTGCTCCCCCAGATCCAACAGCTTGGACAGCTCCTGGATCTGCTCCTGGGCGCACAGCTTTTGCAGGCAACTGCACATCTTGGCCCCCCGCCAGCCGGTGTCGCCGCACAGGGGGCAGTCGGGCCTGTCGTCCAGGGCGTCCTCGGGCAGACCGATGGCCCCCAACAGCACCGCCCGCTCCCGCTGGAGGTCCAGATTTTCCTCCTTGATTCTCCGCACCGCCTCGGCGGGGTCGCCCCCCTGGCGCAACGTGGCGGCCACCAGCTGGGCCATGGTCTGTTGCAGGCGGCGGTCCAGCCGGGCCAGCCCCGGTTGCCGCTCGTAGGCGTCCCGGCGCAGGCGCTCCGTCCGCTCCAGCCGCTCCCGGCGGCGCTTCTCCAGTTGCTGGGTCGCCCGCCGCAACACGTTGGCGTCATAGGCCATGGTTCTACTCCCCCTTCTCTCTCATCTGCTCCATCAGGCGGCGGGTCCGCTCCATGTTCTCCCGGGTCCGCTGTTCCTGGTCCGCGGGGGCGGGCTCCCGCCCCCAGTTGCCGGGCCGTCTCCCTCCGCCGCTCCGCTCCCCCGCCTGGACGGCGGCGGCGGTGTGGAGGCCCTTCTCGTGCCAGCGCCGGAGGATCCCGTTCATATAGCCCCAGTCCATGGACTGCTTCTTCATCACCGTCTTCTCATAGGCCATCCGCAACGTCTCGTCGTCAAAGCCCATCTCGTCCCAGGCGGCGATATAGGTCTTCTCCCGCTCCACCAGGGGGCGGGGCTGGATATCCAGCAGGCGGAGCACCTCCACCTCCCGGCTCCGGAGCCGGGTGAGCTTGGCGATATGCTCCTCCGCCCGCTCCATGGTGTCGATCCCCCGGCGGGCCCAGGAGAAGCCCTCCTTCCGGATCTGGGACAGGAAGGGCCTGCGCCCCGGACCGTATTTTCGCTCCATCTCCTCGATACACCAGCCCACCAGCATCAGGATCACCTCCGCGGGCAGGGCCAGGTGGTCATAGAGGGTGTACAGATTTTTCAGATCGGCGGCGGACAGCTTTTTCCCCAGCCGCCGCTCCACCTCGTCCGCCAGGGCCGGGAAGGTGGACGCCTTGTCCCCCAGGGCCTGATTGATCTCCTCCGCGCCGTACTCCGGCGGAGGTGGCTCCTGGACCGGTGGGGCGGCCGGCGCCGTCCGCTCCGGGGCGAGGCCCTGTTGCTGTAGCGCCCTCCACGCCGCCTCCAGGCGGTCCTCCGGCCACCTCAGGCCGGTCTGCGCCCCGTGCCGCAACAGGTGGAGGTAGAGCAGGGCGGCGTCCCCGTTGTCCAGCTTCAACAGCCGGTCGGCCGCCTGACCGGTCATGGCCAGCACCTCGCCGGGAAAACTGATCTGCGGCATGGAACTCCCCCCTTTCTTGCCCTCTCCGCCTGGCGGCGGGCCGTGGCATACGCCCCCATTTTACCGCAAAATGCGCCCGGAGTAAACAGCGAAATTCCCTGATCCCGCCTCCCCCCGTTTTTTCCCAAATTTTCAAAAAAATGAAAAAATTCACGGATATTTTGTTTTTCAAATGTATGCTTCTGTGATATAATGACTGTAAACTCAGAGGGGCCGGGCCCCACGCCCGGAGACATATCATCGGCAGGGAGGTCATTGTTATGAAAAATAAAGTGGTGGTCACCATCGCAGGCCGGGAGTACACCATGGTCGCCGTGGAGGACGAGGCCTATGTCCGCAAGTGCGCCGCCCTTGTGGATCAACAGCTCAAGCCCATTCTGTCCGGCCGTCTGTCCCAGGCCGACGGGGCGGTGCTGGCCGCTATGAACATCGCCGACCAGTACTTCAAGGAGCAGGAGGCCGCCGAGCACCTGCGCCAGCAGATCAAGGACAGCCTGGACGAGATCGCCCAGCTGAAAACGGAGCTGTCCGAGGCCAAGCGCGAGATCTTCCGGCTGGGGACAAAAAAATAATCAGTCGATCAGGCCGTCCGGCCCGGCCGGGCGGCCTGATTGAAGCCTGTAAAAGGAGGAACTCCATGCTGGAACTGCTCTCCCCCGCCGGGTCCATGGAGGCGGTGGCCGCCGCCGTGCAAAACGGGGCGGACGCCGTCTATTTGGGCTACGGGGATTTCAACGCCCGGCGCAACGCGAAAAATTTCACCCGGGAGGAGGTGGAACAGGCGGTGGCCTACTGCCACCTGCGGGGGTGCAAGGTCCACCTCACCCTGAACACCCTCCTCACCGACCGGGAACTCCCCGGCGCGGCCGAGGTGGCCGCCCACGCCAGCCGCATCGGCATCGACGCCGTCATCGTCCAGGACCTGGGCGTTTTGCGGATGCTCCGCCAGTGCGTCCCCGACCTGCCCATCCACGCCTCCACCCAGATGACCATCCACTCCCTGGACGGGGTCAAGCAGTGCGCCGATCTGGGGGCCACCCGGGTGGTGCTGGGTCGGGAGCTGGACCGGAGCCAGATCGCCTATATCTGCGAGCACTCCCCCATCGAGATCGAGGTGTTCGGCCACGGGGCCCTGTGTATGTGCTGGTCCGGGCAGTGCTTCTTCTCCTCTGTCATCGGGGGGCGGAGCGGCAACCGGGGGCTGTGCGCCCAGCCCTGCCGCCTCAGTTACGGCTGGGGCAACCGGGCCGACGGGTACCCCCTCTCCCTCCGGGACCTGTCCATGGCCGGCCACCTGAAGGAGCTGTCCGACATGGGGGTGACCTGTCTGAAGCTGGAGGGCCGGATGAAGCGGCCGGAGTATGTGGCCATCGTCACCGGCATCTACGCCCGGGCCATCCGGGAGGGCCGGGAGCCCACCCCGGAGGAGATCCGGACCCTGGCCCAGACCTTCTCCCGCCAGGGCTTTACCGACGGCTATTACACCGGCCGCCTGGGGCCGGATATGTTCGGCACCCGCCAGGAGGAGAAGGAGCCCCGGGAGCTCTTCGCCCAGGCCCGGACCACCTATGAGAGCGGGGAACAGCGCAAGGAGCCCATCCGGCTGTACGCCCTGATCCAGGCCGGCCGGCCCGCCCAGGTGGCCGCCGAGGACGCCCTGGGCCACTTGGTCCGGGTGGAGGGGCCCACCCCCGAGGGGGCCCGGAACGTCCCCCTCACCCGGGAGAAGGTGGAGGGCCAGCTCCAGCGCACCGGCGGGACCCCCTACCGCTGTGAAAAAATCACCGCCCGGGTGGACGAGGGGCTGTCTCTGCCCCTGTCCGCCCTCAACGACCTGCGGCGCCGGGCCCTGGAGGCCCTGTCCCAGGAGCGGCAGACCCTCCCGCCCCGCCGGGAGGAGCCCTTCCGCCCCGGGGTCCGGTACGAGAATTCCAAGGAGCCCCCGGTGTTCACCCTCTCCCTCCGCTCCGTCCAACAGCTCAGCGACAGTCTGCTCGCCTGCCGCCCCGCACTGCTCTACCTCCCCGCCGGGGAGATGGCCGCCCATCCGGAGGCCGTCCGCCGGTGCCGGGAGGCGGGGGTCCCGGTGGCCGCCGTCCTCCCCCGCATCTGCACCGACCGGGAGCTCCCCCAGCTGGAGCGGGACCTCTTCGCCCTCCGGGACCTGGGGGTGACCCAGGCTCTGGCCGGCAACTGGGGCGGCGTCCGCCGGGCCGGACAGCTGGGCTTCTCCGTCCGGGGGGATTACGGCCTGGGGGTCTACAACAGCCAGACGCTGAAGGAGCTCCGGCGGCTGGGGCTGATCTCCGCCACCACCTCCTTCGAGATGAAGCTGGCCCAGATCCGGGACCTGTCCAAGGCCATCCCCACCGAGTTCATCGCCTACGGCCGCCTGCCGCTGATGATCACGGAAAACTGCATCATCCACAACCACACCGGCCAGCACAGCTGTAGCGGTGTCAACCTGCTCACCGACCGCAGGGGGGAGCGCTTCCCGGTGCTCCCGGCCTGGGGGTGCCGCAACGAGATCTACAACGGGAAGACCCTGTTCCTGGCCGACCGGGCCGCCGACTGGCAACGGCTGGGCCTCTGGGCTGCCCGGCTCCTGTTCACCACGGAGGACGCCGGCGAGTGCGCCCAGGTGCTGGAGCGCTATCTGGGCCGGGGAAGCTACCAGCCCGCCGGGCACACCCGGGGGCTCTACTACCGGGATGTGGAGTGACATCCCACAGGGAGGTGCGCCATGCTCAGCCGACAACAACTGTTCTGGCACCGGGACCCCTATGATCTGCCCGGGAGCGACGGGCTGTTCCTCCGGGCGGTGCGGGACAACTGCGCCTACCACATGGCCCACTGCCCGGCGTACCGCTCCCTCGCCCAGGCACTGAGCTTTTCCCCCGACCAGCTGTCCACCATGGACGATCTGGCCCGGGTACCTCTGCTCCCCACCCTGTTCTACAAGCGGCACGCCCTGTTCTCCATGCCGCCCCGGCGGATGGCCATGCGGGTCACCTCCTCGGGGACCAGCGGGAAGTTCAGCCAGATCGGATTTGACTGGGGGTGCATCTTTGCCGAGATCCCCATGGTCCTCCGGCTGGGCTGGATCCACCGCCTCATCTCTCCCGTCCCCGCCCACTGCGTGGTGCTGGGCTACCGGCCCAACCGGCACAACCGGACGGGGGTCACCCGGACCATGTTCGGTCTCACCTTCTTCTCCCCGCCTCTCAGCCGGACCTACGCCCTGCACTACCAGGACGGGGAGTATGTCCCCGACCTGGACCGGGTGGTCCGGGCCCTGGACCGCCTGGGGCGCTCCCGGTTCCCCACCCGGATCGTGGGCTTCCCCTCCTACCTCTGGTTCGGCCTGAAGCGGATGGAGGAGCTGGGCCTGTCCGTCCGGTTGCCCAGGGGGTCCCGGATCCATCTGGTGGGGGGCTGGAAACAGCACTACGCCCAGCAGGTGGACAAGCCGGTCCTCTACGATCTGGTATGGCGCGTCCTGGGGATCCCGGAGGAGCACATCCACGAGTCCTTCGGTGCGGTGGAGCACCCCATCTTTTTTAACACCTGCCCCCGCCACCACTTCCATATCCCCATCTACTCCCGGGTGCTGATCCGGGACGTGAACACCCTGGAGCCCCTGCCCATGGGGGAGGTGGGGCTGGTCAACCTGATCTCCCCCCTGATCCAGGCCACCCCCACCACCAGCGTCATGACCGACGACCTGGGCTATCTCACCCCCGGGGAGGCCTGTGGCTGTGGGATCCGCTCCCCCTATCTGACCATCCTGGGGCGGGTGGGGCTCAGCGATATTCAGACCTGCGCCGCCGGGGCCGCCGAGCGGCTGGGAAAGGGGGATGCCTTTTGATCCTCGCACAGGGAACTCTTCTCCCCGACAGCCAGTTGTCCCAGGTCCTCTCCGGCCTGGAGGGGGAGATCGACCGCACCAGGGCCTCCCAGGCCCTCTCTGCCGAGGTGGTGATCCAGACCTGCGCCCGCCTGCTGGACCGGCTGGACCGGGGCGAGCTGGACGGACTGCTGGCTCAATACGCCACCCCCCAGATCCTGGAGGCCCTGGCCCGATACCGCGCTCTGCTCCGGCCGGAGAGCTTGCGCTACAAGCTGTCCGCCGAGCTGGGGGACCTGGCGGACGGCCCGCTCTCCCGCCCCTTTGGACGGGCACTGGCCGTCCCGCTGGGGACTCTGCTCCATATCACCGCCGGCAATCTGGACGGACTGCCTGCCTTCAGCGCTCTGGAGGGGCTCCTCACCGGAAACGTCAACCTGCTGAAACTGCCCAGTGGGGATCCCGGGCTCAGTCTTACCCTGCTCCATCTGCTGACCCAGGCGGAGCCCCGGATCGCCCCGTTCCTGTATGCCTTCTCCATCCCTTCCCGGGACACACCGTCCCTCCAGGCTCTGGCTGAGCTGGCCGACGGCATCGTCACCTGGGGCGGAGAGGAGGCCATCCGGGCGGTCCGGGCCATGGCGCCGCCGGGGTGCAAGCTGATCGAGTGGGGACACCGGCTCAGCTTCGTCTACCTGTCCGGCACGGCACAGCCCTGGGAACTGGCCGCGCTGGCCCGACACATCACAGAGACCGGTGGTCTGCTGTGCTCCTCCTGCCAGGTGGTCTTTCTGGACACGGAGGATTCGGACGAGGCGCTGGCCCTCTGCCACTCCCTCCTCCCCGCCCTGGAGCAGGCCGCCCTCGCCCGCCACACCACACCGGGGCAGGCCGCCCAGGCCACGCTCTACGGCTATGAGCACTTCCTGGAGCAGTCCCTCCGGCACACCGGGGCCCAGGTCCTCCGGGGCCGGGGGTGCTCCGTCACCCTGTGCCCGGACCGGGAGTTGGAGCTCTCCCCCCTCTACGGGAACGTCCTGGTCAAATGCCTGCCCCGGGCGGAGCTCTTTTCCGCCCTCCGCCGCCAGCGGGGGCGCCTGCAGACCGCCGGTCTCATCTGCCCCCCTGAACAGCGGGCGGAGCTGGTCGCCCTTCTGGCCCGGGCCGGAGTAACCCGGATCACAGCGGCCGGGGACCTGTCCCATCCCTTCCTGGGGGAGAACCACGACGGGGAATTCCCCCTGCGCCGGTATGTCCGCATGGTGGATGTGGAGGAGAGCCCGGAATAAGGAATAAATTTTAAGGAGTTTACAATTATGGTGTTGAAAGTCAAAGCAGTTTCCTCTAAAATTGGGAGCGATATCCCCCTCCCCTACTACGCCACCCCGGGGTCGGCGGCCATGGACCTCCACGCCTGTCTGGATGGGCCGGTGGTCATCCCCGCCGGGGGGCGGTCCGTGATCCCCACCGGCATCGCCATCGCCCTCCCCTCCCCCGACTATGTGGCCCTGGTCTTTGCCCGGAGCGGTCTGGGCATCAAGCACGGCGTCGCCCCCGCCAACTGCGTGGGGGTCATCGACAGCGACTACCGGGGGGAGGTCATGGTGGGCCTCCAGAACTCCGGAAGCTCCGACTTCACCGTCCAGCCCGGGGACCGCATCGCCCAGCTGATGGTCACCCCGGTGGTCCAGGCCACCATCCAGATGGTGGACGAGCTGGACGAGACCCAGCGGGGCGTCGGCGGCTTCGGCTCCACCGGCGCCTAGGCCGCCACGGCAAACCCATCTCAGGAGGAGCGATTTCCATGTTTGGACTGTTCAAAAAGAAGGAGGCCCCCAAGCCGGAGCCGCCGGCCACCCGGGAGGACCCCCTTCAAAAGCTATCCGCCCAGTTTTCGCCGGAGGAGCTCTCCATCCTGGCCGTCACCGGCCCCGCCGGCTTCTCCGGAAGCAGGATGGACAACTCCGAGCTGTACCTGGCCTCCATCGGCCTCACCGCCTGGATGGAGGAGGACAGCCCCGACATCCACCGGGAGGAGATCCCGCTGGTCACCCTGGCCGACGAGACCCTTCTGAGCTTTCTGCGCCAGCGCACCTATCCGGATTTCCTCATCAAGTGCCACGCCCGCCGCAGTCTGGACGGGCGGCGGCTCCTGTTGCTGGACCTGCCCCAGCCCGGCTTTGACCCCGACCTGAAGGCCATTCTGGAGGAGCAGAAAAAGCCCGAGAGCGTCTTTGTGGAGGGCCTGGGCACCTTCGTGCTCAACCGCCGGGTCAAGTGGTTCGAGGCGGAGGTGGACTGGCTGGAGGGCAAGGTCCGCCTGAACTATGACCAGGGCCCCGAGGAGCAGATGCGGGCGGCCCAGGAGACCGCCAGGGCCCTGATGACCGACCAGGCCGGCTGGGATGAAAAGGTCCGGAGCTACGCCGCCGACCACCTGCTGGAGCCGGTCAACGGCTGTTCCGCCGGCGACGGAGAGGAGGATTCCCTTCAGGAGCTCAGCCGGGAGGACTTCCTATCCCGCCTGGAACTGGACGCCATTCAGGTGAACGGCGACGGCGGCTTCGAGTTCTGGTTCAATGACGGAGAGCTCCTCTGGGATGACGCCATCCGGGTCAGCGGCACCTTGTCCGACGGGCCCACCGCCGCCCAGATGGAGGGTTGAGCCCATGAAGATCATTCTGGCGTCCCAATCCCCCCGGCGGCGGGAGCTGTTGGAGCGGATGGGACTCTCCGCGTTTCAGGTGATCCCTGCCCGGGGGGAGGAGGTCATGGACCCGTCCCTCTCCCCGGAGCAACTGGTGGAGGAGCTGTCCCGCCGGAAGGCGGCGGAGGTGGCCGCCACCCACCCGGACCAGCTGGTCATCGCCGCGGACACGGTGGTGGCCGTCGGCGGCCAGGTGCTGGGCAAGCCCCGGGACCCGGAGGACGCCGTCCGGATGCTCACCGCCCTGTCCGGGCGGGAGCACACCGTCCACACCGGCATCACCGTCCGCCTGGGTGGCCGCGCCGTCACCGAGGCGGAGGCCACCGCCGTCCGGTTCCGCCCCCTGACCGGGGAGGAGATCGCCTGCTATGTCTCCACCGGCGAGCCCATGGACAAGGCCGGAGCCTATGGCATCCAGGGCCTGGGCTGTGTGCTGGTGGAGGGCATCTCCGGGGACTATTACAACGTGATGGGCCTGCCCGTGTGCCGTCTGGCCCAGATCCTGTCCCGCTTTGGGATCCACACTCTGGCCCTGGCCGCCAATAAGGAGCGTCTGCCGTGAAACACTTCCTCCGGCAAAACGGAATATGGTTGCTGGTCATCGCCCTGTTGCTGTCCATCCTGCTGGGGATCGGCTCCGCCCTTCTGGGCGGCAACGCCGACCCCCTGTCCAATGCGGTCAACACGGTCACCGCCCCCATCCGTGGCGGGATCTCCGCCGTAGCCGGCTGGGCGGAGGGGGTCTACCAGTACGTCTTCCGCTACGGCGAGATCCAGGACGAGCTGTCCCGGCTCCAGAAGCGGGTCGCCGAGCTGGAGGACCAGGTCCGCCAGGGGGAGGAGGCCGACCGGGAGAACCAGCTGTTGCGGGAGCTTCTGGACCTGCAGGAGCGGCGCCGGGACTTCGTCTTCGAGTCCGCCAAGGTCACCGCCCGCTCCACCGTCAACTGGAACTCCACCCTGACCATCAGCAAGGGCACCTCCTCCGGCGTGGCGGTGGACAACTGCGTCATCTCCGCCGAGGGGGTGCTGGTGGGCGTGGTGTCCGAGGTGGGCTATAACTGGGCCACCGTGTCCACCATCATCAACACCGACATCGAGATGGGGGGCATCGTCACCCGCACCTACAGCGCCGGCGTGCTGGAGGGGGACTTCTCCCTGATGAGTCAGGGGCTGGTCAAGCTGAACTACCTGCCCGAGGAGGCCCAGCTGGTCGCCGGGGACGAGGTGGTCACCTCCGGCCGTGGGGACGTCTACCCCTCCGGTCTGGTGGTGGGCCAGGTGGAGGGGGTCTTCACCGACCCCTCCGGCCAGACCCGGTACGCCACCGTCCGCCCGGCGGCCGACCTGGACTCCTTCGTCGAGGTGTTCGTCATCAAAGATTTCACCATTCAGGAGTAGGTCCGCCCCGGACCTATATCTCCGGAAAAGGAGCGTTTCTCTTGACCCGTCGCGATCTGTTCCACAAATGGCTGATCTACGCCCTGGGCCTGTTGCCCGTCTGGCTGTTGGACGCCTATCTGCTCCCCCGCTACCCCCTCTTCGACGTGACGCCCATGCTGTTGCCCCTGGCTGTGGCGGCGGTCGCCGTGTCCGAGGGGGCCTATGCCGGCACCGGCTTCGGCCTGGCCGTGGGCCTGCTCTGGGAGGTGGCCTACCCGGCCGGTTTCGGCGGGATGGTATTTGGCCTGGCCCTGGCGGGGATGGCCATGGGGGCGCTGGCCCAGTACGCCCTGAGCCAGTCCTTCTGGGGGTATCTCCTCTGCTCTGCGGGGGTGCTGATCCTGCTGGACGGCCTTCGGATCGCCCGGGGCCTGTTCACCAACTTTGCCAGCCTCCCCGCCATGCTCCAGGTGGCCATCCCCGAGTGCCTCTGGTCCCTGGCCTGGACCCCCCTGCTCTGGCTCCTGTTCCGCGCCATCTACCGCCGGGTGGGCGGCACCAGACTGGCATAGAGGAGGCGCGCCATGGAACACAAACAATTTCAGCGCCGCTCTCTGGCCCTTGTGCTTCTGCTGGCCTTCATGCTCACCGGGATGGGGGCCACTCTGTACGACCTGCAGATCAACAACGGCCAGGACTACTACCAGCAGTCCCAGACCCGCATCGTGGAGACCGATCCCGTGGAGTCCGCCCGGGGCCAGATCCTGGACCGGAACGGACAGGTGCTGGTGTCCAACCGGGTGATCTATCAGGTGACCCTGGACCTCTCCCTCATGGAGGAGGACCGGGACGAGGACGGCCACGACGAGGACGACCGCAACGAGATCCTGCTGGCCCTGGTGGAGGCCGCCCGGGCGGAGGGGGTGGAGTGGACCGACAACCTGCCCATCTCCAAGACCGCCCCCTTCACCTTCACCACCGGCACCCCCTACTACACCACCTCGGTGAACGAGGAGGGGGAGACGGTGCGCACCCTCACCCGGCTGGGGCGGCTGGCCCTGGCCATGGGCTGGCTGGAGCAGGACCCCACCCGGGAGCCCGAGGAGGAGGACGCCCCGCCCCCCGACCGGGAGAGCCCCGGCCTGTGGGACCGGATCAAGGCCTTTTTCACCGGCGGCGGGGAGGAGGAGACCGCCCCGCCCCAGGAGGAGGAGCCCTACGTCCTCCCCGACGCCGAGGAGCTTCTGGGCGCCATGTGCCGCACCTTTGCCCTCCAGGGGGAGGGGGCGGTGGACGAAAAAACCGCCCCGAAAGAGGACATCCCCGCCCTGAATCTGGGCGATCTGGCCCCGGAGGACGCCCGGGCGGTGGCCGGGATCCTCTATGAGCTGTCCCTGCGCACAGAGGAGATCTATATCGCCACGGAGTACGTCTTCGCGGAGGACGTGGACATCGGCTTCATTTCCCGGGTGAAGGAGCAGTCCCTCTCCGGCGTGATCATCGAGGCCACCACGGTCCGCCAGTACCACACCCAGTACGCCGCCCATCTGCTGGGCCGGGTGACCTCCATCTACCCCGAGGAGGTGGAGTACTACACCAATCTGGACCTGGACGGGGACGGGGTGCCCGACTATGAGATGAACGACACCGTGGGCCGGGACGGGGTGGAGCAGGCCTTCGAGTCCTACCTCCGGGGGACCGCCGGCGTCCGGACCGTGGAGCGGAACAAGGCGGGCAAGGTGGTCTCCGAGACCTGGCTGTCCGAGCCGGAGCCGGGGCGCAATGTGGTGCTCACCCTGGACATCGGCCTGCAGGGCTATGTGGAGGAGGCCCTCGCCTCCGCCCTGCCCGCCCTGGACAGCGAGGAGGTGGAGGGCGCCGCCTGCGTGGTCCTGGATGTGGACACGGCGGAGGTGCTGGCCTGCGCCTCCTACCCCAGCTACGACCTGGCCAACTACGGCGCCAACTACAACCAGTACGCCAGCGACCCCCTGAAGCCCCTGTACAACCGGGCGCTCCAGGGCCTCTACGCCCCGGGCTCCACATTTAAGATGATCACCGGCATCGCCGGTCTGGAGGAGGGCAAGATCACCCCCGACACCGAGATCGAGGACGAGGGGATCTACACCCGCTGGTCCAGCCCTCAGCCCATGTGCTGGTACTACCGGGACTACCGCCTGCGGCACGGCCTGATCAACGTGTCCAAGGCCATCGAGGTGTCCTGCAACTACTTCTTCTACGAGGTGGGCTACCAGGTGGGCATCGACACCCTGGCCGACTACGCCGGCCGGTTCGGCCTGGGGCAGAAGACCGGGCTCGAGCTGGCGGAGAAGGAGGGGGCCGTGGGGAGCCCGGCCCGCTCTGAGGAGCTGGGCCAGGAGTGGTACACCGGCAACGTGCTCTCGGTGGCCATCGGCCAGGAGAACACCCAGGTCACCCCCATCCAGCTGGCCAACTACATCGCCACCCTGGTCAACGGCGGGGTCCGGAACGCCACCCACCTGCTCAAGGAGGTCAAATCCAGCGACTTCACCCAGGTCCTGTACACCCAGGAGCCGGAGGTCCTCAGCACCATCGACATCCAGCCCGAGAATCTGGAGGCCGTCAAGGCGGGGATGCTGGCCCTGACCACCCAGGGCTCGGTCAGCAACAGCTTCCGGGACCTGCCCGTCCAGGCGGGCGCCAAGACCGGCTCCGCCCAGGTGAGCGCCCAGACCGAGTCCAACGCCGTCTTTGTCTGCTTCGCCCCCTACGACGATCCGGAGATCGCCCTGTCCATCGTGGTGGAACACGGTGGAAGCGGCTCCGAGCTGGGGGCCATCGCCGCCGACATCCTCTCCTACTACTTCTCCGCCCAGGAGACCCGGGAGGAGATCCCGGCGGAAAACACCCTGATCCGCTGATCATCTTTGTCCCAAAAGACCCAATATTTTGAAGGAGATGTTCCCATCATGCCAGAAAATTGTACCCACGACTGCTCCAGCTGTAGCGCCGACTGCTCCTCCCGGGACCTGCACGTCCCGGCCAACTCCCTGTCCCACATCGGAAAGGTGATCGCCGTGGTCAGCGGCAAGGGCGGCGTGGGCAAGAGCACCGTCACCGCCAGCCTGGCTGTGGCCATGGCCCGCAGGGGCAAAAAGGTGGCCATTCTGGACGCCGATATCACCGGCCCCTCCATCCCCACCGCCTTTGGCATCCACCAGAAGGCCACCGGCACCGACGCGGGCATCGACCCCGCCGTCACCGCCGGGGGGATCAAGCTCATGTCCCTGAACCTGATCGCCGCCCACGAGACCGACCCGGTCATCTGGCGGGGCCCCATCATCGCCGGCGTGGTCACCCAGTTCTGGCAGGAGGTGGTCTGGGGAGATGTGGACTATATGTTCGTGGATATGCCGCCGGGCACCGGCGACGTGCCCCTCACCGTCTTCCAGTCCCTGCCGGT
>CALWVW010000007.1 GCA_944385075.1 uncultured Oscillospiraceae bacterium | reverse complement strand
GCATGGAAGAATGCTATGACTGGTGGTATCTGAGCGAGGATCTGCAGGAACAGCCCGGCTCTTGGTGTATTCATGATCTTTCCTGGAACGATAAAAGAAATAACAGGGATCGCTTTGATCAATTATACAAGGCGGTGTGGGCTGCCATACGGCAGAAGCAAGCCTATGGATAGATATGATCGACCGGTGTCAAGATCCATTTCAAGCAGATGGGGCAGCATATGGAAGCAAAGGGAATTATCCCCGCTGTGCATGAATCGAAAGAGTACGATGCTTGGTACAGCGGTGTGTCCGGTGTTGATCGGATCGCCGCAACGCAACTGCAGTTCGCTGTAACGCTGACCCAAAACATTCACAAAACGCAATCAGCCCGCCGGTTCTTTTTGGAACCGGCGGGCTGATATTCTGCCTATCAAGCGCTGAATTGGTGTAGATTTGGTGTAAATCAGGAACACCAGCCACAGAAAATCCAGCGGTATCAAGGGTCAGTAGCTGTTTTTTGGTACATGCTGAAAATGCTGGTTGCCTGACAGCGGCCCGGACTCGAGGTTGAGATTCCCACACCAAAGCGCGGGGGCGATTGGACAAAGTACGGCCCTCCCGACATGGGAAAGGTCTTCTTGTGTCAGGTAGGAAAAATTTGGGGGATTATACAAGCCGTTCATAGGAGGATGACCACCCGTGAACGGCTGTAACATTCGGCCCACCGGTTCCAAATGGAACCGGCGGGCCGATCATCTATTTGTCTATTTGTGGTCCGTGGTCTGCTACATGACGCTCTTTTTCCCGTTTTGTATTGCTCTTTTACTGTACCATTATTGTACCATTTTGGCGGGGAGATCCAGAAACCTATATGGAGCTTTATGAGCTCCGATTGCTGTGATTGCCTGCGCCCGTAGGCTTTTATGGAACAGCGAGGATGTTTGGAGACTTATGAAATCAGGCCGCTGTCTTACGATGCCCAATTTCACGGCGATTCCTCTTTTCCGTCAGGTTTTTGTGTGATTTGGCCCACCTATTATATCCGGTTTCCCCCGGCGATGCAAGGGGCCGGGCGGGATTTCCCCGCTCTAGCCCCACAGGGCGGCCACCACCAGGGTGGGCAACAGGTTGGCCACCCGGATCTTCTTCTCCCGCAGGATATTGAGTCCCACGCAGAAGATCAGAATGGAGCCCACAAAGGACAGCCGGTCCAGGGCGGGCTCGGTCATGAAGGAGCCGGCAAAGACGGCCACCACCGTGACCACCCCCTGAAAGATCCCCACGGGGATGGCGGAGAACACCGGCCCCCTCCCCTGGGAGGCGGCCATGATACAGATGATGATGGCGTCCAGGATGCCCTTGGCCAGCAGGATGGAGTAGTCCCCGTAGATCCCGTCCCGGATGGAGCCCACCACCGCCATGGCGCCGATGCACACCGTGCAGGAGGCGGACACAAAGCTGGTCACAAAACCGCTGTCCCCGCCGCTGTTGCTCTTGCGCTTGAGCCACTCGCCAAAGCGCTCCACCCAGCCCTCGATGTCCAGGAGCTCCCCGACCACCGCCCCCAGGGCCAGGCTGGCGATCATCAGCATGGAGCTCCCCGAGGACAGCTTGCCGTCCACGATGGTCAGCATATACTCCAGCGCGCCGCCCAGCCCCAGAAAGACCACGGCCACTCCAGCCACCGCCATCAGGGTCTCCTGCATCCGCGCCTTGATCCGGCTCCCGAACAGCAGGCCCGCCAGCCCGCCCGCGATGATACAGGCCACATTGATGATCGTCCCCAGTCCCCGCACAGTCCTCTCCCCTTTCTTTCTCTTGCTCGGTTTCCAAGCTCACCGCTCTATTGTAGCAGGGGGGCGCCCCCCGGTCAATCCTCGGCGCCAAAATCTCCCGCGCGGCAAAAGCGGGGCGGCCACCCGGTGGCCGCCCCGCCCTCGCTCACCCCTCCAGTTCCTCCGGCAGGGGGCGGCGGCGGTGCTCCACCGGCCCCCACTCGGGCAGGGGGAGCCGCTGCATGGCCCCGAAGGTCCGGGCCTTCAGTCCGGGGTAGCGGCCCTGGAGCTCGTAGATCAGCTCCTTGATCTCCTGCCGCTTGGTGTTGCCGTTGGCCGGACAGGGGTTGTCCACCACCGGTAGAGCAAGCCGCTGGGCCGTGTGGCGGATCAGATTCTCTCCACAGTACAGAAGGGGCCGGATCTGGGTGATCCCCGTCCGGTCCAGATAGGTCACCGGCTGAAAACAGGACAGCCGCCCCTCGAAGATCAGGGACATATAGAAGGTCTCGATGGCGTCGTCATAGTGGTGGCCCAAAGCGATCTTTTGGATCCCCCGCTCCTGCAGGGCGGCGTGGAGGGCCCCCCGGCGCATCTTGGAGCACATGGAGCAGGGGTTCTTCTCCCGCCGCAGGTCGAAGATGATGTGCTGGATCTCGCTTTTTAATATGGTGTAGGGCACGTCCAGCTCCCGGCACAGTTGCTCCACCGGGGTAAAGTCCATCCCCGGCGCCCCGTCCCTGTGCCCCATATCCAGGGTGAACGCCTCCACCGTGAAGGGGACCGGATAGAACTCCCGGAGCTTGGCCAGGGCCACCAGTAGCGTCACCGAGTCCTTCCCCCCGGACACCCCCACCGCCACCCGGTCCCCGGGCTGGATCATCGCATAGTCCTCCACACACCGCCGGGTCAGGGATAGGATCTTGTTCATAAAAGTCCCCCTTTTCACTTCTTTTGCCCGCCATTTGCCATATTTTCTCGCTCTTTTTTCGGAGAAAAATAAAAATCAAAAATGAGATATCAGGAGTATTCGCTTGAAATCAAGAGAAAACAAGAGATTTCAAAGTATTTCTCAAAAAAATAGAAAAAATCCGTTGACACCGGGCCACCCCCGTACTATAATACAAAACGCTCCGCTTGTACAGAGGGGCGATCATTTTTTCATAGACCGATCCGGTTGAACGATAAGTAGAGGAAAATGGAGGTTTCACCTATGTCCACGTTTATGGCCAACAAGGGGAACATCGAGCGCAAGTGGTACGTCCTGGACGCCGCTGGCAAGCCCCTGGGCAAGACCGCCGCTCTCGCCGCCGAGCTTCTCCGCGGCAAGCGGAAGCCCGAGTTCACCCCCAACGCTGACTGTGGCGATTTCGTCATCGTCATCAACGCCGAGCAAGCTGTTCTGACCGGCAAGAAGCTGGATCAGAAGTATTACCGCACCCACTCCGGCTGGGTGGGCGGTCTGAAGGAGACCAAGTACCGCACCCTGATGCAGACCCGGCCCGAGCTGGCCATGAAGCTGGCCATCCGCGGCATGTTGCCCCGGAACACCCTCTCCAAGAACTCCCTGACTCGCCTGCACATCTACTGCGGCGGCGAGCACAACCACGCCGCCCAGAAGCCTGAAGCCTGGGTTGCCGAGTAAGAGGAGGATTTGAATCATGTATAAGAGCAAAAAGCCTTATTTTTATGGTACCGGCCGCCGGAAGTCCTCCGTGGCCCGTGTCCACCTGTTCCAGAACGGCACTGGAGCCATCACCATCAACGGCCGCGACATTGACGACTACTTCGGTCTGGAGACCCTGAAGCTCATCGTCCGTCAGCCCCTGGTCGCCACCGATCAGCTGGGCAAGGTGGACATTGTGGCCACCGTCACCGGCGGCGGCGTCACCGGTCAGGCCGGCGCCATCCGCCACGGCATCGCCCGCGCCCTGTTGCTGGTCAACGAGGAGTACCGCCCCGCTCTGAAGAGCGCCGGCTTCCTCACCCGCGACCCCAGAATGAAGGAGCGCAAGAAGTACGGCCTCAAGGCCGCCCGCCGTGCCCCCCAGTTCTCCAAGCGTTAAGTTTTTTCAACGCACATTCAGAAGGCCGCCCGTCTGGGCGGCCTTTTTCGTTGCATATGGTCCGCCCGGTAGCCCCACTGGGGTTGCCGGGCGGTTTTTGCCCCTTACCGCTCCCCATCAGAGGGGCGGTCTGTACAGAAAGAGGTAGTAAAACAGGTGGTCCACCGCCCCGGTGCCCGGGATCACCGCCTCCAGCCGGTACTGCTGAAAGGCGGCCTGGAAGAGCTGGGCCTGCCGCGGGTCCTCCGGGAGCCTCTCCTCGGACAAGTCGGGGTTGCCGCTCTGAAGGATCACATAGTCGGTCGCCTGCCGGGAGATGGCGGACAGCTGGCTATCCAGAATCTCCGGGTGCAGGGCGTCTGGGATGTTGGGCAAATAGAAAAACCGCACCGGGGGGATCAGGCCCAGCTCGTTATAGAAGCCCCGGCTGAGCATCCCGGCCTCCAGCACAGTGGGGTCCTGGCAGGGCCCGGAGCGGATGCGGGCGGCTACCGCCTCCTGGCAGGTGGGGGCGGAGGAGAAGAACATGGGCTTGTGGACAAGCATCCGGTTGGCCGAGACGGTGAGCAGGAGAAGCGGAGGGAGCAGAAGCCCGGTAGCCAGGGCGGGGCGGCGGGGCGCGGGGAGGCGGACGGCCAGGACGGCCAGCCCCACCCCGGCGTAGAGCAGAAGGGGGAGCAGGGTGTAGGGCATGGTCCTCCCGGAGAAAACGGCCCACCCCAGTCCGGCGGCGGACAGCAGGACCCCCGCCCGCCAGGGGCCGGGGGTCCTCCCCGCCGCCCGGCACCCCCAGGCCCCCGCCAGAAGGGCCAGGCAGACGGCGGGAGCACCTTTCAGGGAGCGGACGGTCTGCTCCGCCGCGCGGCGGAGCAATGCCCGGAGGGAGTCCACCCCCGCGGCGGCGTAGTCCCGGTTGAACAGGACATAGGCGCCCCAAAAGTCGTCCAGGCTCCCGGTGCGCAGGGCATAGGCCAGGTAGGGCAACCAGGACAGCGCAAAGCCCATGGCCAACAGGGCCAGCGCCCGGGCAAGGGCCCGCCCGCGCCGTTGGAACAGGAGGCAGAGCAGATGCGGGGCCAGCAGGCCCGCCCAGAACAGGCACAGGGAGAACTTGATCTGCGCAACGCACCCGGCCAGTCCGCCCAGGGCCAGCAGAGTCCACCCCTCCGGCCCCTCTCCCCGGGCGGTCAGCCAGAGAGACAGGGAGAACAGGGGCAGGCAGAACTCCTCGGCGCTCCCCCCGCCGTAGTCCAGGGCGTCCGGCAGATAGTACACCCCGGCGGACAGGAGAAAGAGGGGCAGAGCGCAGGCGCACAGCAGGGCGGGGCCGGGCGCACTTCCCAGATACAGCGCCAACCGGAACACCCCGTACAGGGTGAGGGCCAGCGACAGGCACTGGAGGCAGAAGACCCCGGCAAATCCCCCCGGGTCCAGGGCGGCCCCCAGGGCGTAGATGACGTAGAGCAGGGGCCCCTTGTGGTCAAACAGGTCCCGGTAGGGGACCGCCCCGGCCAGCAGGCCCTGCCCCATGGTCAGGTAGGTGTTGGCGTCGGTCCAGTCGTGGAAGGCGTAGAGGGGGGAGGTCCCGGAGCACAGCAGAAGGACCAGCGCGGACCAGAGCAACAGGGCCGGGGTGGACCACCGGGGGCGGGCGGTCATGGGCGCCCCCTCCCGCCGAAAATGGGGATGGTCCGGCGCAACCGGCGGAAATCCCCCAGGGCCCCCAGCCCCAACCGGACGATCTGGGGCAGGTGGATGTGGTTGCGCCCTCCCTGTCGGGGGAGAAACGTGATATCAGGAAAGCGGCCGGGGAGAGCGCTTTTTCGGTAGAGCGCAGCCAGCAGGGCGTTGGGCAGGGGGCAGTCCTCCGGCACCCAGGGGAGCAGGCGGGCCAGACTGTTCCCCTCCATCAGGCGGAAGGGCGTGTTGGCGTCGGGGAGCCACGTCCCGAAGGAGCACAGAAGGACCAGCCGCAGGCCCAGACTGACCAGGGAACGGCCTGCGCCGTCCCGCCGGTGCCGCCGGCGGCCGATTTGATAGGTATAGCAACGGCGGCCATCCCAGAGGGGCCAAAATTCCTCCGGCCTGGTCTGCCCGTCCGAGTCGGTCTGGAACACATAGTCCGCGCCCCCCTCCAGGGCCAGCCGGTACCCCAGCCGGACCGCGGGACCGTGCCCGCCGTTGGGCTTGGTGTGGACCAGTAGCCGGGGCAACTCCGTCTGAAGCCGCCGCAGGATGGCCGGGGTCTCGTCCCGGCTCCCGTCGTCCACCACCAGCAGGCGGCTGTCGCCCCCCACCGTCTGGGCCACCTGGTGCCAGGCCCGGACCACGGACTCGAGGTTGGCCGCCTCGTTATAGGCGGGGATGACGATATACAGCTTATCCATCTCTGTCCTCCTCATGGAGCGGCCCGAAGGCGACCCGCCGGTTGATCCCAAACTGGACCGCCGCGGCCAGACAGATCCCCGGCAACTTGGCCGCCAGAGGGGCCAGGCCCAGCGCAAGTCCGGCCCACAGCACCACCTGAGACAGGGCCAGCCCCAACAGGCCCACGGCGTAAAAGCGCAACAGGCGGCGGGCCGTCCGGTCCCGCCGGGAAAATGTGAACCGCCGGTTGAGCAGAAAGCTGGTGAGGATCCCCAGGTGGACGCTGACCGGGTTGGCCAGCCAGGGGCGCCAGCCCAGCGCGGCAGTGAGCAACTGGAACAGGGCCGCGTCCAGCCCGGCGGACAGGGCGCCGATGGCGCCGTAGGACGCGGCCTGCCGGACCAGCAGAGCCACGCGGCCCGGGGAGGGGTGCAGAAGATGAAGCCCCATGGGCAGGACCTCCGATCTGTTTGACGGTATCTGCTCGGTTACACGATCCACCCGGGGGAAAAGTTGAGCGGGGCGAAACTTTTCTGGCGTCCGGACCAAGTTGGCGCCCCCCTGTCAAAGACAGGGGGGCGCCAAAAAATTTTTCTCCCTCCAACTTTTCCCCCGGCTCGATCGTGTGTACAATGAGGACAGACAGGAAGGAGGGGCTTTCGGTGGGATACGCGCTGACGGCGGAGGAGGCGGCCGCCCTCTACCGCCGGTATGTGGGGATGGTCTATCAGATCTGCCTGATGCTGTTGAAAAACGTGCCCGACGCGGAGGACGCCGCCCAGACCGTCTTCCGCAAGGCGATGGAGCGCAAAGAGCCCTTCCGGGATCCGGAGCACGAGCGGGCCTGGCTCATCGTCACCGCGAAAAATGAGTGCCGGGACCAGTTGAAGCACTGGTGGCGGACCCGCCGGGCGGGGGAGGAGTCCCTGCGGACCCTGTCCTGCCCGCCCCCGGAGGGAGACGACCTGCGGGAGCAGATCTGGGCCCTGCCGGAGAAGTACCGGCTGGCCCTCTATCTCCACTACTACCAGGGCTACACCGCCCAGGAGATCGGGGACCTGTTGGGGCGCAGTCCGTCCACTGTGCGCACCTGGCTGGTCCAGGGCCGTGAGAAATTGAAATCGAGACTGGAGGCGGAAGGTTATGAGCACCCGTGACCTGCGGGACCTGTTTGAGTCCTTTTCTCCCACACCGGAGCAGAGGGAGGCTATACTGGACCGCCTCCTTCGGGAGGAGGAGGCGATCCGCGCCGCACGGCCCGTAAAATTGTGGAAAAAGAGTCTTTTGGCCGCCGCCTGCGCCGCCGTCCTTTTGCTGGCCTGTGCCTTCACAGTGGCCTCCGGGCTGGACCAGAAGCTGATGGCCCTGTTCGGAGCCGGAACGGAGGACGCCCGGCAGATCGCCGGCGGAGTGGTCCAGGTGGACCAGGTCCACACCTATGACAACGGCTGGACGGCGGAGCTGAAGCAAGTGCTGGTGGACCGGTACACCCTGGCCGTCCTGGTGGAGCTCACCGGACCGGAGGGGATGGCGCTACCCGAGGAGAACTGTACCCTCTTTGCCGTAGGGGATGTGGAGACCGGCCGGGCAGAGGAGCGGTGGCCCGGCGGCTTTGTGAGCGGCGCCTTTGTGCTCCCCGACGGCAACCCGGCGGACAACCATATCACCTTCCTGTACCACCGCGGGCCCACCTCCTATCCCGGCGGAGCGGCGGCCCCCTTTCTGGGGGGCGAGCTGACCTTCACCCTCCGGGAGCTGAATGCCGAATGGTGGGAGGACTGCATCGCCGACTTCACCGACGCGCCCTACTCCTTCACCGTCCCCCTCCCCGACCGGGACAGCGGGCGGCAGTACCGGCTGGAGCAGTCCACCCGGATCGGGGATGAGGAGGTGGTCCTCACCGACCTGTACCTGTCCCCCATCAGCGTGGCCTTCACCCTCCAGGTCCAGCCTGACGACCCCAGACTGTGGGGGATGACGGAGTTTGCCGACGTGATGGACACCACCGTGCTCACCCTGGCGGATGGCGGGGAGGTCCGGGCGGGGAGCGCCTACAGCCAGAGCTATAACCCCACCACCGGGGAGGCGCGGTTCATCTTCCGCCTGGATCAGATCACCGACCCGGAGCAGGTCGCCTCTCTCTCCTTCCTGGGCCAGACCCTCTCCCTGGAGGGGCTGGCACCCGCGGCGGAGTGACCGGCCGGCCCTCCTTCTACAGCAGAGCCGCCCCGCCGCTGAAAAAATTTCTCTTTCCCCTTGACTCTGCCGCTCCGTCAACTGGTACACTGTGACCGAAGGAGGGATCTGCATGGAATATTCCATTCAGGAGCTGTCGCGCCTGTCCGGGGTGACCACCCGCGCCCTGCGCTGGTACGACCACATCGGCCTGCTGAAGCCCAGCCGGGTGGCGGAGAGCGGCTACCGCTACTACGGCCCGGCGGAGGTGGACCGGCTCCAGGACATCCTGTTCTACCGGGCCCTCGGGGTGGAGCTGGCCCGGATCCGGGAGTGTCTGGACGACCCCTCCTTTGACCGGACAGCCGCCCTGCGGAGCCACCTGGCCGCTCTGGAGGGGGAGCGGGCGCGGCTGGACGCCCTGATCCGATCGGTCAGGGACACCATCCGATGCGAGGAAAGGAAGGAGATCATGAGCGACGAGCAGAAGTTCGAGGCGCTGAAACAGCAGGTTTTGACCCGGTATGAGCAGGTCTACGGCAAGGAGGCCCGGGAGAAGTACGGGGATGACATGGTGGGCGCCGCCCAGAGCGCCCTGCGGAATCTGACGGTGGAGCAGTACCGGGAGTGGACCGGGCTGGGGCAGGAGATCCAGGCCCGCCTGGAGGCCGCTGTCCGGGCCGGCCTCTCCCCGGAGGGGGAAGAGGGCGAAGCCATCACCGCCCTCCACCGCCGGTGGCTCACCATCACCGGGAACCGGTACGAGCCGGACAAGCACCGGGGGATCGCGGAGCTCTATGTGGACGACCCCAGGTTCACGGCCTACTACGACAAGGCCGTACCCGGCTGTGCCCGCTTCCTGCGGGACGCGGTGGTTTGCTGGGCCAAGTGACAGAGAGAAAGGACAGCCTGGGCGCTCAGCCCAGGCTGTCCTTCATCTGTCTCCAAAATTTTCTGGCGTTTTCCAGGTCCCGCCCATTGGGGTGCCCCTTGGCGATGCCCCCCACCAGCTTCAGGGGGCCGAAGGTGTCGTAGCCCCGACACCCGAAGGCCCCCAACACCGGGCAGTACTTCTCCCGGGCGACGGCCTCCATCTCCCTCAGACTCTTTCCCCGGGAGGCCCCGTAGGTGCACAGGAAGAACACCGGCTTCCCCTCCGGCAGATACTGCCGGGCAAAGGCCGGGACACTGGGGTGGAACTTCCCATAGTACACGCCGGAGGCAAAGCCGATCCGGTCATACCCCTCCAGCCGGACGGCCTGGCGGGTGGTGACGTCGATCAGGTCCGCCTCCCCCTCCCCCGCCAGGGCCTCCAGGACCTTCCGGGTGTTCCCGTGGTGCCGGGAGTAGTAACAGATGGCGATTTTCACAATACCACACCTCACAGATCACGCAGTTCCGGCCCGGGTGCCGCCGCTCCGGCAGGGCGCCTATTTCAGCTTCAGCCCGTCCCGGAAGGCGTCGCCCACCTTCTCCCCCAGCTTGCGGTAGGCGCTGTGGATGGGGTCAAAGGTGATGGGCTGGAGCTTGTCCGGGTCGATCTTCCCGTCCGGGCCCAGCACCGACTCGTCGGCGCTCACATTGACGATCTCCCCCACCAGGCGGCAACTCTCCGGGGCATAGCTCACCAGCCGGCACTCCACCGCCATGGGCAACTCGTCGATGAGCGGGGCGTCCACAAATTCCGACCGGGTGGTGTGCCAGCCGGCTTTCTCCAGCTTGTTGGGCACCTGGTTGCCCGACTCCACCCCCACATAGTCACAGGCCACCACCTGCTCCGCCGTGGCCATGCTGACCGTGAAGGCCTTCCGGGCCAGGATGTCCGCGGTGGTCTTGTGTCCGGCGCTGATGCACAGGGACAGCTCCCGGTCGTCGCTGATCCCGCCCCAGGCCGCGTTCATGGCGTTGGGGGTGCCGTCCTCGCCATAGGCGGCCAGGATAAACACCGGTTGCGGATAGGTCCAGGGCTCGGCCCCAAAATTCTTGCGCATGGGAATGACCTCCTTCAAATTTGGTTTCTCCCTTGATTGTACCCCATTCGCCCGAGAATCACAAGCACCAGTTGCCACGGAGGCCGCAAAATCCCCGTTGGGGCGGCTCCGCGCGCCGCCGCGGGGCAAAATATCCCCCGCCCCGTTGCCGCGCGCCGCGGGGTGTGGTATCATAGCGGTATCAAAATTACGGAGGTACCCCCTATGCCCCTTCTTCTGGTCCAAAACGACATCACCACCATGCAGGTGGACGCCATCGTCAACGCCGCCAACGAGAGTCTGCTGGGCGGCGGGGGCGTGGACGGCGCCATCCACCGGGCCGCCGGGCCGGAGCTTCTGGGGGAGTGCCGCACCCTCCACGGCTGTAAGACGGGCCAGGCCAAGCTCACGGGGGGCTACCGCCTGCCCGCCAAATTCGTGATCCACACCGTGGGCCCCATCTGGCGGGGCGGCACACACGGGGAGCCGGAGCTGCTGGCCTCCGCCTACCGCTCCTCCCTGGAGCTGGCCCTGGCCCACCGGTGCGAGACGGTGGCCTTCCCCCTCATCTCCTCCGGGGTATACGGCTACCCCAAGGACCGGGCCCTGAAAGTGGCGGTGGACACCATCGGGGCCTTCCTCCTCGCCCACGATATGCTGGTCTATCTGGTGATCTTCGACCGGGCCACCTATACCATCGGCGAGGAGCTGTCCGCCGGCATCGCCGCCCATCTGGCCGGTCCCGGGGAGCCGGACCTCCGGACCCCCGCCCCCGGCGGTCCGGACAAGGCCCCGGGCCAGCCGGGCGAGAGCTTCTCCCAGATGCTCCTGCGCCAGATCGGCCAGCGGGGCCTCACCGACGCCCAGTGTTGCAGAAGGGCCAACCTCGACCGGGGGCTCCTCTCCCAGATCCGCTCGGATGTCCACTACCGGCCCTCCAAGTCCACCGCCCTGGCCCTTGCCGTGGCCCTGGAGCTCCCCCTGGAGGAGACTCGGGAACTGCTCCAAAAGGCGGGCTTCGCCCTCTCCCGCGCCAGCAGGCTGGACGCTATCGTGGAGTACTTCATCGCCCGGGGCAACTACAATATTTTTGAGATCAACGCGGCCCTGTTCGCCTTTGATCAGGGCCTGCTGGGCGGATAAATGCCGCCCGGCAGGCCCTATCCCACCACGATCCCCCTATTCCGCACCTGCCGGCCGGGCCGCGCGGAATGGGGGGATCGCGCATAGTGGCCCGGAAATTTTTCCGCCGCCCCGCCCCCTCTTTGCGGAATGGCGTAGCGCCCGCCGCCCCGTTGCCGGGCCTCCCCCGCCCTCCCCCGTTTGGGCGGGCCGGGCGGCCGCCCGGCGCATACACCGCTCCTCCCGGCCCCTCCAAACAGGCCATCTCTGTCGCTTTTTCGCAGTCAAGTGTCCTCCGCCGATGGAATCCCGGGCGCGCCGCGCCCCGGGCCACCGCCCCCGGCGGGGGCGGCGGAGGCCGGTCTCACCCCCCATGCCCGCGGGTTTTCCCCGCGGGCATTACCCATTTTACCCCCCCCAAACGGGTGATGGCAGAACCGCCCCCATATGGTAGAGTATATCTGTAACATTCTATTTCTCCGGCGGAGGCGCGCGGCTCTGTCGGGCGCGACCCGGGGCGAAAGGAGGGCGCATGGAAAAGACCAGACGCCATGAGATCGAGGGGGCGGTGCTGGACGTCCCTCTGCGCTATGACCAGCGGACCGGGCGGGAGATCGAGGAGTACCCCGACCTGCAGGAGTGCCCGGTGTATACCCCGGCGGGGGAGCGAATCATGCTCACCATCGAGGACGCCTGCCCCCACGGGGAGACGGCGGACGGAAGCCGGTGCATCGACTGCGGCTCCTGCCGCCACTACCGGCAGGCCCCCGACTCCCTCATCGGCGTGTGCGGCCACAGGGCCCAGCGCCGGCGCGGCTGACGGGCGGGAAAACAGAAAATCGGTTTGAGACGGGCGATCGCCCGTCTCCGGGATGGGGCCCCATCCCGGGCGAGAACGGACACACGACAAAGGAGGAGCACGATGAGAAATTGGAAGAAGCGATTTCTGGCCCTGGCTCTGAGCGCGGTCATGACCATGGGCCTGTTGCCCGGGACGGCCTACGCCGCGGTGGGCGAGCTGGTGGGCAACAGCCCCCGGCAGAACGAGGCCCTGCTGGACGCCCTCACCGAGCTGGCCGGCCCGGAGGACGCCCGGGAATTCTACGACCTGTTGCAGGAGTACGGCCTGCTGGACAAGAACGGGGAGCCGGTCACCGACCGGACCATCGACCTGGACGGGGAGCGGTACACCCTGAAGGAGGTGGAGGCCCTGCTGGACGACCCGGACACCGACCTGTCCCAGGTGGCGGAGGTGGACGGGGTGCCCATCACCCTGGGGGACCTGGCCACCGTCATCGCCATCGAGCGGGAGATCCAGTATCTCCAGAAGCACTACTTCTCCGGCCGCACCTTTGAGGACGAGGCCCTGGACAACGTGAACAGCCTGCTGAACCAGCTCCAGACCCAGGGGCTGACCCTGTCCGCTACCCCCCGGGCGGCGGCGGAGCAGGTGGTGCTGGGGCGACCGGCACGAAAAAAATTCGTGATACATACGGTTTTGATTACTCTGCCGCCTACATCTCGTCAGGCAACAGTAGTATTCCGCTTGTTGCGGGCGACACCTTCCAAGTAAAGTTCAAGCTTGCCATCCCGGACGCCATTCAAGCGCTGGATAATTCGAGTAGTGGCTCAATCGTTGTCGGTTTCGCCACAGGGTCTTTCTCGGACTCCAACCAGCTGACCGCCGTGGGGTCAGAGACCGCAACTATAACTACTACCGTCGAAGATGCCCTCACTAGTCCGAATCAGGAATATACTCTTGAATATGAGGTAACAGAGACCCTTAATAATGGTCTGTATCTCTATGTGTCCTATCAAAACCAGCTTTCTCATGCCCCTGACCCAGACATTGAAATTGGCGACCTTCCCGGGTATGCGGAATATTCCTTCGGCGACCTGTACGGCGGCGTATCCTTCTACGAGCCGGAGGGCTTCCTCTTCGAGGACAGCACCGGCAATAAGCTGGAGAACTATAACCTCTTCTTCAGCCAGACGGTCACTATGCCTACTCTCGTCAGCGAGTGGACACAGGCCAGTGGGGAGGAAACCGAATACCAGCCTGCTAATATGACTGGCGTCGTCGGCTTCGATTTGATCGATATAAACGCGGCAGTTGCAGAGGGGGACTTCTTCTCGCTGGACAAGACCATCGCCTATCTGGAGGCCTGTAGGGGCGAAGCTTTAATTAATGACCAACGCCAACGCTTCCGTATCACCGCCACCCTGCGGCATTCAAATACCGAAAATGTTCCGCTCACGTCCTCCATAGAAATCTTCAATTATGCCAATGCTGTAGTAGAAACTTATAATTTTACCACAGATTTGAACTCCGGAACCGGTTTCCCAATCAATAATTTGGCATCTTCTGATTCCACTAACCCCAAGACTACAATAATTTCATTTAACGCATTCAATGCGAAACCTGGTAGCACCAGTAGCACAATACTCACCCATCTCCCCACCACTTTTTATGCATACTACTATAATGATCCCGAGGCGACCACATATGATGAAACAAACAGGAACAACAATGTAGTTAATGCCATCGGGTATGTCAGCAACGCCAGCATCTCCCTGGTAAACGACAACACCAAACCCACCCTCACCATCTCCGCTCCGGCGGGGGAATACAAGAGCGGCGACCTGGTGCCCATCACCATCACCGCCGACGAGTACATCCATGTGGACGACAATGCCACCGTGACCATCAATAATGAACCATACGATTTGCTGGATGACCTGCACAGCTCCAGCGACGGCAAATTCATCAGCTTCCTGTACGAGGTCAAGGAGATCGACAGCGGCACCCTCACGGTACAGAGCGTCACCGGCATCACCGATTTCTTTGACAACAACGCGGAAGAGGTGGACGGCGAGCCCATCGACGGCATTACGCTGGACACCCCCTTGCTGAAAAACGCGGTGGAGGATTTCACCGCCGACTATGATGAGGGTAACGACGAAATCACCTTTGAAATCACCGCCAAGCAGCACGAAGAATACCAGACCCTTTACGGCGATTTTTCCAGCCAAGGCAATTACACTGACCTGATGCGTCTGATCATCAACGGCGACACGACTAACCCCCGCCTCGTCACCATGGCAGAGGGTGCAAACGACACCTTCACCTTCATGGCGGCCCCCTACACCGTGGAGCGCACCGAGGAGCAACAGATCATCACCGTCCAGCTCCAGGTGAACGACGGCAGCCAGTGGGTCACCGTCAACCGGGTGACCCAGACGGTCACCATCGCCGCCCAGGTGGACGTGGAGAGCGTGGCCATCAGCGTGGTGGGCGACGTCTCGCAGGGCGAGGACGGCACGTACACCATCGCCCTGGACGACGAGACCTTCCCCCAGCTCCAGGCGGAGTTCACGCCGGACAACACCACCAGCAAGACCGGCACCTGGTCCAGCTTGGACCCGGACATCGCCACCATCACCCCCGATGAAGACGACCCCACCCTCGCCCAGATCACCCCCACCAGCGAAAAGGTGGGCCCGGTCACCTTCACCTTTACCGCCGACAACGGTACGACGGGGGAGAATGAGACCGACGACAACAGAAGCGACACCATTACCTTCACTGTGGTGCCGGGGGACAAGCTCACCCTGTCCATCCCCCAGTACGCCCAGGACTCCATGATCCGGGACGGCGACCCCTTCACGGTGCAGTGGGTCACCAACGCCCTGGTGTTCTATCCGGGCCAGGAGCACACCTTTACCGTCACCATCACGAAAGACGGCGATGCAGAGCCGACTTATGAAGGCACCACAAGCGGCACCGAACTGACCGTCGATGGGGGCACCCTCACCGCCACTTATCCCCAGAGCGAGTACACCGTGAAGGTCACCCTGGACAACCCGGTGGAGGGCCAGGACGACCTGACCGCCTCCGCCTCCCTCACAGTCCTCTCGCCTCCCACCCAGATGAGGATCACGACGGATGAGACCTCCATCCGGGACGACGAGACCCTGACCCTGGACTACTCCATTACGAACAATTCCGCCGCCACCGGCACCGTGTCCGTCACCCGCATGGTGGGGGGCACCACGGCTGAGGATACCGGTAGCTGGCTAAATACTTCTTCTGTTTCTGGAGAAGGTCAGGTCATTTTCACTCCAAGCCCTGTGGAGGATAACGACCTCTACGACACCTACACCATCACCTTTACGGAGAATACCGTGTCCGGGAGTGACGACTTCACCCCCAGTGCCGACTCCATCGTGATCTATGTTTACAAGAGTGACGCCCTGTCCATTCTGGTGGACGGGCAACCGCCGGAGGAGAACGGCATCACCCTGAGCAATGAAGCGGTGGTGAACGACCCCGAAAAACCCCCCAAAGACAGCAAGACCATCATGGAGCTACGGCAGGAGCTGGGCCTCATCGAGTACGTGAGCATCAACGCCGACGACTACAACTGGAGCAGCTTCAGCGACGGCATCGAATGGACCGCCGAAAACGCGGGCGACGCCGACGTGGCCGTCAACTACAAGCAGGGCGGCCTGTGGGACGACGTGTTGGACCTGTCCTACACCACCTACCTGCCCCGGACCCAGATGGCGGTCTCCGCCACCATCGACGGCACCGCCACCGTCACCGCCACCCACGCCGCCACCGGGATGTCCGACAGGGTCACGGTGAGCGTGGACACCCTCCGGGACCAGCTCTACCTGTTCCAGGTGACCCCGGCCCAGACGACCACCCTCACCTATACCGACGGCGCGGGGAAAGAAAAGACCGTCACCACCAATGAGGACGGCCTGCTGGCCCTCTACGAGCCCGAGGGCATCCACAGCGACGTGCGCCTTCGCTCCGGGGATGACAAGAGTCCCCTGCTGGGCACCATCCTCCAGGGCACCCTGGTCAGCGGCGAGCGGGACGCGGCCAAGCTCCAGCTCTACCCCCTGAACACCATCACCCTGGTGCCCGCCGCCCAGGCGGAGCTCTACCTGGTCGAGCCCGACGGCACCCCCTACGAGGATAGCGTCACCATCCGTGGCGGCGTCTATCTGGAGGGGCACTACTGCGGCGACGGCGTGACCATCTCCACCGGCGTCAACAGCACCCCCGTCCCGGGCAGTCAGGGCGCCAGCTTCACCACCGATGGGGACGGCAAGCTGACGGTGTATCTGGACGCCACCCAGTTTGAGGCCGAGGGGTACAACGGTCCCCTCACCAACGCGGCGCTGGACTACTGGTTCGAGTTGCGCTTTGACGACACCAGCGACTACTTCCCCATGCTGGTGAACATCCAGGGGGCCATGTCCGCCGACCGCATCCTGCGCACCGGTAGCGCCGTGGTCCTGCTGGAGGAGGTGCCGGCGGGGCAGGAGAACACCCCCTTCCTCACCGCCCAGACCGTGACCTACGGCAAGACCGCGGCGGACGAGGCGCCCCAGGTGCGGAACGTGCTGGGCTCCACCGGCAAGGTGGGCCCCAACAGCACCTTCCAGTACGCCGAGCTCACCAGCCACTTCATGCTTTGGGGCGTGGAGACCCGGGACGGGGAGGCCACCGTCTCCATGACCGGGGACACCGGGGCCGCCCTGCCCCAGCAGACGGTGACCGATGAGACCTTCCCCTTCGCCTCCATCCCCGTGGTCACCAACACCACCGTCCTCACCGAGGCCACCATGACCGACTCCGGCTGGCTGGGCGGCAAACAGGCCGCCAACCTCCGGGCCAGCGTCTATCAGAACGGCGAGCTCATGCGGAACGTGCCCATGTCCTTCCAGGCCGCCGATCTCACCCGCGTGGACCTGGTGGACACGGACGCCGCCGCCCTGCTGGTGGAGATGAAGGGGAGCGTCAGCACGAAGGGCGCCGACTTCTCCTTCCGGAACAACCAGGTAAGTAACGCCTTCAGCCGCGACATTACCGGGATGATCAACGAACTCCAGGACGTGGGCAGTCCCATGTTCAAGGTGCTCATCACCCCCACTGAGGACAACACCGTGTTCAACGCCCTGATCTGGGGCGGCTATAACAGTCTGGACATCAGCGACTTCGACTACAGCGAGGAAGGCGTGTCCACCGACTACTCCCTGCTGGACACCGAGTGGGGCGTAGGTGTCCCCCCGGTCAATGACCTGAGTAGCATGGCCAAGGGCACCTATGACCCGATGGACGACATCCAGACGGCCATGATCGGCGGCTCCAACTCCGGTCTGGACATCGGTGCCCAGCTGGAGGGCTACTACGAGGGGCAGTTCTACTACGACACCGACCGGCAGGAGTGGGTCTTCCGGGCCACGGGCGGCGGCATGACCGCCGGGGGCAGTCTCAGCTTCCAGGCCAACCTCAACGCCTGGGTGGGCCCCATCCCCGTCACCGCCACCTTCGCCGCGGGCATCGCCCTGCAGCTGGACTTCCAGGCGGCCACCGTCTACACCGGCCAGCAGGACGAGGACACCCTGGCCACCTGGACCGCCGAGGCCCGGGGCCGGGAGTCGGTGAACGACTATCTCACCACCCTGCGCCTCAACGGCTATATCAACGCCTTCGGCGGCTTCGGCTTCGACTACAGCATCCTGGCCCTGAAGATCGGCCTGTACGGCGAGCTGGGCGGCGACTCCACCAACACCTTCCTGTCCCGGGAGTATCTGCAACAGGACAAGCAACTCAACGGCCAGGCGCTGGGGGTCATCGGTGAGGTGGGCATCAAGTTCTACGCCAAGTTCCTGTTCATCTCCTATGAGACGGTGATCGGCTCCGGCAGTTTCCAATGGAGCCAAACCTTCAACCGCTACCGCGACATCGCCGACTACTGGGGCATCCACGAGGATGACGACGACACCGACGGCGCCAGCTTCCGGATGGGGCCCGCCACCCTGCTCAGCCGGTCCTATCTGGCGGCCTACGCCAAAAACAGCGCCGCCCGGTGGGATGGGAGCCCGACCTTTGATGACGAGGCCACAGCGGTGCAGGAGGACGCCAACCCCGGCTCCGAGCCGGCGGTGAACGACGACGGCTCCCTGTCCGTCTACATCAGCGACAAGGGGAGCGAGAGCTTCTACGACAGCCGCATCTTTGCCGGTGAAGTCGGCACGATGGGAACTGCCATCCACGATGGGGATGACACCGACAACGCTGGCAAATACGGCTACGGCGATATGTCCCCCTCCCTGGCGGGCACCGAAGCCTTCTCCGTGGCCGCCTGGGTGCGGCTCACCGAAAAGCTGACGACCAAGGACTCCCCCACCGGCGACGAGAGCGACAAGTATGACGCGCTCTCCCCTGACGAGCAGAAGCAGTTGCTCAACAGCACCGAGATCATGGTGGCCACCACCAGCGGCACGGGCTGGGACACCGAGGCTCTCACCGTCAACACCTCCCCCGACCTGGCCCCGGTGGCCGTGGTAGGTGGCGACAATGCCGCGGTGTTCTGGCGGAGCGTCTACGCCTCCGATCCGGGGGACGAGGGCGAGGGCCTGCTGAACTTCGACACCCAGGACGCCATCTATGTGAGCTTCTATAACGGCAACAGCTGGGACGACGCCCGGATGGTGTACAACGGCTCCACCGGCACCGTGGCCGGCATCCAGGCCGCCATGCTCCCCGACGGCACCGCCCTGGTGGCCTTTATCCTGGACCGGGGGTCCGACAATCCTGACGACGAGCCCTATCAGGGCTATGAGCTAGCCTACCGGACGGTGAAATCCAACGGCGATCTGGGTGAGCTGGTGGTGCTCACCAACGACACGGAGATCGACACCAATCCCCAGGTGGCGGCGGTGTCCAAGGGTGAAGAGGACTACTTCCTCCTGGCCTGGTACAGCACCCAGGGCGGTGGCGACATCCGCCTCCAGGCGGTGGACGCCGACGGGCAACCCCACACCGGCGGAGCGCTGGCCGTACCCGCCAGCGTCAACGCCATGACCCAGGGGAGCGGCCTGGTCATCAGCGCCGACTTCCGTCTGGCCAAGCGGCCGGCGGGTAGCGATGTGGAGGGCCTCACCCTGGTGTGGCCCCAGGTGGTAAACGACCCCGACACCGGCGCGGCCGACCACAGCGTCCTCTACGGCGTCCGGCTGTGCGGCATCGGCGGCGAGACCCGCCTCTCCGCCCCCCAGGCCCTCATCACCCTGCCCAACCGCACCCTGGCCAACTCCTTCAGCACCTGGCAGGAGATCGGCGGCCAGGTCAACGCCTACATCTTCGGCACCTGGTATGACCCGGAGGAGACGGAGATGATTCCCGGGTACAAAGAGCCTGTAGCAAAGGACACCGACCAGCTCCTCACCGGCGGCGGGACTATCACGGAGAAGGCCGTGGAGGTGGAGGCTATCGCCGTAGACTATGAGAATCTGCAGATCAGCTCCTACACCCCGGTGGTCTTCACCCTCCGCAACACCGGCGCCTCCCAGCTGACCAGACTTACAGTCACTGTGGATGGCTACACCGCCACCCTGGCCAGTGAGCTGGACCCCGGCGAGAGCGCCCCGGTCACCGTGATGTACAAGACGGGAGATCCGATCGAGAATCCCACCTACACCGTCACTGACAGCGACAACAATGAGCTGTCCGATGGCACCCTCTATCTGGACTACAACGATCTGGGCATCTCCGCCATGCGGGTGGTCCGGGAGGAAGAGGGGGAGCGGGACGTGCTGGTGACCCTCTACAACAGCGCGGCGGCCAAGCTGGCGGACGCCAGCGGCCGCACGGTGGAGCTGACCTTCTACACCGACTCCAAGCGCGCCACGCCCGCCACAGTCACTCTGTCCGGAAACCAGAGCGGTGTGTCCCTCAGTAGAGACGGGACTACCGTCACCCTCGATGGCGACGCCCTGAAGCGCATCGACCAGGGGAGCCTGGCCCTGCTGGTGACCTTCGACCTGAAGGACTATGTGGAGAGCGACCTGGACAAGGAGGAGGTCCCGGAGAGCGGCGTGTACCTCTACGCCGACGTCCGGGTGAAGGATGACAAGGACAAGGTCATGGCCGAGTACGCCACCGGCGACAACCAGGCCGCTGTCCAGCTCACCGGCCTCTACGCCCGCACCGGCCAGCGGGCCACCCTGGACGTGGTGCAGGGCGAGAGCGCAGACGGCGCCACCTCCACGGCGAAGGTCACCCTCACCAATAACTCCCTCAAGGATCTGAACTCCGGCACTCTGGTGGCCTCCCTGCTGGACGGGAACGGCAACGTGCTGGACACTCAGACCCTCACCGCCGCCATCTCTAATGTGTCCGGGGAGGATACGGCGGCCCAGGACATCACCTTCGGCGCTAAGGGGAGCCGGGTGGTAGTATACGCGGCGGTGGCCGGGGAGGACACTCTGGTCTTTGACGGCCTCCCCGTGACCATCGGCGACTTTGCACAGGCGGTCGATGAGACCGGTACCCCCATCGACGGCCAGTACGTCTATGAGTTGCCCGGCACGACCGCGATCGACCACACCGTGGTCACCGCCATCCCGGGGGACGGCGCCGACAGCGTCATCATCAACGGCGGCCAGCCCCTCACCGGCGGCGGCAGTGACACAGTGTCCATCCGCGGCACCACCGACATCGTGGTGACCATCGGTGACAAGATCTACACCCTCACCGTCCACGGCGCCGGCAGTAGCGGCGGCGGCGGTGGCGGCGGCGGTAGTAGCGTGACCCGGTACCCGGTCAACCTGCCCGGCAGTGTGGACAACGGCGCCGTCACGGCCAGCCCCACCCGGGCCAGCCGGGGACAGCGGGTGACCCTCACTGTCACCCCCGACGAGGGCTATGTGCTGGGCTCCCTGACGGTCACCGACCGGAACGGGAATGCCGTGGCCTTCACAGACGCCGGCAACGGCAAGTACACCTTCTCCATGCCGTCCAGCCCGGTGAATGTCGCCGTCTCCTTCCGGCCCGAGAGCGACACGGACCTGCCCTTCCTCGACGTGGCCCAGGACAGCTGGTACTACGACGCGGTGTCCTACGTCTACCGGCATGGCCTTATGGCGGGCACCAGCGACACCATTTTCGCCCCCAACGCCAATCTGACCCGGGCCATGATGGCCACGGTGCTGTGGGCCATGGAGGGTAGCCCGGTGGTCAACTACGCCATGACCTACACCGACGTCAGCGGCGACGCCTGGTACACCGAGGCCGTCCGCTGGGCCACCAGTGAAGGGGTCGTCAGCGGCGTGGGAGACGGCCGCTTCTCCCCCGATTCCCCCATCACCCGGGAGCAGATGGCGGTGATGCTGTACGCCTACGCCGTCCACAAGGGCTACGACACCAGCCACGACGGCGCGGCGGCCCGGAGCTTCCACGACTACGACGCCATCTCCGACTGGGCGCGCACCGCCATGGAGCGGGTGGTGGACGCCGGCATGATCGGCGGCAAGCCGGGCAACATCCTGGATCCCGGTGGCACCGCGACCCGCGCCGAGGTGGCCACTATACTCATGCGGTTTTGCCAGCTGGACCGGTAAAAGGGTCAAATCAGGCAAATTCTAAAAACAGGGCCTCTCTGGAGTTTGCTCCAGAGAGGCCCTGTTTTCGTGGTCTCCACACCACTCAGTGGCTGAAGGCGTGGTCAGAAATGCCTCCTGTCTTTTCCCGGCTTCTGGCCATCTGTACCGCGACCCTGAGGCAAAGATGAAGCAAGGTATTTTCTGCCGGAGACAGCTCAGGATCGACAGGGCTATATCGTGATCCCCCAGGCCCGGCGGGTGAGCTGGGCGTAGTGCTGGTACAGGATTCCGAAGCGGTGGATGTACTTGGGTTTCCAGGGCTTCTCCTTCCCGCAGAAGTGGAGGATAGCCGTGTGCTCCATCACCCACCGCAGGTCATAGCGGCCTCCGCTTCGGAGCAGGTAGTTGGAGTAGTTGCGGGCGTCATAGTTCCATAGCGCATCCTCCAGAGGGAGGATCTTTTCGCTGTATAGGGCGTTGAGAATATCCTGGTCGGGCAGGATCAGCTCCTTGCGGTGTTGCTCCACATACTGAAAGATCTCCTGGGCAACGATCTCCCGCCGCCCCGCCTCCAGATCCATCAGCAGGACGCCGGAGTTGTAGTAGTCCTGCTCTGTCCCCAGCCGCAACTGATTGACGCCGTTGGCCAGCTCGGTCACCCCTGTGTGCGCGGCGGCGGCAAACAGATTGCCCTGGAGATCCGTCTCCCACAGGGGCCGGAGGGGGTTGATGACCAAAATATCCGGGTCCAGATAGAGGACCCGCTTGATCTGGTTTGGCAGGAAATGGGAGGCCAGCAACCGGTAATACATCTCCCTGGGGTACTGCCTGGTGACAGGGGCCCCCTGGAACAGAGCGTCATCCACCCGGATGGGCAGGAAGGAATACCCGTATTCCCCGCACTGCCGGCACACTCCCTCCATAGCCTTCTCTGGGATGCCGCTGTGGAGCAGGATCAGGACAAAGGTATCCTTTGGGTTGTTCATTGAAATGGAAGTGAGCAATACCTGGAGCTGGGGAAGATAATTCTGATCCAGCGTGGTCAAGAGAAAAATCGGGTCCATATACAAGCGCCTTTCTGTTTTCCTTTCTCCCCCGTCCCGGGGATCAGGACGCCTTCTCAAACTGGCTGTTGTAGAGGTCGGCGTAGAACCCGCCCCTGGCCAGTAGCTCGTCGTGAGTGCCCTGCTCGATGATGTCGCCGTCCTTCAGCACCAGGATCAAGTCGGCGTTGCGGATGGTGGACAGCCGGTGGGCGATCACGAAACTGGTGCGGTGCTCCGTGAGCTGATCCATAGCCCTCTGGGTGATCTGCTCGGTACGGGTGTCCACGGACGAGGTCGCCTCGTCCAGAATGAGCATGGGGTTGTTCTGTACCATGGCTCTGGCGATGGTGAGCAGTTGCTTCTGCCCGGCGGAGATGGCGATGCTGTCATCCAGCACCGCATCGAAGCCCTGGGGCAACGTCTCAATGAAGTGATAGATGCCGCAGGCTTTACAGGCCTGCACCAGTTGCTCCTCCGTGACGCCGGCCTTGTTGTAGACCAGGTTCTCCCGGACGGTGCCCTCAAAGAGCCAGGTGTCCTGGAGCACCATGCTGAACAGGTTGTGGACGTCCTCTCTCGTCATCTGGGAGGTGGGGACCCCGTCAATTTTGATACTACCGCTGTTGATCTCAAAAAACCGCATCAGCAGGTTCACCATAGTGGTCTTGCCCGCCCCAGTGGGGCCCACGATGGCCACTTTCTGTCCGGGCAGGATATGGGCAGAGAAATTCTTGATGATGACCTTGTCCGGGTTGTCGGGGTAGCTGAACCGCACATGGTCGAATTCCACCTCGCCCTGGACGTGCTTGAGTGTCCCCTGCTTACCGGTCTCGTCGGACAGCTCCCGGGCATGGAGGAAGTCGAAAATGTGATCGCCGGCGGCGGCGGCCGTCTGCATCTGGGTCATCCCCTGGGCTAAGGTGCTCAGGGGGGAAGTAAAGAGACGCACATAGAGGATAAAGGCCACGATGATGCCGAAAGAGATCTCCCCGGCCATCGCCAGGCCGGCGCCCAGGACGCACACCGCCACATAGCCCAGGTTGCCCACGATGTTCATCATAGGTTGCATGATGCCGGACAGGAACTGACTACGCCACTCCGCGTCGTAGAGGGCGGCGTTCATGCCACCGAAGGTCTCCTTGATCTGGTCGTTGGCCCGGGAGATGCGCACCACGTCGTGGCCGGAATACATCTCCTCGATGTAACCGTTGAGGGTGCTCAGGTTCACCTGCCGGGCGGTGAAGTACTTCTGAGAGCGAAGCATCACAGCAACCATGAGCACAAAGCCCAGCAACGTCACGGCAACGGCGGCCAGGGCCATGCGCCACTCGGTGACGAACATCATAATGAGGCAACCCACGAACTGGGCCGTAGCGCTGATAATGGAGGGCAGGCTGTTGGCCAGGGCCTGTTGTAGAGTACTCACATCGTTGGTCACCCGGCTGAGGATGTCACCGTGGGACACGGTGTTGAAGTAGCTCATGGGCATCCGGTTGATCTTCTGGGACAGGTCCTGCCGCAGATTCCGGGACAGGTCCAGGGTGACAGTGGCCATGATGTAGTGCTCCACATAGGTGAAGACAAAGCTAAGGCCGTAAATCACCAGCAGGATGATCCCCACCCGGCCGATAGCGTCAAGGTCGATCTCCCCGCCCAAGGAGGACTCGATGAGGTCAGTGATCTGGCTGAGGAAGCTGGGACCGATAATGGTAAGGACAGCGCCGACGGCGGCAAAGCTCAGGGCCACGGCCATGGGTGCCTTCAACTTGCTGGAGTAAGTGGTCAGCTCCCGCAGAACTCCCAGAATGCCCCGCTTGCTCTTGGATACCGGAGCCATCCGGCTTGACAGATTTGGCATGGAATCCCCCTCCTTACGCGCCCAGCTCGTCCGGGGAAAGCTGGGACCGGGCAATCTCCTGATAGACCGGGCAAGTCCGCATCAATTCCTCGTGGGTGCCCATACCCGCGATCTTCCCCTCATCTAGGACGATGATCTTGTCCGCGTCCCGGATGGTGCCGATGCGCTGGGCCACGATGAGTTTGGTAACATCCTTCAGTTCCCGGGCAAGGCCGGCGCGGAGCTTTGCATCGGTGCGGTAGTCCAGGGCGGAGAAGGAGTCGTCGAACACCAGAATCTCCGGCTTTCTCGCCAGAGCTCGGGCGATGGACAGCCGTTGCTTCTGCCCGCCGGAGACATTGGAGCCTCCCTGGGCGATGGGAGCGCGGATGCCCTGGGGCAGTTTTTCCACAAATTCACTGGCCTGGGCCAGATCCAGGGCCTCCCGCACGTCGCCGTCCGAATTGCCGCCCCGGCTCTCGCCAAAGAGCACATTGTTGCAGATGTCCCCGGAGAACAGGATCGCCTTCTGGGTCACATAGCCGATGCGGTCGTACAGGGCGTCGAAGGTGTAGTCTTTCACATCCACCCCGTCCACCAGCACCTGCCCCGCCGTAGCGTCGTAGAACCGGGCGGCCAGGCTCACCAGGGTGGTCTTGCCGCTACCTGTGGCGCCGATGAAAGCCACCGTCTCGCCTTTCTGGGCGGTGAAGCTGATGTGCTCCAGCACGTCTTTGTCCGAGGTGGGGTAGTGGAAGGACACATCTTTGAATTCCACAGTGCCTGTTTCCGGGGAGTCGGAGCAATTCCCCTGCTTCAGATGCACACGGGTATCCAGCACCTCGCCGATGCGCTGGGCGGACACCTGGGCCGCAGGCATAAGCATGATGATCATGACCATCATCATAATGGACATGATGACATAGGTGGCATAGGTACCGAACACAACAATGTTGCCGAAGGTGACCAGCCGCACGGCCGTGTCGGCGGCCGGCACATCATTGACAATAACGGCCCCCACCCAGTAGATCACCAGGGACAGGGCGTTCATGGCCAAGGTGACACCGGGCATCAGGAAGGCAAAGGCCCGCTGGTTAAAAAGCTGAGTATGCATCAGCTCCTCATTGCTTTTGAGGAACTTAGCGTTCTGATAGTTCTCGGCATTGTAGGCGTGGACCACATTGATGCCGGTGAGATTTTCCCGGGCCAGCAGGTTGATATGGTCCACTAACTTCTGCACCCTGCGGAACCGGGGGATTACCAGGCCGAGGATCACGAGCATCATGACCAGCAGGGCAAGGATAAAGCCCGCGGTGATGGCGGACAGGGTCCAGCTCTTTTGGATAATCTTGATGATGGCCCACACCGCCATGATGGGGGACTTGATTAGGATCTGTAGCCCCATGGACAGAAGCATCTGCACCTGAGTGATGTCGTTGGTGGTGCGGGTGATGAGGCTGGGCACGGAGAACGCCATCATCTCCTGCTGGCCGAAGTCCGCGATCTTGTAAAAGACCTCCTGCCGGAGGGTATAACTGAAACCGGCCGATACCTTGGCGGTGAGATAGCCGCAGATGACGCACAGCACCGCGCTGGCCAGGGTACACCCCAGCATCTCGGCGCCGGTGCGGAGGATGTCTGACATGGCGCTCTCCGGCGACTCGATGAGCACGGTGAGGTCGCTCATGTAATCGGGCAGGGCCAGGTCGAAGTAGATCTGCCCCAAGATCAGCAGGGTACAGACAGCGGCCATGCCCCACTCCCGCCGCCGCATTTTACGAAGCAACTTTAACACGTGAAACCTCCTTACAGGGGAATATGGTTCTCATCCAGAGACGCAGATCCCGCTTTACCACCGCGTCCCCATGCGGCTGAACGCCATGACCACGCTGTCGATGCCCAGCAGGATCAGGTAGAGGCTGGCAAAATAGCGGATCGTTGTCAGGGTGAGGAGCGGGCTCATGAACATCATAAGGCCCAGGATCAGGCCGATGATGTTGACGACCAGCGTGAAGTAGTACAGCCCGTTCCCGCCCACAAAGCGGATGTGGCCCGAATGGACCAGGCGGGAGATGCAGTGGGCGATGAACCAGATGGGGAACAGCACGGTCAGCACCACCACGCCCGTCCTGGGGTACACCACCAGCATGACGCCGGACATTACGGACAGGATCCCGGCGATCAGGGACAGGACGGGCCCAAAGCCCGTGTAGCGCTCCACCTCGATATACAGGATGATATCCGCCACGCCCATGACCACGGCGGCCACGCCGTAGGCAAACACCAGGCTGGTCAGGGCCAGGTCCGGCTTTGCGAAGGCCAGCACGCCCAGCGCGATCAGAATGATCCCAATGGCCAGCTCCAGCCAGCCAAATCCAGAGCGTCTCCTCATTGCTTCTCGCCTCCCGTCAGGATCGCCATGAACTCGTCGCCGGTGATGGTCTCCTTCTCATAGAGGAACCTGGCCAGCTCGTCCAGCTTGCCCCGGTTGTCCTGCAGGAGCTTTTTGGCCTTCTCATGCTGGGCCTTCACCACCTCCACCACCTTCTGGTCAATCTCCCGCTGGGTCTCGGGGGAGCAGGCCAGAGAGGTGTCGCCGCCCAGGTACTGGTTGTTGACGGTCTCCATGGCCACCATGTCGAAGTCCTCGCTCATGCCGTACCGGGTGATCATGGCCCGGGCCAGCTTGGTGGCCTGCTCGATGTCGTTGGAGGCGCCGGTGGTGTAGGAGCCGAACACCACCTCCTCGGCGGCCCGGCCGCCGGTGTAGGTGCAGATCTTGTTTTCGATCTCCTCCTTGGTCATCAGATACTTGTCGCCGGTCTCCACCTGCATGGTGTAGCCCAGGGCCCCGGAGGTGCGGGGGATGATGGTGATCTTCTGCACCGGGGCGGAGTTGGTCTGTTTGGCCGCCACCAGGGCGTGGCCGATCTCGTGGTAGGCCACCACCTGCTTCTCGTGGTCGGAGAGGACGGCGTTCTTCTTCTGGTAGCCGGCGATGACCACCTCGATGCTCTCCTCCAGGTCGGACTCGTTGACGACGGTGCGCCCGTTGCGGACCGCCCGCAGGGCGGCCTCGTTGATGATGTTGGCCAGCTCTGCACCCGAGGCGCCGGCGGCCATGCGGGCGATGGTGTGGAAGTCCACGTCCTCCGCCGCCTTGATCTTCTTGGCGTGGACCTTCAAGATGGCCTCCCGGCCCTGAAGGTCAGGGAGCTCCACGGGCACCCGCCGGTCAAAGCGTCCGGGCCGGGTCAGGGCCGGGTCCAGGGACTCGGGCCGGTTGGTGGCCGCCAGAATGATGACCCCGGTGTTCTCCTCAAAGCCGTCCATCTCGGTGAGCAACTGGTTCAGGGTCTGCTCCCGCTCGTCGTTGCCGCCGTAATTGCCGGAGTTGCGCTTCTGGCCGATGGCGTCGATCTCGTCGATGAACACGATACAGGGGGCCTTCTCCTTGGCCTGCTTGAACAGGTCCCGGACCTTGGACGCGCCCATGCCCACGAACATCTCCACGAACTCCGAGCCGGACATGGAGAAGAAGGGCACGTTGGCCTCGCCGGCCACCGCCTTGGCCAGCATGGTCTTGCCGGTGCCCGGAGGGCCCACCAATAGCACGCCCTTGGGCATGGAGGCCCCGGCCTGGCTGTACTTCTGGGGGTTGTGGAGGTAGTCCACGACCTCCGCCAGGCTCTCCTTGGCCTCGTCCTCCCCGGCCACGTCGGCGAACTTGATCCCCTTGGTGGACTGGACGTAGACCTTGGCGTTGCTCCTGCCCATGCCGAAGGCCATGGAGTTCTTCCCGCCCATCTGCTCCATCAGCTTCTTGTTCATGTACTGCCCCAGCCCCACAAAGATCAGGATGGGCAACACAAAGGTCAGCAGGAAGGTCCACAGGGGGGAGGCGGGCTCCGCTATCACCCGGGTGAACTCCGCTCCGGCGTCGTGGAGCCGCTCCGTCAGGGTGGGGTCCTCCATGGGGCCGGTCTTATAGACGACCGCCCCGTCCTTGTCGGTGAACAGGATCTGGTCGTCCTCTACCTGGACCACCCCGATGCTCCGGTCGTCGATCATGTCCATGAAGGTTCCGTAGCCCACCTCCACCACCTGGTTCCGGGTGAGCATGGGGGTGATGAGCAGATTGAACAGCAGGATGATCAGCAGAACGATGCTGTAGTAATAGATCAGCGGTTTCTTGGGTGATTTGACTTCTTTCATGACAGGCTCCTTTCTTGTTCCTGGCTAGTCAGTTGCGCGTCGATGGCCTCCATGGAGAGCAACAGGGCCCGGTTGGCCGCCTCCAGGGCAAAATCCAGGGCGTACTCCGCCAGAAGGATCTTCTCCTCCGCCGCGGCCTCGCCGCCCTCCCGACCGGCCGCCTGGGTCTCCAGCTCCGACTTGGTCTTTTGGATGAGCTGTTCGATCGCTCCATAGGTCCTTGCCAAGGGCGCCACAACCTCCGCCCGGGACAGCCGCAACTTCTCCCACAGGGTCCATTCGGTCTCCTCGCACTCCTTCGACAGGGCTCTGATCTCCTGCCGGAGCTGGTCGTGGCCGGCCGTCTCGCTGAGGTGGATGCGGCCGCTCAGCCGGGACAGCTGTTCCTCCAGTTCGTAGAGCTTGACAGAGAGGATCTCATGTGCCATGTCTCCGCCCCCTTTCTGGTCTCTATTATAGAGCGAGGAACACTCTCCGCAATTCGCACAATTCCCGTTGTGTCTAGACACAAAAGGCCGGAGTGTAAAAAATTTTTACACTCCGGCGAAACTGACAAGGGGTATATCAAGTTGTCCGGTCCTGGGGCTGGATCCCGTCCGCCATCAGGCGGCAGACGGTGCGGACGATGTCGTCCAGATGGGCGGTATCCTCCTCCGTCCACTCCCGGAGCAGGCCCATGATCGCGTGGCTGTGGTAGCGCAGGATGAGCCTGCTCTCGGCGGGGGAGGAGCCGGCGTAGAAATTCCGCTCCTCCGCCGCCCGGTCAAAAAAGCGCTGGGTGTACTGGCGCAACAGCTGTTCCAGCTCCGGGCCGTAGTTGCTGTCCATGCCCCGCTTCACATAGGGGATGGCGTGGATCGCCGTGATAAAGAAGCGGCGTAGCCCCTCCTCGGCGGTCTCCTGGGACAGCACATCCCGGAGCATCCGGTCGGTCCCCTGCTCCAGCATCCAGCGGAACAGCTCCGGGATGTCCTCAAAGTGGTAGTAAAAGGCCTGCCGGGTGATGTGGCACTCCTCCACGATGTCCTTCACGGTCAGCTTTTTGACGTCTTTTTCCATCAAAAGGCGCATTGCCGCCTGGGCGATGGTCGGTTTCATATCTGCGGGCATGGCGGGTTCCTCCTGTTGGCCGGGGCGGGTGGACTATGGGAAACATCATACAGGAACAGGCAGAGATTGTCAATTTACAAATGCCACCTTCCCCCAGGGGAAGGCAGAGGACCGTCCGGCGGGCCGGCGGGGACAGAAGGTGAATTGCCCCGAAGAGGCAAGAGAGGCCGACCTGGGCCGCGACCTCGGCGCGCCTTGCTTCTGCGCCTGCCGAGGCCGTCAGGTGCACGAAAGACGCACCCCCGTAGGGAAGGGGCTTGCCCCTCCCGCCGGTTTTACACTGTACCGTTTGATTTTGGGGGGATTTCGCCGCCAGCGGGCGGCGAGCCCCTTTTGGAGCGATCCAAAAGAGGCGAAAAGATCGCCGGGGGACGGCTCCGGCGAGCACCAAGTGGTGCTCTTAGTCGCCTACCCTACCCCCTCTGGCCTTCGGCCATCTCCCCCTGACAGGGGGAGTCGGCCCCCGGACCCCCGTTTACGGGGGAGCTTGGTTCGGGGGCTTGACGCAAATGTACCGGCGCGGGGTGGTCTCTGACACAGAGCCATTCTCCCGCCCGTTGCCACTGTGCGGCATAGGACAGAGGAATTTTCTTTCTACCCGCTTAGACGCGCCTCCACTGGTGCTCCCCCGTGGTGCGGCGGGTGTCGGGCGGCGCAGCTCTGTAGGGCGCGACCACTGGGCGCGCCGTCTGTGGGCGACCAAAGGCCGCCCCTACGCCCGTGGGACCTTTATGTCCTTTGTGCCGCCGTAGGGGCGGGTCCCAGACCCGCCCGTCCCATTTGTACCCTTTGGCCCCCGTAGGGGAGGGGCTTGCCCCCTCCCGCCGGTTTTACACTGTACCGTTTGATTTGGGGGGATTTCGCCGCCCCGGCGGCGAGCCCCTTTTGGAGCGATCCAAAAGGGGCGAAAAGATCGCCGGGGGTTTGTTCCGAAGGACAGGTCACATCCATTTTGATATGGATGTGGCCTGTCCATAGTCACTACACCCCCGGGCCCCCGTTTACGGGAGAGCTTGATTCGGGAGCTTGGCGGAAATGTACCGGCGCGGGGTGGTCTCTGACACCAAGCCGTTCTCCCGCCCGTTGCCACTGTGCAGCGGTAACCAGAGGGCCGTCCGTGCTATCCGCTTAAGGCGCGCCTCCCCGGTCGCATCCCCGTGGTGCGGCGGGTGTCGGTGATGCGACCCTGTAGGGCGCGGCATCCCTGACGCGCCGCCCGGGCCTCTCCCCCGAGGGGAAGGCAAAGGGCTGACACAGGCGGCGGGGGCAAGCCCCCGCCCTACGGACCTCTCTCCCAGGGAAAGGCAGAGGGCCGACGCAGGCGGCGGGGGTAGCGGGAACGCTTTGTACCCGGCAAGATAGCGTCAAATTGAAAAATTTGTCATACAATATCGCAACAGAGGCCAAAAAAATCGCCGAAATTTGCCCCGCACTCTGTTCGGGGGGCGGGGGCTCTGCCATAATTATAAGGAAGAAAATGATTCCGAAGGGGCTATAGCCCCTTCGGGTATGGGTCCCACCCATACCCATACCCATACCCATACCCATACCCATACCCGTACCCATACCCGTACCCATACCCATACCGAACCCTTTGACCCCGTCTGATAAGGAGGCTATTCTATGAAACGACGACTTTTGTCCATCTCTCTCGCCCTGGCCCTGTGCCTGACCCTGTTGCCCGCGGCGGCCTGGGCCGCCGACGGCGGAAGCACTGTCGCCCCCCCCCGACCCCGACGAAGGCGAAACCCCCTCGGCAGGCTCCGGTAATGTGGGAAATTGGGAGGAACTACTGGATGCGATTAATGATCAGACCGACATCACCCTGAAGTGCGATATACCCCGCATCCCCGACGACTCCGAAAACCCCGACGGCTCCGATGACCCCGACGGCCCGGACCCGCTCACCATTCCTGAAGGAAAAGAAAGGACCATCAACCTGAACGGCTGGACGCTGGATACCGACGGCACGGTGATCACCGTTTCGGAGGGTGCAAAACTGACGATCAAGAATGGCCCAGATGCGTCTCAAGCCGGCACGATCACCAACGGCGGCGGCATCCGCGTCGAAGCGAACGGCGAACTGACCATCCAGGATAAAGTGAAGATCACCGGCAACACCGCCCCCAACGGCGGCGGCATCTACGTCGAAAAGGACGGCACAGTGACCATTGAGGAGAATGCCAATGTGGAGATCACCGGCAACACCGCCACCGGCGACGGAACCACCGGCGACATCGGCTTGGGCGGCGGCGTGTACAACGCCGGCACCTTTACGATGGAGGGCGGCGCGATTTACGGGAATAGCGCCGGAGAGGCCGCCGCTGATTTTTATAATGCACCGGGCGGCAAGTTCACCCTCGTCGAGGCAGGCAGGTACATCTGGTACCAGGATGGACCGGATCAGGAGCAACGGTATTTGGGCAAGCTTAGTGAAACCGCCCTCTCGGAAAACGAATTGGAGGGAACGGGAGTGAGATACCTTGCCGCCGAGGTCCCGCTGACGGTGGAGGGCAACCAGGAGGGAAACCCCTATCTGATCTACGACGAGGTGGAACTGGCGGCCTTCCGGGACATCGTCAACGGGAGCAACGGCGAGGGGGCGGGAAACCCCGCCGCCGATGCCAAACTGATGAAAGACATCACCATCTATGGGGACTTGGAGACCTTGCTAGACAAGAACGGCAATCCCAAAGACGACGACTTGGTTTCATGGGAGCCCATCGGTCTCGGTGACAGCGGTGCCTACACCGGCACCTTTGACGGGAACGGCAAAACCATCTCCAATCTGTATTGCAATCGTAGCAACAGCGCGGGGGGAGCCGTCGCGGGCCTGTTCAGCGCCATCGACACCAAAGGCAAGGTGCAGGACCTGAACGTGGAGGACAGTTCCGTGTCCGCCGGCGGCGAAGGCGACAGCATCGGCGGCGACACCGCCGATGACCCCGGCCCCGGCAGCGCCGGCAACAACGGCGGCACCGCCGGCGGCATCTGCGCAACCAACAGCGGCACCATCACGGGTTGCACCGTCAGCGACAGCGTCAGCGTCAGCGCTTCCACTGCCGGCGGCGTGTGCGGGACTAACCAAGGCGGCGGCACCATCGAGAACTGCCGGAACGACGGCAGCGTCACCGCCAACGGCACCTACTCTTCCACTGCCGGCGGCGTGTGCGGGTATAACACCGGCACCGTCACCAACTGCCTGAACACCGGCACCGTCACCATGGACGGCAGTGGCTCTCTTCATTACGCGGGCGGCATCTGCGGCGACAACGGCAGCAACGACGGAGCCGTGGGCACCACCTTCGGCACCGTCACCAACTGCCTGAACACCGGCACCGTCACCGCCACGACCACGGGCGACCAAGAACCCAAAATCGGCGGCGTCTGCGGCAACAACATCGCCACCGTCACCAACTGCTACTATCGGGAGGACACTTGTGAGGAGGGCATCGGTAGCGGCACCGGGGACGCCACAGACAAGACCAGCGCCGAACTGGAGTCCGGCGCGGTGGCGTACCTGCTCAACGGCACGGCCGCCGGCACGGAGACCGCGCCCTGGAGGCAGAACCTGGACAACGGCACGACCAAGGATCCCTTCCCCGTGCCGGACGACGACCACGGCGTGGTGTACCAAAAGGAGGGCGGAGGCTACACCAACACCCCACCCGCCGTAGCTGAGCAGCCCTCTTCCGGCGGCTCCCACCGCCCTGCGAGGGACGACGGCCCCAGCACCGGGCACTCCGACGGCTGGAAGGACATCCGGGACGAGCTGGGGGACGCGGAGGACGGCGATACCATCACCATCGACATGGGGGACGAGACGGAGGTCCCCGGCGAGATCTTTGAGGAGGTGGCCGGTAAGGACGTCACCGTGGAATTTGAGCTGGAGGACGGGGTCAGCTGGACGGTGAACGGCCAGGACATCCCCACGGACACGGGTCTCTCCGACCTGGACCTGGGCGTCAGCATGGACAGCCGGGGCATCCCGGTGAATGTGTTCAACGCCATCACGGGCGAGTACAGCACGGTGCAGTTCACCCTCTCCCACGACGGGCCCTTCGGGTTCACCCTGACCCTCGCCGCCCCCCTGGGGCGGGACAACGCCGGGTACTGGGCCAACCTGTACTATTACCACGAAAAGGGCCGGGAGCTGGAGTTCCAACAGGCCGCCCGGATCGGCCGGGACGGCAGGGCGGAGTTCCGCATGGACCACGCCAGCCAGTACGCCGTGGTCATTGACGACAAGAGCCACGAGCCGGAGCCCCTCCCCTTCTCCGATGTGCCGGAGGACCACTGGGCCTATGACGCCATCCAGTACGTCTACGGCGAGGGCCTGATGGCCGGCACCGGCGAGGCCACCTTCAGCCCCAGCGGCACCACCACCCGGGGGCAGATCGTCACCATCCTGTGGCGGCTGGCGGGCAGTCCCCAGGTGGACTACCTGATGGACTTCGCCGACGTGGCCCCCGCCGCCTGGTACGGCGAGGCGGTGCGCTGGGCCTCCGCCCTCCGGATCGCCAGCGGCTACGGCGACGGCCGCTTCGGGCCCGACGACCCCATCACCCGGGAACAGCTGGCGGTGATGCTGTACCAGTACGCCTGGAACATGGGCTATGACCTGACGGGGGGCGGCATGGCCCTCCGGGAGTACGGCGACTATGACCGGATCTCCGGCTGGGCGCTGGAGGCCCTGGACTGGGCGGTGAACGCCGGGATCATCAGCGGCACTGGCGACAGCGCCCTCTCCCCCCAGGGCCGGGCCACCCGCGCCCAGACGGCGGTGATGTTGCAGAAGTTCTGCGAGCTGGACAAGTGAATGGAGCTCCGCCGCCCTCCGGGCGGCGGAATCCAAAAAGAAGGACATGACCTGCGGTCATGTCCTTCTTTTTGCAGGGAGCGGTTAAAATCGATCTTTTCAGCCTTGTGACTGTGAACAGAATACCACCCAACAGCTCTTCTGGGCCGCGCCGCGAGTGCGGCGTAAATTCGGAGCGAAGCGAAAAATTTCCGGAGGGCGGGCTTTGCCCGCCCGAGGATTGAAATCTCCGAAGGGTGGAGTAGCCAGAGGCCGCGGAATCCAAAACGAAAGGCACGACGAAAGTCGTGCCTTTCGTTTTGGGCGGGACGGTTAAAATCGATATTTCTCAATATAGAGAAAAATGCCGCCCGCAGGGCGGCACACCAACTGTGAGCCCAACGAAGTGGGTCGCAGTTGGAAAGGAGGAGCAAGGGAGCGGGCGGATGACGTCTTTTTTGCCATAGGCATAAAAAGACGTCGGAGCAAAGCGGACTTTGCTCCGACGTGGTGGAGGCGGGGGGAGTTGAACCCCCGTCCGAAAACGCATTCATGGGAACCTCTCCGGGCGCAGACGGTTATTGCGGAAGTCTTGCTCTCCCTGTTCCCCTTCCGGACGGCAAGCCGTCACGCCATCCGGTCGGGTGAGCTTCATGATTCATGGTACGCGCAAAGCTTTGCGTACGCACGTGCACCACTAGTCGACGCCTGATCCCGGCTCGTGGTCCTTCCGGGTCAGACGGCCGCATTAAGCCGCGGCGAGAACTACGTTATCGTCGTTCTTTAATTTATAAGTTGCCCGTTTTCAGGTGGACAGGCGCCACC